>JAQAJI010000030.1 GCA_028278665.1 Candidatus Rariloculus versatilis
TCGTCCCTGCCGACGAACGGGTTGTCCTCGGGCACGCTGCCGTCGTCGCGAATCCTGAGCGTCTTGCCGACGTGGTTCTCGAGGCTCTGTGCCTTGATGCGCAGGCTTGGGTCGTCCTCGCCTATGCAGCAAAGGCGGTCGCGGTCGCCCACGGTGATGTAGAGCGTTTCATCCGGCGCGAACATGATCCGGCCGCCGAGATTGCCGCCCGTTTCCCAGGCATCGGCGACAAATACCTCTTCCACATCGACGAGCGTTTCGCCGTCGAGACGCCCCCTCGATATGGCGAGCGTCGTACCGAGCTCCCCCCATTTGACGTGCGACATGTAAACGAGACCGTTCCCGGCGAAACCGGGATGCACGGCCAGCGCGTGCAGCCGCGTATTGTTGGAACCGGCCCGCACGCCGTCGGGCGCGAGCGGTGCTTCCCAGACCGGGTCGGGGAGCAACGCGCCGTCTCGGATCATGCGCATCCTGCCGGCGTGCTCGTAGACGAGCAGCGTGCCGTTGTCGGGCAGGAACCCGATGCTCCATGGATGGACCAGCGCGTCCGCATTGGGTACGACGCGATAGGCCACGCCGCGCCACGCGAATTCGACCGGCGCGGTCGGGTTGACGCAGCGGGCAGGCGGTTGCGCCGCACTACCGCCGGCAGCCAGAAGCAGTGGGGGTCGCGAACCTCGTCAGAGCTGTCACTTCGGCAGGCCTCGCGGATCGGCTGACAATCGGATCGCGCATCGTAGCACGGGATTCAGACGGCGCAGACTCCGCTGCGTGAAAGGCGACAACGTCGGCAGCGGCCGTGCTTCGGCCGCGGTTGCGCTCGATACGATGGCAGACCCAACCCGACGATCAGGAACAAGACCTGAATCCTGTCCAACAGCGACGCGCGTACTGTGGCGATGATCGATTGGAAGTGGGACGTCGGGGGTCAGGTGTTGGGTCAAGCTCCGACGAGCGCGATCCCGAAGATGCGCTGCAGTATCAGGACCAGGCACATGCCGGTGAACACCACCAGGCTGGTCCAGCCGAACCAGGTCGCGAATGTCGATGGATAGAACATGCGGTCGTGCTTCGGGATCACCTTGAAGCAATAGTAGAGGTTAAGGAAGAAGATCACCGGCGCGACGAAATAGGCGAGCGCCGACGCGATGAGCACGAGGTAGACCGGCCGCGGCACGCCGCCGATTATCGCGACCGAAGAGATCAACGAGAACATCATCGCGGCGCGATAGAGGTTGTATTCGGAGTACCAGCGCCGGCGGTGTTCGGAGCCCAGTTCGTCTTTTGCGGTTCCCGGCAGCGACGCGGTGCCCCGGAAGAGATTTCGGCAGCAGGCGCCGACGAGGCGCGCGCGGCCGTCGAAATAGTTGAACGCCGTGGAATACGTGGCGGCCAGCGCGCCCGCGAGGAAGACGATCATCATCTCCGGACCCACGCTGTCGGTGAAGATGCGCGCAATCTCGCCCATGACCGCGTTGCCCTCGACATCGCTCGGATAGAGCCAGACTGCAGCGAGCATCAGAAAGATCGTGGCAAGCAGAAAGGAAATCACGTGGCCGACGCCGAAATCCAGCAGCCCGATGCGGAACCAGCGGCGGCAGTACTCCCGGGCATGGCCCGGAAGCCGCTCCGTATCCACTGCGAGGTCGTGGCCGCCCTGGGCGAAGGGGTCGAAAGGCTTCGCCAGGCCCAGGTTTTCAAGCGCCGGGCGGATCCGCCCCATTCCCACCTTCTTGGCCTTGCCCCATTCGGACGCCTGCAGCGAGACGTCTATGCCGGTCGGCAATAGCCCGAGAAACGATGCGATGATGAGCCATGAGCCCTCGGGCGCATCGAGTTCGAAGAAGTGCACGAATTCGCTCGCTGGAGCCGGCTGCACGAAATACACCACGATTATCGATGCGACGAGCACCCCCGCAGCGACCTTCGTGGCGATCTCCACGGCCGCGAATTTGCCGCGCAGGATGATCGTGACGGACATCACGGCGAGGATCAGGGCGTACAGGGCAAGTTCCCGATCATTGTCTAGCCCCGGAATATCCACACCGAGATATTGGTTGAAAAAGTAGAGCACCACGGCGGCCGCAGCGATGAGCCTCCCGGCCTGCCCGACCGCCGCCTGGATCACCGTAGTGATCAGCACGTACCAGACCGGCAACTTCTTCCATGCCGTTGCGTACGCGTCGACGATGCTGCGTCCGGTTGCGTGCGTGAACCTGAACGCCATCTCGAAGCCGTAGTACTTGAAGATGTAGGCGATCGGAATGCACCACAGCAGCGCGTATTCGAAGCGCCCGCCGGCCGCGGGCGCGGTGACGAGATGACTCGTGCCAATGCCGGTCATCATGAGGATCATGCCCGGCCCGAATTTCCGGAGCACGCTGCCCGGCGCCATGGACGGCAGTTCGAGTGACTCGAGTTCGCTTTGGGCGGGTTCGTTGCTGGCGGTCATGAATTCACCTCGTCTCCCGTCCTGCTGCAGGAATCAGACCCGACCGGAAGGGAACACGGCCGCGCAAGGGCAATCCGACACGAAAGGCGCGCGACGGACGCCGCAGCGCGCCCCGTCGAGAGCGGGCCCGCCGGCAACTCGATCTGTACGCTCCCCGAACGGGAGCCGAAGGAATCGCACGTCCTCGCTTTCGCGACTTCCTAACGCGCTGGCTCCTGGGCCACGACGGACTGCATGACCGCGTCCTCGAATTCGGGCCGCATGCCGCGAACCGGTGTCTGGATCATGAGCACGCCGACGAGATTCTCGGTGGGATCGACCCAGAAATGCGTGCCGTAGGCGCCGCTCCAGCCGAAGCTGCCCTTTGTCAGGTAGGTATCGCGGGCCACGGGGTCGGTGACGACGCGTACGCTGAGCCCGTAGCCCTCACCGGCCGGTCGGCCGGGCAGGCTGTCGGGGATGTATGCCGAGCCCATGAGTTGCACGGATCTCGGGCTCAGGATCCGCACGCCGTCAAGTTCACCGCCGTTGGCGAGCATCATCGCGAAGCGCCCGTAGTCCGAAGCCGTGGTCATGAGACCGCCGGCGCCGGAGGAGTAGTTCGGACCGGACATGCTGTCGGGGTTCTCGCGCGGCTCGAGACCGTCGTCGGTTCGCGAATACGAGTTCACAAGGCGCTCGCGCTGTGCGGGGCTAGGCCAGAAGGTCGCATCCTCGATGCCGAGCGGCCCGAAGATCCGCGCCTGGAGAAACTCCTCGAAGCGTTGGCCGGAGACGACTTCGACGATGCGGCTCAGGACATCGAACCCTGCCAGCGCGCTGTAGGCCCAGCGGGCACCGGGCTGGAACTCGAGCGGCGCCGCGCCGAGCTCGTCGACCCACGCGAGGCCGACATCGTGACGCGTGGTCATCATGTCGCGGCCGACGCTGTTGCCCATGGGACCGCTCAAAACGCCGGAAGTGTGCGTGAGCAGGTCGCGCACCGTGACTTCCCTGTCCGCCGGGACCGTGTAGAACTCCGGCGGCGGCCCGCCGAAGCCGCCATAGCCTCCGCCGGGCCGGGCGTCTCCCGAACGCTTGCCGACCTCGGTGCCCTCGAACGACGGCAGAAAGCGCGACACGGGATCGCGCAGGCGAACCTTGCCTTCCTCGACGAGGATCATGATCGCGACGCCGGCGACAGGCTTTGACATCGATGCGATCCGGAAGATCGTATCGCTGCGCATCGGAGTCCGGGATTCGATGTCCATGACTCCCTGCGCTTGAAGGTGCGCGATCTGGCCGTTGCGCCCCACGAGCGTTACGGCGCCTGTGATGTCGCCCTGCTCGACATACCGGTCGACCAGTTCGTTGATTCTTTGCAGTCGTTCCGACGAGAGGCCAACGCTCTCCGGTTGCACGACCTGCGCCGTCGAGACAGCCGCAAGGCCCGACAGTAAGACGGCCGCCGCGTACCGCAAGATCCAGGATTTCGATGTATTCATATTTTGTTCCCGGTGTATCCCCGACTCGCCCGAATCGTACAATGGTAGCGGGCCTGTGACCAACGACGACGACACGCGGCGAGCGTCGTTATTGCGGACCCGCCAGGGACACCGGCGACATGCCGGGCTGACGTTTCGGCCGCGAGCGCTTGAATTCGCCCTGCGACTCGGGCTTGCGGACCGCCTGCGCAGGCGTTGATGCCAGGTCGGCGCGACAGCTCCGGGGACGCAGCAGACCGGGTTGCCGTGGCGGTCGGTGACGGCAGACTCGCGCGACGGTCCACGACGTGAAACCGCGCGGGAACACGACTGCGCGCAAAGTGGGACAGCGGTTGACGATGCAGGGATTCAGGGCTTGAAAAGCGGCGACTGGCAGAACCTGGCGACGACGGACTTCGGAGCCGTCGATGCCGAAACGACTATCGCTCTGTTACCGGTTTCGGCGATCGAGCAGCACGGGCCGCATCTGCCGCTCTCGACGGACGCCGTGATCGCCGACGGCATCGTCCGGGCGGCGCTCGACGGCCTGCCGACACCGCCGACGGTGCTCGTGCTGCCCGGCTTCGTCGTCGGCGACAGCGTCGAACATACGAATTTTCCAGGCACGCTCAGCATCGATGCGCAAATTCTGGCCGCCTCCTGGTTAGATATCGGCCGAAGCGTAGCGCGCGCCGGGATCCGCAAACTCGTGATCCTCAACAGCCACGGCGGCCAGAAGGCGCTCGTCGATCTCGCGGCCATGCGGCTGCGCGCGGAACTCGCGATGCTCGTCGTTCGCGCCAACTACTTTTCCTTCGGCATGCCTGCCGGGCTCTTCGACGAACGGGAGATTCTGCACGGCGTGCACGGCGGCGAGATCGAGACCTCCCTGATGCTGCATTTGCGCCCGGACCTCGTACGCCGAGATGCCCTGGACAATTTCGCCGGCCTGCCCGAAGCGCTTGCCGACCGCAACGTCGTGCTCGGCGCCGAAAAACCGGCCGGTTTCGCGTGGATGAGCGAGGACCTGCACCCGGCCGGCGTCTGCGGCGACGCGGCGAGCGCCGACGCCGATCGCGGCGGCCGCTACCTGAACTACCTTCGCGAGCGCCTGCGCACCCTGCTCGTCGAGCTTGGCGAGACGCCGCTCGGCATCATCGACAAGGGCTGACCGCCCCGGCGCGGCAGCGATCCCGCTCGCGGGGCGGTGTGACGGTTCGGCCCGGCGCGAACCGTTCCAGCGGTCCGTGGCAAAGGTCCCGCGTCGCACCGAGACCGACGAGGTGCCCGGCTGACGAGGTGTTTCGCCCCATGCCGCGGGATTTCTGCCACGGGCTGCTGCGGCCGCACAGTCACGCCGGGTGGTAACATTGCGCCCCCACGAGCACGAGGAGCGGGCGACGGGTGGCCCGCTGCGACCCAATGAGCCGAATCGCTCTTTACGACACGACGCTGCGCGACGGCTGCCAGTCCGAGGATGTCGCATTCACGCTCGAGGACAAGCTGCGCATCGCCGAGGAACTCGATGCCTGCGGAATCGGCTACATCGAAGGCGGCTGGCCGGGCTCCAACCCGCGCGACCAGGAGTTCTTCCCCGCCGTAAGGGAACTCAATCTCCAACACGCGAAGGTGGCGGCCTTCGGTTCGACGCGCAGGGCCGGCACGGCGGTCGAGGACGACCTCAACCTGCGCCAATTGCTGAAGGCGCAAACCCCCGTCGTCACGATCGTCGGCAAGACCTGGGACCTGCACGTGCGCGACGACCTGCGCATCTCCCGGGATGAGAACCTCGACATCATCGGCGAGTCGATCGCCTACCTGAAGCGGCGCGTCGACGAAGTGATTTTCGATGCCGAACACTTTTTCGACGGCTACAAGGCCGATCCCAAATACACGCTCAAGTGTCTCAAGGCGGCGGCAGACGCGGGAGCGGACGTGCTGGTGCTCTGCGACACGCGCGGGGGCAGCATGCCGCACGAGATTCGCGAGGCCGTCGGGGCGGTCGCGACGCTCGGGGAGAATGCGCTCGGCATCCATTGCCACAACGACTGCGAACTCGCGGTCGCCAACTCGCTTGCGGCCGTCGAAGCCGGCGCGACGCAGGTGCAGGGCACGATCAACGGCTTCGGCGAACGCTGCGGCAACGCGAATCTCTGCTCCGTGATCCCGAACCTGCAGCTCAAGCTCGGCCTTCAGTGCGTCAGTCCCGAGCAGTTGAAGCTGCTGCCGCACGTGTCCGGCGTCGTCTATGAACTCGCGAACATCGAGCCCTTCAAGCGTCAGGCCTACGTCGGTGCAAGCGCATTCGCCCACAAGGGCGGATTGCACGTGGCCGCCGTGCAGAAGAACAGCGAAACCTACGAGCACATCGCTCCCGAACTCATCGGCAACACGCAGCGCGTGCTCGTCTCGGACCTGTCAGGACGCAGCAACGTCATCTACAAGGCCAGGCAGTTCGGGTTCGATATCGATTACAGCAATCCTGCCGTCAAGACCGTGCTTGAGAAGGTCAAGCAACTTGAGAATGCCGGCTACCAGTACGAAGGCGCCGATGCGTCGTTCGAGCTGCTAATCCAGGAAGCGCTCGGCGGAGCGCGCGTGCATCACTTCCGCCTGATGAGCTTCCGGGTCAGCGACGAGAAGCTCAAGGACGGCGAGCCGGCCCTGTCGGAGGCGACCGTGCGGATCGAGGGGCCGGACGGCAGGATCGAGCATACCGTTGCTCAGGGCAACGGCCCGCTCAACGCGCTCGACCGGGCGCTGCGCAAGGCCCTGACACCGTTCTATCCCGAACTCAACGAGCTGGAGCTGCTCGACTACAAGGTCAGGGTACTCGGCGGCCGGGCCGGCACGCAGGCAACAGTCCGGGTGCTCATCGAGTCGGGCGATTCCCGCGGCAAGTGGGGCACGGTCGGCGTCTCGACGAATGTTCTCGAGGCAAGCTGGCAGGCGCTCGTTGACAGCATCGACTACAAGCTCTACAAGGACAAGAAAGAAAGGCGCAATACAAAGTCAACGGGGGAAGGGCAACGATGAAAAAACATGCGATTCAGTTGGTCGTGATGAGCGGATTCCTCATGGTCGCAGCCAAACTGCCGGCTCATCATGCCGTGGCGAGCGTGTATGACCTCAATACCGAAGTGGTCCTCGAAGGCCGGCTCACGAAATTGAACTATCGCAATCCGCATGCGAACCTCCTGCTCGAGGTGCCGAACGAAGACGGCAGTTCAACAGAGTGGACCCTGACGACAGCCTCCACGCAGGTGCTGGGCCGGGCGGGCGTCAACAGGGACTCGATGACCCCGGGCCAGATCCTCAAGATCACGATTCTTCCGGCGAGAAACGGGAACCCCGCCGGGTTCATCCGAACGCTCGAACTCGGCGACCGCGCAATCGAACTGTTCTTCCGCGACCGTCCGAACTAACCGCAGAAAACAGCCCTGCTCTGCCGCGCGGGGGTACCGCCACGCGCTGCCTATTGCCACACAAGGGGGATTGCGATGTCACCTCGACGATCGATCATCACAGCAGCGTTCGCCATAGCCGTTGCGATGGGTGTCGCGCTGCCGGCCGCCGCGCAGTTCTTCGGCAGGCCGCCTGCGTATACTCCGGAACCCGGCGCCCGGGATCTCAAGGCGACCCTCTTCAATTGGGCCTGGCACATGGGGATGCTGCGCGGCCAGGCCGAACCCGAACTCGTCGCGACGCTCGAATACCAGGCCGAAGGCACCGTTCAGATCGACGGACAAGCCTGCTCGCTGACCGGCTACCGCATCAGCGCCAATTACCGGATCCCGGGCTACCGTACGCAGATCGACTGCACGCTGCCCGACGGGCAGTCGTACTCCAACATCGAAACGATCAGCGGGGACTACTCCTGGGACGAGGACACCCCCGGCGCCGAACTCATCCCCGGCGACGGCACTGCCACCCCGCGGCCCGCCGCGCTCGAGGAACGGCTGATCCGGCTGTGGGCCAGCCCCCATGGTGCGCCGAAGTCGGCCATCGCCGCCGCGGCGAGTGTGCCGGTCTCCGAATCGTTTGCCTTCAACCCGGCCGAATTGCTCGACGAGCAGGCCGCCGCAGGTGTGGAATCGATGACGACTCTGGAGTGGCAGGCTGACCGGGCGGTGCTCACGTTCCCGCTCCCCGGCATCGCCGGAGCCACGGCGACCGCCACGCTCGACGAGACCTTCCTGCCCGAAAGCGTGGTCGTCACGTACGGCGATAACACGACGGAGTTCCTCTACGGGAACTTCCAGGATTTCAACAACCCGCTGCACCGGATCGAAGCGCTGTACGCCGGCACGATCGTCGAACGCCTGAACGGCGAGGTCGTGCGCGAGCTCGAGACGACGTTGACGGAGGTCGGCCAGGTGTACGTGGTGGTGCCCGTACCGGACAGCGTCCGGGCGGCGGCCGCCGGGAACTGACGGAGTTCCAACCATGAAGAACGCGAACTGACGGAGTTCGGACCATGAAGAATACAAAGCGAATCGGGACACGTTATCCGGCGACTGCTGCGAGGGTCTTCGCACAGGATGGCTTGGAGACGTCGCGCCGGAGGGTTGGAGCTGCGGTCCCGGCGATCGCGGCGATGTTCCTCTGCGTTGTCGCGACTTCAGCGCAGGCGCAGTTCGGCGGCGGGCCCGATCCTGATGCGGCTCTGGCTGAGACGCCGAGGCACGCTAACGGCAAACCCGATCTGTCAGGCTCCTGGCGGGGAGTCGGCGGCGGGCCGCAACGCGTTCCGGGCGGGATGTTCCGGCGCTGCAGCCCATTCCAGGACAACTGCATGGAGTGGACCAATCAGAGCGCGGATTTCGTGTTCATGGCGTCGTCGCGGCTCGACATGAATCAACCCTTGTACAAGCCCGAGCACTGGAACCGGGTTCAGGAACTCGATCAGTGGACCAACCTCTACGATCCCGACATGACCTGCCTGCCACTCGGCCTGCCGCGCCCCGGGCCGCCCGCGCGGATATTCCACACGGACAGTCACATCACGATGCTGTACCGGGGCGGTCTGGACGGCGGCGGGGGCTATGCCGAGTGATCGGATTCGACAAGACCGAGCACGCTCCCGACGACATCTATGCCTATCGCTACTATGGCGTTCCGGTTGCAAGCTGGGACGGCGACACGCTCGTGCTCGAGTCGGTCGGGTTCACCGACGAGACCTGGTTCGGGCGCGGCGGCTTCTTCCATTCCGACCAGATGCGGCTCATCGAGCGGTTCACGAGGACCGGCAACGAGCTGCTCTATGAAGTGACCGTGGACGATCCGGAGGTGCTCGTGGAGCCCTGGGTCATGCATCCGCGTATCCTGCAGATCACGAACAACCCGACGATCATCGCCGAACGCGGTTCCTGTACGGAGACCGAGCTGGACCAGGTCGCGACCCAGATTCGGCACTAGGAGTTTTCGCGGCGGTAAACGGCGCGCTGACATTGAGGGAGGAAGATGCTTCCATGTAAGCCCGCGCCGCAGGAAGTCGCGAACGCGAAAATTCGCTATCGCCGCCCGCTGCTGGCCCGCGGCTGACCGGCGCGCAGCGCCGGGGGTGGCGCGGTTGCGCGACTGAATGGGGCGAAACCGCCGCGCGCGCGCGTTGATCCACCGATATTCGCTGGAGGAGCGGAGCCTTGTCCGAGAAGTTGCCCGCCGAGCCAGGAAGTGCAATCCGGCAGGGAGTCGTGCAGGCCGACGCCGCCTGGCGCGCGTTGCTCGAGGCGGCAAGGCGGACTCGGGACGAGGACGGCTTCGCTCCAGGCCCGGATGCTGCAGAACCTGCCGCGAATTCGGTCCGCGACCCGCACATCGACGCCGGTGGGGGGCTGCTCGTCCGGGACTCGGGCGGCCGCTGGGCGCGTGGAGCTTCGGTCCCTGCCGAGGCGGCAGCGCTGCTCGATCTTTACCTGCCCGTATGCAATGCGCGGCCGGAGTCGCCGCTGACCGTCGGTCATCTCGGCCAGAGCCTCGACGGCTACATTGCGACGGACTCCGGAGACTCCAACTTCGTGACGGGTCCGGCCAACATAGTGCACCTGCACCGGATGCGGGCGCTGTGCGACGCCATCGTCGTCGGCGCCGGCACGATCGCCAGCGACGACCCGCGGTTGACGACGCGGCTGGTAGAAGGCGCGAATCCCGTTCGCGTCGTCCTCGATCCTTCGCGCAGGCTCGATGCGCGCTACGGGGTGTTTTCGGACGGCCAGGCCGAGACGATACTGATTTGCGACGAGCAAGGAGCCGCAAATGGAGCGGAGTCGTGCGGCCTTGCCGAGGTCATCGGGGTACCGGTCGACGCCGGGCGACTCGATCTCGAAGCGCTGCTCGCGCGTTTTGCCGAGCGCGGTCTGGCCGCGGTGTTCGTCGAGGGCGGCGGCAGGACGGTATCGCGATTCCTCGAGGCCGGCCTGCTCGACCGCCTGCAGATTGCGATCGCGCCGCTCGTCACCGGCGCCGGAACTCCGGGTCTCCGCCTGCCGGGATGCGACGAGATGGCCGAATGCCTGCGGCCTGCGCATCGCGTGTTTTCGATGGGAGACGATGTGCTCTTCGACTGCGATCTCGGGGCCGGGGCTTCGCCGCCGCGCGGCGCTACGCAACAGCAAGAGCAGCTCAGTCGGATCGTTTGAGCCGGCCGCTTACCTGCCTCGGACGTAGGCGAGCAGGTCTTCGTGGCCGACGAGAATCCCGGAGCCTGACGCGGCGAGCGCCGCGCGGCGTCTTTGGCGCCAGCGCGAAAGCGCGCCATCGTCGCCGTCGTCCATGTCGAGCGCCGCTTCGAACCAGCCATCGAGCAGCATTGCGTGAAGCTGCTGCTCATCGTCGCCGAGACGCCAGTCGCTGCGCTCGCGAACCACGCGGTAGCCGAACTCGGAGAGGATCGTCGCTGCCGCGTCCGGCGCCGCGGGCCCGAGTGCAGGTCCGAAGCCCTTGTCGCTGCGTTGGTGGCGGTTGACGAGCGTACGGACATGCGCGTCGCCCGCATCCTCGGGGTTCAATTGGATCCGGCCGTCATAAGTCAGTGCAAAGAGCAGTGTCGCCTTGGAATCGCGCGACCGGGCCGCGACGCCGCGCAGCCATGACTCCGACACGAGATCGAGAAGGGCGGAGCAGGTGACGAGCGCCGATTCGGGCCAGACGAGATTCGCAGGATCGGCCGCAAGGTTTGCTCTGATGAACTCAGCGCGGCATTGAAACGACTCGCCGCTTACGGTGAAACCGTCCGCGGTTTCGGTGAACTGCGCGCCCAGTTCCTCGGCCCAGGCACGTGTGAATCCAGTGGTCGTCGCGAGCACCCGGGGATCGTCGTCGACGAGCTGCCAGCGCTGCCGGCCGCCGAGCCGCGGCGCGAGATAGCGAAAGTTCGCGCCGGTACCGCTGCCGAGATCGACTGCCGCGAGAGTCTCGTAGTCACCAAGCCGCTTGCGCAGCGAATCCACGAGCGCCACGGCCCGCGACCTCGCATCGACTGGCTCCCGTGCGGCCAGCCATTTCGGCGCGAAGCCGCTCATATTCGAGCCAGCCTCGCAAGCGCGGCAGCCCACGACCTCGCGTCGGCCGGTTCCCGCGCGGCCAGCCAATCGGGCGCGAAGCCGCTCACGACCGTGCAACTCCCGCGAGCGCCGCGGCGAATCGTTCGACCGTCCGGTCCCAATCCGGTAGCGCCGTGCGCGCAGCAAGTGCTGCTTCGCAGAGTCCGGCGAGCACGCTTCGATCATCCATGACGCTCGCCAGTGCCCGTGCCAGTGCCGCGCTGTCACCCGGCGGCACGAGGATGCCCGCCCCGGGCGCGACCGTGTCGGGTATTGCGCCCGCCGTGGTCGCAACGATCGGGATGCCCCGGGCCAGTGCTTCGGTCAGCACCATGCCAAAGCCCTCGAGCGCGGACGCAAGAACGAACAAATCGCAGTTCGCGTACTGCGCGGCAAGCTCTTCGGGACCGAGTTCGCCGGGGAAAACGATCCGATCTCTGAGGCCAAGCCGCTCGATCCGCGCCCGGAGACCGGCGGCGAGCGCCGGGTCCCTGGTCAGGCTGCCGGCACACACGAGCCGCCAGTCCCTGTCGGCCAACTGCCCGAGCGCGTCGAACAGCGTGGCGTGACCCTTGCGGGCGGTCAGCGACCCGACGCAAAGCAGCCGCAGCGTCGTGCCGCTCGACGGACGCCGCGGCGGTGCGGGGTCAACGCCGGGCTCCACGACCGTGATCCGGTCCGCGCCGACGCCGTAGCCGGCCAGCGCACTCCGGGTCCACCGGCTCGTGACGATGACGTGACTCACGGCCGCGAGGGACTCGGTTTCCGCGTTCTTCAGGGCGGCTGCCTGCAAAGCGTCGAGGCCGGTCTCGAGCGCCAGAGGGTGGTGCACGAGAGCGCAGAGCCGAAGCCGGTCTGCGGCCGGGCGCAGAATGGCGGCACTGCCGCCAAGCGCGAGACCGTCGATGACGACGTGACGGCCGCTCGGGATGCCCGCGACCACGCTTCGGGCCTGGTTCACGGCGCTGCGGGTCGGCATCGGGAAGCTCGTGTCGAGCGAATGCACGGATGTCGTCCAGCCCAGTGTTCTGAGTCCCTCCACGACGCGGCGGTCGTAGATGTAGCCGCCGGTCAGCGTCCTTATGTCGCCCGGTACGATGAAGTCGACGGAGGTCACGCGGCGGCGATGAAATGCAGCGGGGCTTTCGCCACGGGTTGCTAAACCTCTACCTTGTTTTCGTACGCGGCCCAGGCGACGTGCGATTCGTGCAGCGTGACCCGCATCGAGGCGATCTGCCGGGCGTTCTCGCCGAGCGCGCCGCCTGCGATACGGTCACGGAACCGCTCGAAGATGACGGCGGCGAGGAACTCCGTCGTCGTGTTCCGGCCCTCGAACGCTTCCTCGTCGTCTAGATTGCGGAAGTTGAGCTGCGCGAGAATGTCCTTCAGGGCCTCGCCCGCGAGTCCGATATCGACGACGACGCCGTCCGAATCGAGCTCGGGACGCCGAAACTCGACATCGACCACGTAGGTCGCGCCATGCAATTGCTGTGCCGGGCCAAACACCTCGCCTTCGAAGCTGTGGGCGATCATGAAGTGATCGCGGACCGAGACTGTGTACATGACGCTACCTCAAACGTGGACGATGCGATGGCGGAGCGCGCCGCCGCCCCGGCCGGAACGACGCGACTGCAGGGTGTGCTGCGGCCTTCGGCATGAACGACGCGCTGGCGGAGCGCACCGCCGCGTCCGGCGTGAACGACGCGATGATCGAGAACACCACCGCCTCACTCATAGACGATGCGATGGCACATTGCGCCGCCGGGCCGGGCGGCCAGACGCGCAAGTACGCTCGGCAGATCTTCAAAGCTGTCCTCTCCCGAGATCAATGCATCAAGGTCCGGATCGCCGAGCAGCTCGAAGACCAGGTTCATCTGCCGTTTGCCGGTCCAGCGTGCACGTTGCGCCGGTGAAATAGAGCCGACCTGCGACGACTTGAGCGTCAGTCTCCGGCTGTGAAAGCGTTCGCCGAGCCTGAGCGCGGCCGGCCGGTCCCCGTACCAGCTCAGCTCCACGATGGTGGCCTCGAAGCCCGCGATCTCTAGCGCCGTTGAAAGACCCTCCGGGTTGCCGCTCGCATGAACGACGACATCGGCTTCCGGTTGTGCACCCGCAGGCGAGCGGAACGCAACGCCGAGGCTCGCGGCGACCGACGCCTTCGCCGGGTCGATGTCGACGAGTTCAACGCGGCAGCCGCAGATGCGTGCCGCGAGCCAGGCAGCGAGGCAGCCGACCGTGCCCGCGCCGATGACGCAAACGCGGTCGCCGATCCTGGGCGCTGCGTCCCAGAGTCCGTTGACGGCGGTCTGCAGGTTGGCCGCGAGTACGGTACGCGCCGGCGGCAGACCCTCGGGCAGCACATGAACGGCGTCGGCCGGCACGATATAACGCGTCTGATGCGGGTAGAGACAGAACACGTTGCGGCCGACGAGCGCTGCCGGTCCCTCGCTCACGGTTCCGACGTTGGCGTAGCCGTACTTGACGGGTGCGGGGAAGTCGCCGGACTGGAACGGCGCGCGCATTCGCGCGTATTCGGCGGCCGGGACGCGACCGTTGAACACCAACGCCTCGGTGCCGCGGCTGACTCCGCTGTAGAGCGTGTTGACGGCGATGTCGCCCGGCTTCGGTTCGGGGAGGACCTCCCCGCGGATTTCGCCCTTTCCTGGCGCCGTGACCCAGAACGCACGCGCGTCGTCGCAGGTCTTGGGCATACGGGATTATCGGCTGGCGGCGGTTCAGGCAATACTTGCAGGACGATGTTTGACATGCAAGCCTGCCGCGATGCGTAGCCGGTCAATCAGGCCTTGCGAGGCGGTCTTCCGCCAATCAGGTCTTGCGAGGCGGTCTTGCTCCCCATTCAGCAGTCTTCGGCGACGCGGTTTTGCGTCGCCTGCGGCGCGGCACCAGATGCCAGGAGCCTGCGCCGAAGGAATTCGCGGCTGCAAATCCGCTCTCATCCGCCCCTTCGCTTGATCGATTTCGTCAAATATGGCTCGATATTCTCCTCAATCGATCAACCGAAGGGACGGCGATAGCGAATTTTCGCTTCTCCTGGCCGCCTGGCGTGAACGCGCGGCCCAAAGCGTTCAGCGGCGCAACCATGTCCACGCCCGCGGCGAGTGTCCTGTTCCTGTTCGCCACTCTCGCCTGTGCCTCGATTCTCGCCGCAGATCGTTTTCAACTCGGCGCCGCATATCCCGTCAAAGTACTTGTCGGATTTGCGTTTATTGGTGCAGTCGTGATCGTGCTCGCGCGCAGGCGCCTGGCCGCACCGTCCTTCGGAGCGGCCAATCGGATCACTCTCGACCGTGCGGCCCTGACAGCACTTCTCATCGGTTTGTTCGGGGAACGCGCAACGCCCGGTCTTGCCTGGATCGCGCTGGCTGTCGCGATCGCCGTGTTGATTCTCGACGGCGTGGACGGGGCGGTCGCGCGCAGACGCGGCCAGGAATCGCGATTCGGTGCGCGATTCGACATGGAAATCGACGCCCTGCTGATACTGGTGCTTGCCGGGCTGACGTTGCAGTTCGCCAAGGCCGGTGTGTGGGTCCTTGCCGGCGGACTGCTGCGCTACGCATTTGTCGCTGCGGGCGCCGTCCTGCCGTGGCTCGCTGCGCCGCTGCCGCCGAGCCGGCGGCGGCAGGCCGTGTGCGTCGTGCAGGTCGTATCGCTGCTCGTCTGTCTCGCGCCGTTCACCCTGACACCGTGGAGCGCCATCGCTGCAGCGCTCGGCATCGCTGCGCTGATCTGGTCCTTCACCGTGGATGTCGTGTGGTTGGCTCGCAATCGCCGCAGGAGCGTTCAATGCAAGTCCTGACAGTTCTCGTCTACACGTTTGTCATGATGGTCGGCCTCGGCGTGCTCGCGGCCCTGATCGTGTTCGTCGTCGACATTTCGCAGACTCACGACGCAATCCGCCGCAATTTTCCGGTCCTCGGCCGGTTCCGCGGCTTGTTCGAGCGCCTGGGCGAGTTCTTCAGACAGTACTTCTTCGCGCTCGACCGCGACGAGTTGCCGTTCAACCGCGCCGAACGGAACTGGGTCTACCGCGCTTCGAAGCAAGGCACCAACACGATCGCGTTCGGTTCGACGCGCGAACTGCGGCCCGTCGGGACGGTGCTGTACGTCAACAGCGCATGGCCGCTACTTGAGCAGGATGTCGCCGAGCCTGCATCGGTGACGTTCGGACTGGCCTGCGAGCGGCCCTACACGACAAATGCGCTCATCAGTATCTCGGCGATGAGCTACGGGTCGATCTCGCGGCCGGCCGTTCGTGCGCTGTCCCGAGGCGCGAAGAGTGCCGGCATCTGGCTCAACACCGGCGAGGGAGGTCTGGCACCGCATCACCTCGAAGGCGGCTGCGACATCGTGTTCCAGATCGGCTCGGCGAATTACGGCGTGCGCGACGCCGAGGGCCGCCTCTCCGACGCCAGGCTCGCCGAGGTCGCTGCCCACGAGCAGGTCAGGATGTTCGAACTCAAGCTGAGCCAGGGCGCGAAGCCCGGCAAGGGCGGCATCCTGCCGGCCGTCAAGGTCACCAGGGAAATCGCGTCGATCCGGGGCATTCCCGTCCACCAGGCGTCCATCAGCCCGAACCGTCATCCGGACATCGACAGCGCGTCCGACCTGCTCGACGTCATCGGGCGGATTCGCGACGTCACCGGGAAGCCCGTCGGTTTCAAGGCTGTCATCGGGGAATTCGCCTGGCTCGATGAACTCTTCGAGGAAATCTACCGGCGCGGGATCCACAGCGCACCAGACTTCATTACGGTCGACGGCGGCGACGGCGGCAGCGGCGCCGCCCCGATGCCGCTCATGGACAACGTTGGCATGGTCGTTCGCGAGAGCCTGCCGCTGCTCGTCGACCGGCTCATCGGGAGCGGGCTGCGCGAGCGCATCAAGGTGATCACGAGCGGCAAGCTCATCGTCCCGTCGGAGGCGGCCTGGGCCTACTGCGCCGGCACCGATTTCGTCGCGTCGGCACGCGGCTTCATGTTCGCGCTCGGCTGCATTCAGGCCATGCAGTGCAACAGGAACACCTGTCCCACAGGCGTCACGACTCACAACCGGAGACTGCAACGAGGTCTCGATCCTGCCGACAAGGCCGAACGCGTAGCGCGTTACGCCCGCACGATTTCGAGGGAGATCGCCATGATCGCCCACTCCTGCGGAGTCAGCGAACCCCGCCAACTTGAGCGCCGCCACTGCCGCATCGTGACCGAATCGGTCCGCTCGGTGCCGCTCGACGAGATCTGTCCGCCCGCAAGCCTGCCCGGCGGCTGAAGCCGCAATGCCGGTAAGGGGCCGCCGGGGAGCTCGAGGCAAGCGACTCTCGAAAACCCTACCCGCCAAGACGGCATCCGGCGCGCAGCCGAGCGCAGCGAGCGCCCGACCTCCGCTCAGCCGTTCAACGCGAGCGCCCGGCGGCTGAAGCCGCAATGCCGATAAGGGGCCGCCGGGGAGCTCGAGGCAAGCGACTCTCGAAAACCTTACCCGTCAAGACGACATCCGGCGCGCAGCCGAGCGCAGCGAGCGCCCGACCTCCGCTCAACCATTCAACGGGAGCGCCCGGTGGCTGAAGCCGCAATGCCGGTAAGGGGCCGCCGGTGAGCTCGAGGCCAGCGACTCTCGAAAACCTTACCCGCCAAGACGACATCCGGCGCGCAGCCGAGCGCAGCGAGCGCCGTGCCCCCACTCAACCACTTGGCGTGAGCGGTCCCCGGCGGCCCCTTATCGGCGTTGCGGCCCCCCCGTCACCATACTAGGCGTGATGGCTCAGGTCGCCCGGATTGAGCAGGTCCGGCGCAGTCCAGCCGTCAAGGTCGTACTCGGCCAGACACGCGTCGGCGAAGCCCATCATGCGTTCGGCCTCGCCGGAAGCCATCGCACCGAACAGCGCATAGCGCCGGATCTCCTCGGTCGAGCCGCTGTAGTTGATCTCGTACAGCTCATGCCGGGCTCCAAACTCCGAGCCGATCGCGTCCCAGAGCAGCTTCATGAGCTTGACCCTGGCTTCGGCGTCGTAGCCGTTGGAGCCGCGCAGGTAGCGGTCGATATACGGGCGAATGTCCGGGTTCTTGAAGTCCTTGACGTGTGAATTCAGGTAGATGAGCCCCGAGGCGCAGGCCTGCTCGATGATGTACTTGATCTTGGGATAAGCCTGCGGCGCGAGCACCTGGTAGGCGCCGGCGGAGCCCGGGTTCGGCAGCACGTAGTCGTCAACCCAGGGTACGGGGTTCCTGACCATCGCTTCGCTCAGCGACCAGAACATGTTGCGCCAGGCGATGACCTCGCCGACGTGCGCCTGAACGCCGCGGAAGTCCTTCGTGCCCGCTGCATCGACGGCCTTGAGCAGACAGCCGGCGATGAAGTCGAGCTTGACCGACAGGCGCGTGCAGCCGTGCAGCATGGCGCGCGGCAGGAAGCCGGTCCGCGGGAAGAAATTGTTGGCGCCGTCGACGTCGGCATAGATGAACACGTTCTCCCATGGGACCAGCACGTCGTCGAGCACGAACACCGAGTCGTTCTCGTCCACGCGGCTCGACAGCGGGTAGTCGAACGGGCTGCCCATGACGGTGGCCATCATTTCGTAGGACGGGCGGCACAGGAACTTCACGCCCTGGGCATTCGACGGGACCATGAACACGCAGGCGAAGGACTTGTCCTGCACCGGGATCAGGCCGTGATGCGCGACGAAGGTGTAGTTCGTCAGCGCCGAACCCGTCGCCACGACCTTGGCGCCGGAGACGATGATTCCGGCGTCGGTTTCCTTCTTGACGTGCACGCACACATCCTTGATCTCGTTCGGCGGCCGGTTGCGGTCGATCGGCGGATGGATGATCGCGTGATTGACATAGGCGACGCGTTCCTGGCTGTAGCGGTACCAGCGCTGCGCGTTCTCCGGGTAGGTGTAGAACGAGGAGTTCGCACCGAGCGTGGCAAGAACTGCGGCCTTGTAGTCCGGGGAACGGCCGAGCCAGCCGTAGGTCAGGCGCTGCCAGTTGGCGATCGCGTCGCGGCCGGCGACGGCTTCCTCGACGCTCTTGGGCGCCCTGAAGTACGGATGGGTCTTGCCGCCGTTGCCGGTATCGGTGTCGACAAGGTACTTGTCCTGTTCCTCCGGGTCGTGCAACGCGTCGTAGAGCCGGGCGAGCATGCGGGCGGAGTTCCGGAACGCCGGGTGCGTCGTGATCCTGTCGACTTTTTCGCCGTAGATGGAGATTTCACGCCCGTCGTGGATCGATTCGAGATACTCCGCGCCCGTCATCGGGCTCGCGTTCTCGATGCTGCCGGTCGCTTCGCCGCTTGCAGCGGTTTGCCGTGAGGTTGCCATTCGATTCCCCTTGAGATGATCTGTTCCTGAATCACTGCGACGGGCAGATTCCGCCGCACGTCACGTTCGAAAACCGAAGGATAGGCGAATGACGGCGCGCGTGCACCAACCGGCCGGTACGCTTGTTGTAAGACTGTTTTGACAACGATGCTAAGGCGCGGCTGCACAACACGGACGGGCTTGGCGGTACAATCGGAACGATCAGGACAGCCTCGAAGTACATTGGAGACTTCGGCATTGCAACGGAGTGCGGTTTCGGTCGACGCCCAGTCACACAATTTTCCGAGCATCCACAAAAGAAGCTGCAAGTTTCCTCGGGCGAACATGAATTATTCCGACTCATCATGAATCAGAGGCACGTGAAATGAGCTCACACACCAACGGTGACTATGGCGAAGCGAATCAGGTCCACGTCAGAACCGGGGCTGACTACCTCAATGCGCTCAACGATGGCCGCCGCGTTTTCGTCAACGGCCAGCAGGTCGAAAATGTCGCAACGCATCCGCTGACACGGGACTACGCCAATACGGTCGCTTCCTGGTACGACGCGCATCATGATCCGGAGTACCGGGACATCATGACGTTTGTCGACAAGGACGGTGTGCGCCGCGCCAAGACATGGTTCCTGCCCACGACCAGGGAAGAGCTTGAGTCCAGGCGCATATATCACGACACGGTTTGCAGGATGTTCGGCCGCTCGTTCTTCGGGCGGATGCCGGACGTCAACAACGCCATTTTTCTGACTTACATCGATGATCCGAAGCCGTGGGAAGAAAACACCGTCGGCTACGATGCGGCCGGATTCGCCGACAATATTCGCAGCTTCTGGGCGAAGATGGTCGACGAGGACATCAATCTCGCACCGGCGGTCATCGATCCCCCGGTCGATCGTTCACGCCCTGAAGCCGAGGCGGAATCGCCCAACTGCCGCGTTGTCGAATATCGCGACGACGGCATCGTGATCGATGGCGTCAAGGCGGTGGCTACCGGAACGATATTCGCAGACTGGATCATGGTCGGCGTGTTCTGGCGCCCCGGCATGCCGGAAGATCAGGTCATGTATCTGGTGATGCCCGTGAACACGAAGGGTGTGACGCTGCTGTCGCGCGAGTGCCTGTCGCGCCCGGATGTGTCCGAAGAAGAGCACCCGCTGCTCGGTCAGGGCGACGAGCTCGACAACTCGATCGTGTTCGACAACGTTTTCGTGCCGCGCAAGTACATCTTTCACCTCGGCAATCCGGAACATGCGATGTACTACCCGCAGCGCCTGTTCGACTGGCTGCACTGGATCGACCTGGTTCGGTTTGGTGTAAAGACGGAACTGATGGCGGGGCTTGCCCTGCTGGTCGGCGACGGTTCCGGGTTGCTCAAGATTCCGGCCACCGCAAGCCGAATCGCGGACATTATCCGCTTCCGCGAGACGATTCGCGCCTTCCGTGTCGCAGCCGAGGCCACCGGGTTCACGACGCCGGGAGGAATGTACAAGCCCAATAACATTCAGCTCGATTTCGGGCGCGCGTTCTATCAGGAGAATTCAAAGGACATCATCAACGAGCTGCTCGACCTGAGCGGCCGCAGCTCGATCATCCAGCCGGCGGCCAGCGACTTCGGCGAGTTCGGCGATTTGCTCGACACGATGCTGCGCGGCGCCTGGAAAGACGGCAAGCAACGCCTCAAGGTATTTCGCGTGATCCGCGACATGTTCCTCAGTGACTGGGGCGACCGCGGCCGCATGTTCGACCAGTTCAACGGAACGCCGCTCAACACGATCCGCATGCTGACGATGCACCGTACGGAGTTTCAGCCCAACGGGCCGATGACCGCGTTCGCCCGCGAAGTCTGCGGCATTCCCCTGGTGGAGGGGCAGGGCACAGTGAAGGAGCAGGTGGCCGCCTACGTTCGGGCGCAGGACGTCAAGACTGAATGAGGCCGGGGTATGGGATCCCTCGGGTTCCGAGAATCACCTCGGGGATCGATTCTGCGTGGGAGCGGACCGAGCCGGGGTCTGCGGGAGCGGCTTCGCAGCCCGTCCGTCCGGCCGATTGGCGATCATGACACGAATATCATTGCTCACAAAGCGTGAATTGCCCTGGCGGACTTCGCTGCATATGGGATTGCGCGGTTGATTGGCTCGATGCTACGCGGTAGCTTGTTTTGTACTGACTTCGGTGCGGAAATCGCCACACGTCAAACAAGCGATGAGGGCGGACAGCGATGAATAACGGAACGGTCGCGGCGCGGCTCCCGGCGACGATACTGGTCGCGGCATTCGCCGTGGCGGCCCCGGTGCTGGTTTTTGCGCAGGGCGCCGATGTGTCCGCCGGACACGAAGCGCATCAGCACGACCCCGCGCCGGCATTGCCGTCGAGCGACGTGCTCGGCGACGTCCTCGTCGATTTCGCGCTTGTCGATGCACACGGCGGCATCCTGAGCGACGAGGATTTTCGCGGCCGCTACATGCTTATCGGGTTTGCCCGCTCATGGCCGCAAACTTGGCGTTGGCGCTGCGTTCGACGGAGCAGGATGCGGTCGGAATCTTCATCAGCGTGGATACCGAGCGCGACGACCCGGAGCGAACGCACGCTTATGCGTCGGCATTCAGCGAGCGAATGATCGGTCTCGGCGGCAGTCATGAACAGGTCGCTGCCGCGGCCGGCAATTTCAAGGTCAGCTTCGCCGTAACGAAGACGCAGTCAAGCTATTCGGTGCAGCATTCGAGTCATCTCTTTCTCGTCGATCCCGGCGGCGAACTGCTCGATGTCTTCGCGCTCAATGCGAATCCGAATCTCATCGCGGAGGCGATGAGCCGCTAGTCGAACCGCGAATCACTCGCAAGCGCGTACGGCTGCGCGTTCCTGCGGCGCGCGTTTGTAGCCTGCACGACCCGTGCGTGGCTTCGGCAGCCTGGCAGCCCGTGCCAGGAGTCCCGCTGCACGCGGCGGAACACCGCCTCGCCGGTCTCGGCGCGACGCGGGGCTTTCGCCACGAACTGCCAGACATGCGTGGTACCATCGACGTATCCGGGCCGCTCCTATTCCGGAAGCCCGACGAACCAAAAAATCTTCAAACGCAGGGGGTTGCGATGGGCATCAGGTACAGTCTCTTGACCGTGGCGGGAGCGTTTCTGCTCACGGCGTGTGGATCGGAAATGGCCGAGCCGCCGGCCCCCGAAGCTCCGCCCGCCGCGGACGAAGCTCCGGCAGAGGCCGCTCCGCCCGCCGCGGAAACGGACGGCGACGGCGGACTGCCGGCGAGAATCGTCGCCGAGCGCGGCGGCTTCATCCCCGAGGGCGTCGAATACGATATGGCAAATGGCCGCTTGCTCACCGGTTCGATCGCCGAGGGCACGATCTTCGAGATTCACGCCGACGGCAGCATGACCGCGTTCGTCAGCGACCCCGATCTCGGTGCGACGATCGGCATCGAGGCCGACGAACCGCGCGACCGGCTGCTCGTTGCGAACTCGGGCGGTTTCGGCGAGGCTCCGGGCCAGGCGATGCTGGGCGTATTCAGCCTGACGACCGGCGAGCGAATCGCGATGGTGGATCTCATGGCGACACTCGGCGAACTGCCCGACGGCGCCACCGTTTTCGCAAACGACGTTACCGTGGCCGACGACGGCACGGTCTACGCGACCGACACCCGGATGAATGTCGTCTACGAGGTGGACGGCGACTACAACGCCTCGGTCATGCATGCCTTCGAGGGGGTTGAAGGCATGGCGCTCAACGGTCTCGTCCATCATCCGGACGGCTACCTGCTCGTCGCGGACCTCGGCAACGGCGGCATCTACAGGATTCCGGTCGACGATCCCGTGGCCGCGAGCGAAGTGGCGTTGCCGGAGCCCATGGCCGGCGCCGACGGACTCGTCTGGGACTCCGCCGGGAACCTCGTTGTCGTCTCCAACAGCAGCGGGATGATTACGGCGCTGCAAAGCGATGACGGCTGGGCTTCGGCGACGATCGCTGCCGTGGGGCCGTATGAAGGCCAGGCGACGACCGGCGCTGTGGTCGGCGACGACATCTATATCGTGCATCCGTTCTTCCAGGATCCGGAAGCGCTGCCGATCATCGAGCGCGTCACGTTCCAGTAGCGGTACGTTTCTGAAGCGTCCACACGCCTGCTCACATCATGTCCCCCTCCCCGCGGGTCAGCTCGGAGGGGTCGGGGGGACAAGATGCGATCGGTCGCTTTACCACCGGACACACGCGCCCGGGCGCCACAACCGGGGACGGATGCGGGCTGCTAGAATCGCCCGTTCCGCCTCAGAAGAAGTTGATGTCGCTACAACAGAAGTTCCTGCGGCTCGAAGCCCACCTGAAGCAGCTCGTCGTGGGTCAGGAGACGCTCCTGACCCGCATGCTGACGGCGCTGCTCTGTGACGGGCATCTGCTGGTCGAAGGCGCGCCCGGCCTCGCCAAGACGCGGGCGATCAAGGTGCTCAGCCATGGCGTGGAGGGCGACTTTCACAGGCTGCAGTTCACGCCCGATCTTCTGCCGGCGGATCTCACGGGCACCGAAATCTATCGGCCGGAAACGGGCTCCTTCGTGTTTCGCCAGGGGCCGCTGTTTCACAATCTCGTGCTCGCCGACGAGGTGAACCGTGCCCCGGCGAAGGTCCAGTCGGCGCTGCTCGAGGCCATGGGCGAACGGCAGATCACCGTAGGATCGGTGACCTATCCGCTGCCGGAACTCTTCATGGTCATGGCGACGCAGAACCCGATCGAGCAGGAGGGGACCTACCCGTTGCCCGAAGCTCAACTCGATCGTTTTCTCCTGCACATCATGGTGGACTACCCCGATGCCGACGGCGAACGCGCGATACTCGATCTGAATCGCGGCGAGCAGCGCAGGTCCGTACCGGACGAGGAGCTGTTCAGGGCCGCCGAACCGCTGTCGCAGGCCGAGGTCATGGCGGCGCGGCTCGAGGTGCTCGACGTGCATCTCGCCGAGCCCCTCGAAGAGTATCTCGTGCAGATCGTGCTTGCGACGCGCGACGCCGGGCGCTACGGCGACGACCTCGATGGCGTGCTCCAGTTCGGTGCAAGTCCGCGCGCGACGATCGCACTTGACCGGTGCTCGCGGGCGACGGCGTGGCTCGCCGGGCGCGACTATGTGACGCCCGAGGACATTCAGGTCATGGCGCACGACATATTGCGGCACCGGATCCTGATCAGCTTCGAGGCCGAGGCAGCGGGGCTGCGTCCCGACGAGTTTGTCGACACTCTTCTTGAGCGGATCGGCGTGCCGTAATGGTTGCCGCGGCGGTGACAGCCGAGCGCTCGCCGGTTCGCGTCGAGCTCAAGGACCTGATCCGGGCAAAACCCGCCGGGGAATCGATCGGGCTCACGACACCGCGGGTGCGTGCCTTCGTATCCGGCGGACACCTGTCGCCGTTCAAGGGACGCGGCGTGGAATACGACGAGTCGCGGCCCTACCAGGCCGGCGACGACCTGCGGACGATGGACTGGCGCGTCACGGCGCGCACGGGCAAGCCTTTCACGAAGGTCTTTCGCGAGGAACGCAATCGCCCCGTGATCGTGTGGCTGGATCTGCGCCGGTCGATGCACTTCGCGACGCGCGGCGCCTACAAGTCGGTGCTCGCGGCCGACGCCGCGGCCCTGGTGGCCTGGAGTGCTGTTGCGAACGGCGACCAGCTCGGCGGTCTCGTGTTTTCCGAATACGAGCATCACGAACTGCGGCCGCGGCTCGGAAGCCGCGCCGCGCTGAGGTTGCTGCAGCTCATTGCCGAGAACCCCTGTTGGCAGCCGGCCGGTGCCGATGCGGCGGGCGAGGGCGAGACGGAACGCTCCCTGCTCCGCCTGACAAGGGTCGCGCGTCCGGGCAGCATGATGTTTCTGCTCAGCGACTTCCGGAACTTTGGCGCAGACGGCGAAACGTATGTCAGACAGCTTGCAAGTCATGGAGACCTGTACCTCATCCACGTTTACGATCCGCTCGAAGCCGAACTTCCGCCGCCGGGCCGTTATCGGATCCGCAAGGACCAGCGCGCGTTTGCGATCGAGACCTCCGATCCCGGCGCCCGCGTACGCTATCGTGACCGGTTTGCAGCGCGCGTCGCGCGTTTGCAGGCGCTGGCCCGTCTGCAGGGAGTCAACGTTCTCGATTGCGCGACGACCGACAAACCGTTCGACGTACTGACGAAACGGTTCGCTCCGAAATGAACACGCCATGAACCCGATCGACTTCAGCCAGATTCCGCTCAGGGACATCCACCTGCCCGGAGCCGTGGGCTGGTGGCCGCCGGCGATCGGCTGGTGGGTCGTGGCAGCGCTCGTGGTCTCCGCGTGCGTTGTCGCCTGGGTTCACTACCGCCGCCACGCGCGCGAGCGCGCCGCGCTCAGAACGCTGCGGTCCGTGCTGAAGGCGCTCGACGACGGCCGGGAGCCCGCGCGTTGCCTGCAGCAAATATCGCTCGTCACGAGGCGTTTTGCGATGTCGATCGCGGACGCCGCGACGCCCGTCGCCGGGCTTACGGGCGAGCGCTGGCTCGCGTTTCTCGACAGCCGCTGGGAGCACGATACGTTCACAGGGGGCGCCGGCCGGGCGTTGGCCGTCGCGCCCTATCAACCCGCCGATCGTGTCACGTATGCCGACGTGCAGGAGCTCGGCGGCTTGTGCCTGCAGTGGATCACCACGCAGCGGTCCGGGGACTGAGCCGTGTGGACTCTTGCCTGGTGGTGGATGCTCTTCGCCTTGCCCGTGCCCTGGCTCGTTCGGCGCCTTGTTGCCGCGCAGCCGCTGGATAACGACGCGGCGCTCAGGGTCCCCGCGGCGAGCCAGTTCGCCGATTTCACGGGCGGCGCCGGCGTCAGCCCGCGGCGGCAGTGGCGCCATGCGGCGCTCTGGCTGATCTGGGCCGCGGCGGTGTTCGCCGCGGCACGGCCCCAGTTCGTCGGCGACCCGGTCGCGTTGCCGGTCAGCGGCCGCGACCTGCTGTTGGCGGTGGATTTGTCGGGCAGCATGGAAGAGCAGGACTTTCAGCTCGACGGGCAGTGGGTGGACCGCCTGACCGCCACGAAGTCCGTGGCCGACGAGTTCATCGCGAACCGAGTCGGCGACCGGCTCGGACTGATCCTGTTCGGCCGCGAGGCCTATCTGCAGATACCGCTGACATTCGACCGGGCCACGATCCAGACGCTGCTCGACGAATCGGTCATCGGCCTTGCCGGCAAGGAAACGGCGATCGGCGACGCGATCGGCCTCGGGATCCGGACGCTCGACGATGCCGGCGTCGAGGAAGGCCGGCGTGTGCTGGTTCTGTTGACCGACGGCGCGAATACCGCAGGTTCCGTCGAACCGCTCAAGGCCGCCGAACTCGCGGCCCAGCGCGGCGTCATCATCTATACGATCGGCATCGGCGCCGATGCGCTCACGGTTCGCTCGCTGTTCGGTCTGCGCCAGATCAACCCGTCGGCCGACCTCGACGAGCAGACGCTCAATGCCATCGCCGAGCTGACCGGGGGGCGCTACTTTCGCGCTCGCGATACCGAGGAACTGGCCGAGATCTATGCGCTGCTCGATGACCTTGAGCCTGCGGAGACCGACGAGGAGGGGTTCCGCCCGGTGCGCGAACTCTTCCACTGGCCGCTTGGTCTAGCGTTCGCGATAGCGGCGCTCGCTGCGGTGCTGGGCTCGCTCTGTGCGCGGCAACTCCTGGCGCGCCCGACAGTGCGGTCCGGAAGCAGCAACAACGGATCATCCATGGGAGTTCAAGAAGAGGCTTTCAGGCCTTGAACGTCCAGGGAATTGACAGCGTGTGCGGTCATGGCTGAGTTCCACTTCCTCAGGCCGTGGTGGCTCATTGCGCTGCCGTTCGGCGTCTGGCTGATCTGGCGGCTGTTCTGGGCCGAAGCCGGCCGAAAGAGCGGTTGGCGGGCCGTCGTCGATGAAGCGCTGCAACCCTACGTGCTCGGCCGGGTCGAGGCGCTCGTCAATCGGCGCTGGCCCATGCTCGTCGCGCTCCTGGCATGGCTGGCTGCGGTTCTCGCGCTCGCGGGGCCGACGTGGGATCGTATGCCGGTACCGGCCTTTCGTTCCGACGAGGCGCTCGTCGTCGTGTTCGACCTGTCCAGATCCATGGACGCGGCCGATCTCGAGCCGAGCCGCCTGGACCGCGCAAAGGTCAAACTGTTGTCGCTGCTCGAGCGGCGCGCGAGCGGTCAGACGGCGCTCGTCGTGTTTTCGGCGCATGCGTTCACGGTGACGCCCCTGACGGCTGACACCGACACCATCGCGTCGCTCGTGGGGGCGCTCTCGAGCGACATCATGCCGAGCCGGGGCAGCCTCGCCGAAGCCGGTCTGCAGCGTGCCGGCATGCTGCTCCGGCAGACGGGACTGACCGCCGGCGAGGTCCTGCTCGTAACCGATACCGAGGTTTCGCCTCGGGCTCAGGACATCGTGCGCGAACTCAGGCAGGAGCGCTACATCACGCATGTGCTTGCCGTCGGGACGGAGGAAGGCGCGCCGATCCGAGAACCCGACGGCGGCTTCGTCACGGACGCCTCGGGCCGCGTGGTCATACCGGGCGTCGACGTTGCCGCGCTGCGCAGCCTCGCGGCGGCCGGAGGCGGGCGGTTCGCGCGGCTCACGGCGAGCGAACGCGACCTCGAGCTGCTCTTCCCGGACACTGTCGGCGCGGGTTCGTTGCGCGGCGCGGCCGACGACGAGCAGGAATACGAGGCCGACATCTGGCGCGATCAGGGCGTCTGGCTCACGCTGGCGGCGCTGCCGTTTCTTGCGCTGATGTTCAGGCGCGGCTGGATCTGCGTGCTGCTCGTGGGGCTCGTCGCGCCGCTGCCGCGTGCCGAGGCCTTCGAATGGCGCGACCTGTGGGTACGCGCGGACCGGCAGGGCTTTGAGGCCATGCAGGCCGACGATCCGGACCGGGCGCTCGCCCTCTTCGAGGATCCGGCCTGGCTCGGCGCTGCGCAGTATCGCGTCGGCGATTATTCGGGCAGCGTGGCGACGCTGAGCGAGCTGGACAGCTCCGAAGCGAATTACAACCGCGGCAATGCCCTGGCCCGGTCCGGCGAGCTTGCGGGCGCGATTGAAGCCTACGACCGCACGCTGGTCCTTGACCCGGAACACGAGGACGCGCGCTTCAACCGCGAACTCGTGGCGGAACTCCTCGCGCAGATCGAACAGGAAAGCGAGGCGCAGAGCCGGCAGGGCGAGGAAGGTCAGCAGCAAAGCGATCCGAACGAGGAAGGCCGGAGTGACAGGACGGATGAAGCGTCCGAATCCGGCGAGCCTACCGACAGCGAGGACGGCAGTTCCGACCGTCAGCAGCGCTCCCAGGCCGACTCGTCGAACAGCCGCGACAGCGAGCAACGCGAGCCGTCGGACGATCCGGGCGAAAACGGTCAGGACCCTACAGAAGCGCTCGATGCCGCTGCCGGGGAAGAGGAGTCGCCCGACTTCGATCCCGACTCCCTGCCGGGGCCGGAGGAAATCGAGCAGTGGGCGTCCGAACAGGCCGCCGACCAATGGCTCAGGCGCATACCGCAGGACCCGGGTGGACTGCTCAGGCGCAAGTTCCTGTATCAGTATCAGCGGCTCGGAGTGGATCAGGACGGCAACTTCGTCTGGCCGGGCGACGAGTCCGCGCCGTGGTAGCCGTGGCCGTTCGCGCTCTTGCCGGGCGGGCGAGACCGGGCCGTATGCTCCGCCGAGCGCTCATCGGTGGATTGCTTGCTGCGGCGATGCTCACCGCGCATGCCCAGGACACGCTCGTCCGGGCAAGCGTCGATCGGGCGACCGTACGCGAGAACGAGTCCTTCACCTACTCGATCGTCGCCGAAGGCAGTGTCCGCGACGATCCGGACACCAGCGCCATCGAGCAGCAGTTCGATGTCCTGAGCCGCTCCAGCCGAACGCGCATCGAGATCGTCAACACCCAGCGCCGCCAGGTCGTCGAATGGGACTTCGAGCTCTTTCCGACCGGGGCGGGCAACTTTGTGCTGCCGCCGAGTTACGTCGCGGGAGCGGCATCCAACACGGTCGAGGTGGAGATCCTGCCCGCTCCGGTGTCCGACGAGGAGCTGCCCGACGTTTTCATCGAAGTCGATGCAGAACCGTCGGCACCGTATGTGCAGGCGCAGGTCCTCTATACGCTCAGGTTGTTCGTCGGCGTCAACACGGGCCGCGCGACGCTGACGGCGCCTCGGGTCAGCGGCGGTGAGGCGATCGTCGAGCGTCTCGGCGAGGATCGCCAGTACCAGACCACTCGCGCCGGCAGGAGCTTCTCCGTGCGAGAGCGGCGCTACGCGATATTCCCGCAGCAGACGGGCACTTTGAGCGTGGGTCCCGCCACCTTCGAAGCGATGGTCGTCCCGACGCGCGGTTTCTCGAGAGTCCAGCGACTGCGTTCGGATTCGCTCGAAATCGACGTCAGACCCGCCGTCGCTCCGCCGCCCGAGTTTCCGGACGCCGTCTGGCTGCCGGCGCGCGCCCTGACGCTCACGCAGGACTGGGTTGACGAGCAGGGCCGGTTCTCGCTCGGCGTACCGCGCACCCGCCTGTTGACCGTCGAGGCCGATGGCGTGCTCGAGACGCAAATCCCCGAACTGGTTCTCGCAACGGCGGCCGGGATCAGGCAATACCCGGATCAGCCGGAGCTCGACCGGCGGACATCCGAGCAGGGCGTACAGGGCCGGCGGGTCGAGCGATACGCCGTCATTGCCCAGAACACGGGCGAGATCGAGATTCCGGGGCAGGAACTCGTGTGGTGGAACGTCGATGAGGCGCGCTGGGACATCGCCGGTATCGAACCGACAGTCGTTGCCGTACTGCCCGGAATCGAACCCGTATTGGACGAACCCGTTCCAGACACCTCGGAAGCGTCACAGGGCGCTCAGCCGGCGCCGCCTGCAACGAACTACTGGACACTCGTCAGCGCCGTCCTCGCGGCAGCCTGGCTCGTGACCCTTGTGGCGTGGCTCAGAACCCGGTCGGCAGACCGGGCGGCAGGCGTTCAGCCCGCACGGGCCCCGCGCCGTTCGAAGAACCGGCGACTGCTGCGCAAGCTGCGCGCAGCGTGCGAAGAGAACGATGCCGCCGCTGCGCACGGCCTCCTGCTGCAGTGGGCCGAACTGCGGTTTCCCGAGTCGCCGCCGCAGAGCCTTGGCGTATTGGCCGGCCGGCTGCCGCCGGCGGTTGCCGCCGAAATCGCCGTGCTCGAAGCCTGCGTCTACGGGACGGGCGCCGAGGACTTCAACGGCAAGGGTCTGGCGGCTGCGCTCAAGGGCGTGGATGCGGTCGCCAGGGCAGGCTCGAATGACAAGCCCGACCCGTTGCTGCCGCTTTATCGTTGAAGAGCGCGTTGTGCGGGCGCGGCCAGCGCAAGCCGTCACCGGCGCGACGCCATTGACTGTCGAACAAACCTCTGAAAATCATTGGCAATTCGCCATATAAAGCGCGGCTTGGTGCAATTTTCGGGTTGGCCGCGCCCGGTTCGTTTGCAGCACACGACGCGTGGGGCCGTCGGAGTATTCCGTAGTCGAAAACAGCTTGTTGTATTCGGACCCTGCGCGCGAGGATGCCGGCGCTACCAGATGCCCGTATTTTCCATCGAATGCCAAGGCTCGGCGGGAGCCAATGCGGCGCCCTTCTGCAGCAGCTCGATCGAGATATTGTCGGGCGAGCGAATGAACGCCATCTTCCCGTCCCGGGGCGGCCGGTTGATCGTGACACCGACATCCATGAGCCGCTGGCAGGTCTCATAGATGTCCTCCACTTCGTAGGCCACGTGACCGAAATTTCGGCCTTCGCCGTACGGTTCCGGATCCCAGTTGAAGGTCAGTTCGAGCGCGCAGTCTTCCTGTCCTTCGGCCGCGACGAAAACCAGCGTGAACCGCCCGGCTTCGTGGTCATGGCGGCCCACTTCCCTGAGCCCGAGCTTGTTGCAGTAGAAGTCGAGGGATGCCTCGAGATCAGTGACCCTTACCATTGTGTGCAGATACCGCACGGCCTGTCCCCATTTCACGATCGCCAGGCGCAGAGCATACCCCGTGGGCGGCCGCCGCTGAAGGATCGGGAAACCTGAGCGTTGTCCCGGTCAACGCCCGAAGACCACGCGGCCGCTCGCCAGCAACCGCCATGGAGCTGCGCGCCGGGGTCTGCCGGCCTCTTCGATAACTGGCTTACCGTACTGCTGATGCCGGGGAACCTGGCGAGGCGCCCGCTCTCGCCGGTCCGTTCGGCGCCGGCGTCATTCGCGCTGCGGCTCGATCCTGACGTCGATCCGCCGGTTGCGGGCGCGGCCGGCCCCCGTTTCGTTGTTCGCGATCGGCCGCGTCTCGCCGTAGCCGACCGCGCTGATGCGAAACGCCGGTACGCCGAGTTCGCTCGAGAGATACTCGCTGACGGCCTCAGCCCGTCGCCGCGACAGGCTGAGGTTCGACACGTCGCCGCCATAGGAATCGGTGTGCCCCTCGACGATGATCTGCGAGCGCGGAAACACGGAGGCTGCCCGGGCAATCTTGTCGAGCAATCCACGAAACTCGGCCTGGACCCGGGATTCGCCGCTCGCGAAGTTCAACGCGACGAGACGGATCACGACATCGTCGCCTTCGCGCAGCACGCGCGCTTCGTCACGCGTGAACATGGCGGTGACCGTATCGAACTGCTCCCTGATTCGTGCTTCGGCTTCGAGCCGCTGCACGAGTGCCACGCGTTCCTGCGTAATCCCGCCGAGACGTTCGTCGAGGTCGCGAATCTCCTCTTCGAGATCCGCCACCCGAACGCGCATCGCTTCGAGGTTGAGCTCGGACTGACGCGAGCGCTCGCGCAGTTCGTCGATGAAGCCGACGAGTTGCGTCACGATGGGTTCGACGCCGGTGTCGAAGCGCGCAACGAGGTCTGCGGCCGCGGCGACGCGCTCGAGCGGTTGCTCGTAACTCAGGATGAGGTCTTCTTCCGAAATGTCCTCGCCGCGGATCGCCATGACCTGCTCGGCGAGCGAGAGGGCGTGACGTGCTTCGTAATTCGCGTGCTGGGCGAGGCTGCGCGGCAGATCGGTGTCATAACGGTTCTCGTTGAGCTCCCTTTCGGCCTGTTCGAGCAGAGCGCGGGCGCGCTCGAAGGTGATCGGCGCGTAGCGCGGGACGTTGGCTTGTCGCGCCTGCGCGAGCAGTGCGCGCGTCTGGCTCAGGTACTGAGCCTTGATCGCGGTGAGTTCGGCGTCGCGGTAGAGAACCTCGGCTTCCTCGGCGCGCTCGCGCGTGTTCGGGATGTCGCCGGCTTCAAGCCGCCGGGCCGCGCCGTCGAACGTGTCCTCCGCCTCGTTCCAGAGCTCAACGGCAAACGTCTCGGCGTTCGCGTTGCTTGCGTCGTCACGGATCTTGATCAGGGCGGCCAGGGTGACGCTTGCGAGTTCCGCGGCCTCCGCGGCCTGCGAGAAGCGCTCCGCCGCCGTGGCAAGCGAATTGCGGATGCGCTCGAGGCTTCTGCCGCGCTCGAGATCGGCTTCGGCGTCGCGGTAGGCATCGAGGCCGCGGTCGTAACTCTGGGGCGCCAGGAGCTCCGCGTTGGCTGCCCGGGCCGCCTCCAATGCGAGATCGGCTTGCTCGAACAGGGCGTCGCGCACATCCTGGGCGCTTGCGATCGCAATCACGCCGAAGCAGATGGCAAATGGCAGCCAGTTCTTCGTGGGCATTGGCTCGCTCCCGACAAACCGTGAGATACTTCACGACCCCGTACTTGAATCATATCAGTCCAGGTGAGTGAGTTTCGCGGCGTTCCCGTAACCGTTTCGGGCGCCAAGTACCGCACCGCGCAAGGTTTCTCCGCGATCAAGAACGGCGTGAAGCGCCGCGCGGGGTCCGACGGTGCGGCGCCGTTGCCCAAGCCCCCGTGGCTCAAGGCACGGTTCCCGGGCGGCCAGAAGTATGCGTCGGTGCAGCGTACCGTTCGCACGCATCGCCTCGCGACGGTCTGCGAGGAGTCGATGTGCCCGAACATCGGCGAGTGCTGGGCCAATGGCACGGCGACGCTCATGCTCATGGGCGCGGTCTGCACGCGGGCCTGCCGCTTCTGTGCGGTCGATACGGGCAACCCCGGAGGCTGGCTCGACGCGGAGGAACCCGCCAACTGCGCGCGCTCGGTCGAGCTCATGGGATTGGAATACGTCGTTTTGACATCGGTGGATCGCGACGATCTGGCCGATGGCGGAGCAGGGCACTACGCGGCATGTGTGCGCGCCGTCAAGCAGACATGCCCGGAGACGGCCGTCGAGGCGTTGACGCCGGATTTCTCCGGCCGGTTCGCCGATGTCGAAACCGTGATCGATTCCGGTGTTGACGTCTTCGCGCAGAATCTCGAGACGGTCGAGCGCCTGACGCGCCGCGTCAGGGACCCGCGCGCCGGGTATTCGCAGACGCTGTCTGTACTCGGGCAAGCGAAGCGCTACCGCCCGCGGGTCCTGACCAAGACCAGCCTGATGCTCGGTCTCGGCGAGACCGATCGCGAGATCGTCGAGGCGATGGATGACCTCAGCGACGCCAGCGTCGACATCCTGACTTTCGGTCAGTACCTGCAGCCGACGCGCAATCATCTGCCCGTCGAGCGCTATGTGCATCCGGACGAATTCGCCCGCTATCGGCGATGGGGACTCGAGCGCGGATTCATGGAAGTCGTGGCCGGGCCGTTGGTTCGCTCCAGTTACCGCGCCGAGCGCGTCTTTCAGAAAAACAACGTGGGCCTTTGATCGATGGCCGAGTTTCTTGCCGAATTCGGCATGTTCGCGCTGCAGCTTGTGACCATCGTGGTGCTGGTAGCGATCGCAATAGTCTTCGTTACCACTTCCGCGCGCCGTTCCGGACACCCCGACGGCATCACGGTCAAGCACCTGAACAGGCAGTTCGAGGACGCGGCGAACGTGGTCAGGCGCGCCGTGCTCGGCAAGGACGCTTTCCGCAAGGAAGCCAGGGCGGCGAAGAAGCTTCGAAAGAAGCGAAAACGCAGCAAGGACGAGAAGCGGCAGCGGATCTTCGTGCTCGACTTCAAGGGCGATCTGCGCGCCTCGGCGACCGCGTCGCTGCGCGAGGAAGTTTCGGCGGTACTCGCCGTCGCGAAGGAGGGCGACCAGGTCCTGCTGCGGCTTGAGAACGCGGGAGGCGCGGTACACGAGCATGGGCTCGCCGCCTCGCAGTTGATGCGGATTAAGCAGCGCGGACTGCCTTTGCTGATCGCGGTCGACAAGGTCGCGGCGAGCGGCGGCTACCTCATGGCCTGCGTGGCGGACCGGCTCATGTCCGCGCCGTTCGCGATCATCGGCTCGATCGGCGTGCTCGCCCAGTTGCCGAACTTCCGTCGACTGCTCCAGGACAAGGGCATCGATTTCGAGCAGATCACGGCCGGCAAGTACAAGCGGACCCTGACGCTGTTCGGCGAAAACACGACCGAAGGGCGCGAAAAGCTCAAGGAAGAGCTCGAGGAGGTGCACGAACTGTTCAAGAGCGAGATCGCCGAGCATCGCCCGCAGGTCGAACTCGACCGCGTCGCCACGGGCGAATACTGGTACGGCACGCGGGCTCTCGACCTCAAGCTGGTCGACGAGATCGGCACGAGCGACGACTTCCTCGCCGAAGCCGCCGGGGAGAACGATCTCTACCAGGTCGCATTCAAGCGGCGCCGGACCTTCCCCGAACGGCTGCGGGCGGGTGCGGAGAGCCTTCTCGGGAGCTGAGTTCCAGCTTACTCAAGCTCTCCCGCAGGCATGCGGGGAGGTGCGCAGCCCGTCGCTCGAGACACGCGGTAAATACAACCATGTACGCTCCGCGCGCGCATCCCTGCGGGCGAGAGTCTCAAGCGACCGGCAGCACACCTCCCCTTGACGTTCGCGGCAGGCGTGTCAGCCACGCGGTGCACCGAAGCCGCCGCCTCCCGGCGTTTCGATCACGATGCAGTCGCCCGGTCCGAGTTCGAACTCGGCCGCGGCCGGGAGTGGCTCTACGTCTCCGGAGGCACGCACGACGGCGTTCTTCCCCGGCGCGCCGTCGCAGCCGCCCGCAAGGCCGAACGGCGCGACCCGTCGGCGATTGGACAGGATCGCGCCTCGCATCGCGCGTAGCGACTCGATCTCCCGGATCACGCCGTCGCCGCCGCGATGCTCGCCGTCGCCGCCCGATCCGCTGCGGACCTCGAAGCGCCGCAGGCGCACCGGGTATCGCCACTCGAGTACCTCCGGATCGGTCAGCCGCGAGTTGGTCATGTGCGTGTGGACCGCACTCGCGCCGTCGAAGCCCGGGCCCGCACCGGCGCCGCCGCAAATGGTCTCGTAGTACTGGTAGCGGTCGTCGCCGAAGGTGAGGTTGTTCATCGTGCCCTGCGCCGCGGCCGCGACGCCGAGCGCGCCAAGCAGCGCGTCGGTGATGCACTGCGAAGTTTCGACGTTCCCCGCGACGACCGCGGCCGGATGACGCGGGTTGACGAGGCTCGATTCCGGCAGCCGGATTGTCAGCGGCTTCAGGCAGCCTTCGTTGAGGGGGATCGCGTCGGCGACCAGCGTCCTGAATACGTACAGCACCGCCGCCCGCGCGACCGAGGCGGGCGCGTTGAAGTTGCCGGGGCTCGCGGCGCTCGTGCCCGCGAAGTCGATGATCGCTTCGCGCGTGCTCGGATCGATCGTTACCGTGACGACGATGCGTTCGCCGGAGTCCAGTTCCAGTGACCAGCGCCCGTCGCGAAGAGCCGCAATCGCGTCGCGCACGCAGGTCTCGGCGTTGCGCTTGATGTGGGTCATGTAGGCGTGCACGACGTCGATGCCGAAGCGCTTGACCATCCTCGCAAGCTCGGCGATGCCCTTGGTATTCGCGGCGATCTGGGCCTTGAGGTCGGCGACGTTGCGGTCGGGATTGCGCGCCGGCCACGCGCTGGCAGCGAACGCGGCCCTGACCGCCCGTTCGTCGAAGCGACCGTCGCCGACGATGCGCAGGTTGTCGAGGACCACGCCTTCCTCCTCGATCGAACGGCTCGTGGCCGGCATCGATCCCGGCGTGATGCCGCCGACGTCGGCGTGATGGGCGCGGTTGGCGACCACGAACCGCAGGTCCTTGCCGCCCTCATCGAAAACCGGGGCGACAACGGTGATGTCGGGCAGATGCGTGCCGCCGTTGTAGGGTGCGTTCAGCATCCAGGCGTCGCCCGGCCGCATCGCGTCGCGATTGGCGTTCAGCACGGTGCGCACGCTGTCGCCCATCGAGCCCAGATGCACGGGCAGGTGCGGCGCGTTGGCGATGAGTTCGCCGGCGCCGTCAAATACGGCGCAGGAGAAGTCGACGCGTTCCTTGATGTTGACCGAGTGGGCCGTGTTTTGCAGCACGACACCCATCTGCTCGGCGATGTGCATGAACAGGTTGTTGAATACCTCGAGCATGATCGGATCGCTTTCGCGGCCGATGCGCTCGCGCAGTTCGCGGGGTGTTGCCCGGTCGAGCACCAGGTAGCCGCGCGAGTCGACCTCAGCTCGCCAGTCGGGTTCGACCACCGTTGTGGCGTTCGCCTCCACGATGATCGCCGGGCCCGCGATGGCCGCGCCCGCACCGAGCGCCGTGCGCTCGTACACCGGGGCCTCGGTCCAGGCGTCGGCCATCCAGACCCGCGCGCGGGCGACCGGCTCGATCGCGCCCGGGCCCGCGGAAAGTTCCGCTTCCGGTGGTTTGGCTGTCACGCCGACCGCTTCGACCTCGATCGACTCGACAACGACCTCCTCGTCATCGATGACGAAACCGAAATGCCGCTCGTGTGTGCGCCTGAAATCGTCGAGGGTCTTCTCGATCGGCGTGCCGGGTTCCCAGGCGACCGGCAGTGTGGTGTCGGAACCGTGAATCTTGAGGAAAAGCCGCGCGTCGACTTCGATCCGCCCGGTCGGCACGCGCTGGGCTGCGATTTCCGCCGTCGCTTCGTCGCCGAGCGTCGTGCGAAGCTCCCCGAGCCGCTTGAGGCAGCGGGTGTCGAACGCGGCCTCCACGGCGCGCTGCCTGACGCTGCGCAGATCCGCAACGCCCATGCCGTAGGCCGACAGCACACCTGCGAGCGGGTGGATCAATACCGTGTCGATGCCAAGCGCGTCGGCGACCTGACCGGCGTGCTGGCCGGCCGCACCGCCAAAACACGACATGGCGAAACGCGTCACGTCGTGACCGCGCTGTATCGAGATCTGCTTGATCGCGTTCGCCATGCGTTCCACGGCGATGCGCAGAAAGCCGGCAGCCAGCGCTTCGGGAGCGATGCGTTCGCCGTTCTCATCGGCGATGCGCTCGGCGAGCGCGGCGAATTCCCTGGCCGGGCGTGCCGCGTCGATCGGTTCGTCGGCGTTCGGACCGAACGCGGCCGGGAAGAACCCGGGCTGGATCCGGCCGAGAAAGACGTTCGCGTCCGTCACGGTCAGGGGGCCGTCGTTGCGGTAACAGGCAGGTCCGGGGAACGCGCCGGCGGATTCCGGGCCGACCTGCAGCCGCCCGGAAGCGAACTTGAGGATCGAGCCGCCGCCGGCCGCCACCGTGTGAATGCGCATCATGGGCGCCGCGATCCGTACCCCCGCGACGACGGCCGATGCCGTCCGTTCGTAGCGTTCGTCGAACAGCGACACGTCGGTCGAGGTCCCGCCCATGTCGAAGCCGATGACGCGCGCGTATCCCGCCGCGGCTGCCGAACTGGCCATGCCGACGACGCCTCCGGCGGGCCCGGAGAGCACGCAGTCCTTGCCCCGGAACTGCCGTGCCTCGATCAATCCGCCGTGACTTTGCATGAAGAGCAGCGCCGCGTCGTTGCGGTGTTCCGCGAGCCCCGCCGAGAGCGTGTCGATGTAACGTTTGAGCACGGGCGTGAGGTAGGCGTCAACGAGCGTGGTATCGCCGCGCGGCACGAGCTTCATGAGGGGATTGATCCGGTGCGACACCGAGATCTGGCCGAACCCGACGCTTTGCGCGATCTCCGCGATCCGCTCTTCGTGGCGCGGAAACGCGTAGCCGTGCAACAAGACGATCGCGACGCTGTCGAAGCCCGCTTCGCGGGCGGCTTGGAGATCGGCCGTTATTCGGTCTTCGTCGAGCGCTGTGACGACCTCACCGTCGGCGGCCAGGCGCTCGCGCGCTTCGACGACCCTGCTGTAGAGCATCTCCGGCAAGCGGATGTCGAGCGCGAAGATGTCCGGCCGTTGCTGCGTTGCGATCCGGATCGCGTCGCCGAGCCCCGCGGTGGTGACGAGTAACGTCGGTTCGCCGCGCCGCTCGAGCAGCGCGTTCGTCCCCACCGTCGTGCCCATCCTGATCGAGACGGCAGCGCCTGGCGCGGGCGCCCGGCCCAGGAAATGCTCGATGCCGGCGAGGGCCGCATCGCTGTAGCGGCCCGGGTTGTCCGACAGGAGTTTGAGCGAACCGAGCGAACCGTCCGGCGCGATCGCGACGATGTCGGTGAACGTCCCGCCGCGATCGATCAGAAACTGCCAGGCTGCCTGTTTTGTCGCCATGAACTACCGCAGGAGATCGGAGTGCCGCAAGCGCGCCGCAGCGGTTTCTCTGCAACGCGTGGGTTCGCCGCGCGGCCGGAAATCTGCAGTGCCGATTGCCGCCCCGCATATCTCTCCAAGCCGCGACTTACCATGGAGCATAACGGGTGAATTGCTGGCGTTTGCGAGACGACCAGGCGCGTCGCGCCGGTGAACGCTCTCGCGACTTCCTACGGCGCAGGCTCCTAGTCGTCGGCTTTCGGCTTGAATTCCTTCTCGAGCGCCTTTTGCACGATCGGGGGGACCGTCTCGTAGTGATCGAACTCCATCGTGAAACTGCCCTCGCCGCCGGTCAGCGACTTGAGCGTCGCCTGGTAGTCGCCGAGTTCCGCGAGCGGCACGTTGGCCTGAATCTTCGATTGGTTGCCGGCCAGCGAGTCGCTGCCGGCGATGCGGCCGCGGATTCCGGACAGGTGTCCGGTGATGTCGCCGACGTAGTGGTTGGGCGTCGTGACCTCGACCCTCGCGATCGGTTCGAGAACGATCGGATTCGCCCTGGCGACCGCGTCCATGAACGCTTTCTTGCCGGCCGCGACGAACGCAACTTCCTTCGAGTCGACCGAGTGGTGCTTGCCGTCGTAAACGATCACACGCACGTCCTGCAGCGGATTGCCGCTGATCGCGCCTTCATTGAGCACCTGCTTGACGCCCTTCTCGACGGCCGGGATGAACTGCCCGGGAATCGTGCCGCCGACAACCTTGTTGACGAATTCGAAGCCCTCGCCGCGATTCATTGGCTCGATCCTGAGGTACACCTCGCCGAACTGGCCCGCACCGCCGGTCTGCTTCTTGTGCCGGTGGTGCCCCTCGGCATTGCGTGTCACCGTCTCGCGGTAGGCGATCTTGGGCGGGCGCGTCGAAACCTCGACGCCGAACTCGTCCTTCATGCGCTCCATCAGCAGTCTCAGGTGATACTCGCCCATGCCGCGCAACACGGTCTCGTTGGCTTGCGCGTTGAATTCGAGCCGCAGGCTCGGATCCTCGGCCGTGAGCTTGTGCAGGGCGTCGGAGAGCTTTTTCTCCTGGCCGCGCTGACTGAGCTCGAGCGCCACGCCATGCATCGGCGCCGGAATGCTGGCAGACCGCATCCTGAGCGAGTCTTCGTCGTGACTCGCATGCAGCACATCGTCGAACTGGATGTCCTCGATCTTCGATACCGCACAGATATCACCGGGGCCCGCCGTTGAAACCTCCTCGAGGTTCTTGCCCTGCACGCGGTACAGGTGCGCGAGCTTGATGGCCTTGCGGCGCTCGCCGACATAGATCTGGTCGCCGGAATTCAATTGCCCCTGGTGGACGCGAAATGCGGCAAGCCGGCCGACGTATGGGTCCACGTTGACCTTGAAGACATGGCCGACGAAGTGGCCATTGTGCGCGTCGCGATCGACGCTGAACGACCCGTCAGCGTCGTCTCCGAGCGAGAATTCGGCGGGGTTGGCCTCAAATGGATTCGGCATGAGTTGCGAGAAGACGCGCAACAACTGCCGCAGTCCCGCTCCGGTTTCGGCAGACACGAAGCACACGGGAATCAGATGCCCCCGCCGCAAGGCGCGTGCAAACGGTGCGTGAAGCTGTTCCAGGGCGATCTCCTCGCCCTCGAGGTACTTCTCCATGAGGTCGTCGTCGAGTTCGACGATCTGGTCGACGATCTCCGTGTGGGTCGCGTCGACCGAGGAAAAGTCGGGAGTTTCGTCGGCCGGCTCGAAAAAGCAATCCGCCACGGCCTGGCCCTTGCGCGCCGGCAGATTGAGCGGCAGGCATTCGCGCCCGAACGTGTCGCGGATCTTGCCGAGCACTGCTTCAAGATTCGCTTCCGGCGAATCGATCCTGTTGACGATGATGAGCCGGCAGAGCTTGCGCGCGGCTGCAGCGTCCATGACGCGCTGTGTGACGAGTTCGATGCCGCTTTGTGCGTTGACGACGACCGCGACGGTCTCGACCGCCGGCAGCACGGCAAGCGTCCTGCCGAGAAAGTCCGGGTAGCCCGGCGTGTCCAGAATGTTGACGGATACACCGTCGTGTTCGAGGTGGCAGAGGCTAACGTCGAGCGAATGCTGCAGCCGCTTTTCCTGATCGGTGAAATCGCAGACCGTCGTGCCCTTGTTGACGCTCCCGGCACTGCGGATTGACCCTGCCGCCAGCAGCAGGGCTTCGATCAACGTTGTTTTTCCTGAACCCGCGTGACCGACGATGGCGATGTTGCGGACGCCTTGTGCGTCATGGACCTGTTGCGCTTCACTCACTGAATATCCCTTTTGCTTGTTGGCCTGGCGACGTATCTGGCGGGGCGCATATCGTAGCAACTCGCCGCAAACGCACAAGTCCCGAAACGCGCACGCCCGGAGCAGGCGCGGAGATTCGACCCATTGCCGGCCGGGCGCCTGGCCGATTTCGCTGCGGCACGGGGTTCTGCCACTGGCTACTACCGTTTTCCGAGAAGGGTTCTCAGTCCGAGGAAAGCGGGTACGGGTTCGGTGATGACGCGGGTCGGGATCGATGCCATGTAATCGCAGTAACGGCCTTTCGCTTCGAAGCGCTCGCGAAAGTCCGATGTGGCGAGGAGGTCAATCAGCCGCGGAACGATGCCGCCTGCGACGTAGACGCCGCCCCTCGCGCCGAGCGTCAGTGCGAGGTCGGCCGCGACCGTACCCAGCAAGGCGAAGAACATTGCGAGCGTTTCCATGGCGAAAGGGTCGCCCGCCCGCGCAAGCTTCGTTACTTCAGCCGCCGTGACCGGCGTACCGCTGCGCCCGGCGAGCTCGCCGAGCGTCGCATGCAGCCTTTCGATACCCGGTCCCGAGAGCACGCGCTCGGCCGAGCAGTGTCCGGTCCTTTCCCTGATGTGCCCGATCGCCTCGGCTTCGGCCGATGTAGCGGCCGCCAGCGTCACGTGGCCGCCTTCTCCGGCCACGGCCGTCCAGCCGTCGCTCGAAGGCACCAGGCTCGCGACGCCGAGCCCGGAGCCTGGCCCCAGAACGACCAGCGGTGCGCGCGCAGCGGCGTTTCCGCTGCCGATCTGCGTGTAGTCCGAAGCCCTGAGCGCGGGCAGCCCTCGGGCGACCGCGGCGAAATCGTTGACGATGTGAAGTTCGCGAAGCTCGAGCGATTCCTGCAGTCCGTTGCGTGAGAATCGCCAGCCCAGATTGATCATTTCGAAATCGTTGCCGACCTCGGGCGCCGCGACGGCCAGTGCAGCGCGGCGCGGCCGGCCGAGCGCGCGGCACTCGTCGAGATACGCGCCGAGCACGCTCTGGATGTCGGCGAATTCGCCATTGGAGAACCTCTGCTGAGCACGCGTCCCGGCGTCGTCATCGAGCAGTGCGCAACGAGTGTAGGTCGCCCCGATGTCGGCTATGAGGTCCATGGATCCAATGGTAACCGGGACGTATTCGAGCGGGCCATCGGTGACGGCGCGAGGATCGGAGAACGGTGCAGACCGGACCGGACGGGCCGGCCGGCAAGGGTTTCAGTGATTTGCGCCGGTTCGGGCTCTCAAGCGTTCAGATCCGGAATTCGCGCACTTTCGAGCTGTGTGATCATGTCCTTGAGCATGAGCTTGCGCTTCTTCAGTCGTCGGAGCATGACCTGATCCACATGGGGATCCTCTACAAGCCGGGTGATTACCTGATCCAGATCCTTGTGCTCTATTCGTAACGCCTTGAGCCGTTCCACGTTCCTGAATGTCCGTGTTTCGATCTTTTGATCCACTATCGGTTTTTGTTGAATGCCAGCCAGTCGCGTCGATCGTCGCCAAACGCCAGGAAGTGCGGGTTGAGCAGGTGATCCCTGGAATTGTATCTCAGCGGCTGACCCTCAAGATCAATCATACTCCCTCCAGCCTCGTGCAGGATAGCCTGCGCGGCGGCGGTATCCCACTCCGAGGTGGGTCCGAGCCGAGGGTAGATATCGGCGCTCCCGTCGGCGACGAGACAGGTCTTCAGTGAGCTGCCCATGGGCTTGAGAACATAGGGTTCGAGGCTTGCCAGATACGCCTGAAGCGCGGTGCCCGGATGGCTGCGGCTGCCGACGACGCGCACCGGGTCGCCTGCTTCGCGGCTGACGGCGATGCCCTGAAGTGCGCCGCCCACGTCGGACCGGAATGCGCCCTGCCCCGCGATGGCGCTGTATTCCACTTCGATGGCCGGTGCAAGCACGACGCCGAGTACCGCTTCGTGCCCGTCGATGAGCGCGATGTTGACCGTGAATTCGCCGTTACGCTTGATGAACTCCCGCGTACCGTCGAGCGGATCGACGAGCCAGAAGCGGTCCCAGTTTCGACGACCGGACACGTCCGCCTCGGGCGACTCCTCGGAGAGGATCGGTACGCTCGGATCGATTGCCGTCAAGTCGCGCACGATGAGTTCGTGCGATTTTCGATCGGCCTCGGTGAGCGGCGAGCGATCGTCCTTGAGCTCGACGGAAAAACCCTCGCCGTAGATTTCAAGAATCGCGTCGCCGGCCCTGCGGGCGATGGACCGGACCTCGGTACAGAGCGCCGCGTCGATCGCGAGAGTCATCTGTCGGCCACGGCCATCGGCGCCTGAAGCATTCGGCGCAGTTTCCTAGGAGTGTGCGCCGTAGGAAGTCGCGAAAGCGAAAATTCGCTATCGCCGTCCCTTCGGTTGATCGATTGAGGAGAATTGATCGGGCGAAGGGGCGGATGAGAGCGGATTTGCAGCCGCGAATTCCTACGGTGCAGGCTCCTAGCTCCGGGATCCACCGGACGTGGATCGATTCCGGGTGCTGTGTCGGCGCGGCGGCCGTCTGCGCCGGTGTTTCGAACCCGCAGCGCTCTTGTTGAGCGACGCCGCGACCGTGGCGAGCTTGTCGCGGTCCACTTCCGCCACCGGGATCTTGTGGCCGATGTAGGCCTCGATCTCGGGCAGCGATATCGCGTAGTCCTCGCATCCGAAGCTGATCGCGTCGCCCGTCGCACCGGCGCGAGCCGTACGGCCGATCCGGTGCACGTAGTCCTCGGCATCCTGGGGCAGGTCGTAGTTGAACACGTGGCTGACGTCGGGGATGTGCAGCCCGCGCGAAGCAACGTCAGTCCCGATCAGCACCGGCAGCCTTCCGCTTGCGAAGTCCGTCATCATCCGCAAGCGCTTCTTCTGCGGGACGTCGCCGGAGATCGCTTCGGCGTTGATGCCGTTGCTTTCGAGCCGCTCGCGAAGCCTCTCCGCGGCCCGTTTCGTGTTGACGAACACCATCGTGCGGCTCACGTCCATCTCTCCGAGCAACATCATGAGCAGCGGGATCTTCTCGTCGTTGGCCGGAAAGTAGATGCACTGCGTGACCCGGTCGACCGTCATTTTTTCAGGCTCGATTCGGACGAGCTCCGGGTCATTCATGTGTTCGTAGGCGAGTTCGAGGACGCGATGGGTCAGCGTCGCCGAGAACAGGAAGTTAAGCCGCAGGTCGCGCTCGGGCAAACGGCGCAGGATGTACCTGATGTCGCGTATGAAGCCGAGGTCGAACATGCGGTCGGCTTCATCGAGCACGAGGACCTGCACTCGCCTGAGGCCATAGACGCGCTGCTTGAAGTAGTCGATGAGCCGGCCGGGCGTGCCGATGAGGATGTCGACGCCGTCAACGAGTTGCTGCCGCTGCTTCTCGTAGTCGATCCCGCCGAACACGAGGCCGAACCTGTAGGGAAGGTGCTTGCCGAGCGCCGCGGCATCCTTGTGAATCTGCACGGCGAGTTCGCGTGTGGGCGCCACGAGCAGCGCGCGCGGACCGGGCTCACGCGCCTTGAGCGGGGCGTTGCGGTCGAGGTGTTCGAAGAGCTCTATGAGGTAGGCCGCCGTCTTGCCGGTGCCGGTCTGCGCCTGTCCGGCGACATCCCGGCCCTGAAGTGCGAGCGGCAACGCCTGACTCTGGATCGGCGTGCAGAGCGTGAAACCCAGCTCCGAAATGCCCTGCCGCAACGAGTCCGACAGGGACAACTGGGCGAAACTCAGCAACGTGCCGTGCTGGCCGGAAAAGGGGTGCGAATCTGAACCGGACTCCAAGGAGTGTTTTCCAAATCGAAGATGAAATTTGAAGGATAAAAGCCGAAACTTGCCGCAGGCAATGTCGGCAAGCGTGTGATATACATGCACATGTTGCGGGAAGCGCCGGACGCACGCAAGCTTCGGCCCGCCATGGCAGCAGCCGACGAACCGGCCGTGTGAACTTGCCATGAAACACGGCTATACTCGTTCGGTTGCTGCACCATCGTCTCCAGGGGCGGCCACCGTCGTTCACGGATCAGGCACGAGAGGCGCGTTCGTATGCAGTTGATTCTCCTGTCCAACATACGGGGCCCGGTCGGCCAGCTTTGCCTGACCTCGCACCGTGTTCGGCTGGGGCTTGCGACCATCGCGCTCGTTGTCGGCGCCGGCATATTTTATGCCGGCTACCGCATGGCCGGCGCCACAGGTCCCGCTCAAGGCGTGGTGTCCCTGCGCAGCGATCTGGCCGAGCAGGAGTCCACGCTTCAGGCAACGCGCCGGGCGCTGCAGCAGAATGTCGATGCGCTCGCGCTCCGGCTGGGGCTCATGAACGCCCAGGTGGTCCGGCTGGAGGCCCTCGGCTCGCGACTGACCCAGGTCGCCGGATTCGATGACGGCGAGTTCGACTTCTCCGCGCCGCCCTCGCTTGGCGGCCCCGAGCAACCATTGGCCATGGGCGACGAGATGCAGCTCAACGACGTCGTCTCGACGCTTGACGCACTCGATCAGCAACTCGCCGACCGCCGCCAGCAGCTCCGTGTGCTCGAAGACTTCCTGCTGAGCCGCAAGCTTCAGGATCAGGTGGTGCCGGATGGGCGGCCCGTAGCCGGCGGGTACATCTCGTCCGGATTCGGCACCCGTACCGATCCTTTCACGGGTCGTCGGGCGTTTCACCAGGGCGTGGATTTCGCCGGGCGCCCGGGCGGTGAGGTGATCGCCGTCGGTTCAGGTGTCGTGATCTGGTCCGGGTCGCGGTTCGGTTACGGAGAGCTCGTTGAAGTCAACCACGGCAACGGTTACGTGACCCGTTATGCGCACCTCGCCGACAACTTTGTCACGCTCGGCGACATGGTGACACGCGGCCAGGTCATCGCAAAGGTGGGCCGAACGGGCCGCGCCACAGGCCCCAACCTCCACTTCGAGGTGCTTCGCAACGGGCTGCCGGTCAATCCGCTGAACTACATCAGTGCGAACCAATAAGGACCTGACAGGGATCGCCAGGTCCCTTTAATTTCCGGTCCGCCGTCCAAACATTAGAATAGGTCCGATTGACGCGGCCCTCGGGGTTTTCATTGCTCGAGCAAGTTTCGAATCTGTTCACCGGCGTTTTCGGCAGCCGCAACCAGCGCTTGCTCAAGGGCTATGGTGCTCACGTCCGCGACGCCAATGCGCTTGAACCTGCCATCAAGGCCTTGAGCGATGGGCAACTCGCCGCGAAGACCGACGAGTTCAAGGAGCGCTACGCGCGTGAGGGCGACCTCGAAGCCTTGTTGCCCGAAGCGTTCGCCGTCGTTCGCGAGGTTGCCACGCGCACGGTGGGGATGCGGCACTTCGACGTGCAGCTCGTCGGCGGCATTGCGCTGCATGAGGGCAAGATCGCCGAAATGCGCACCGGCGAGGGAAAGACGCTCGTGGCGACCTTGCCCGCCTACCTCAACGCCCTGACCGGGGATGGCGTCCACATCGTCACCGTGAACGACTATCTTGCCGGCCGAGACGCCGAGTGGATGGGGCCGATCTACCGCTTTCTCGGACTTGAGGTCGGCGTCATCCGCAGCGGGCAGACCAACGAGGAGAAGCGCGAAGCCTACGCCTCGGACATCATCTACGGCACCAACAACGAGTTCGGTTTCGATTACCTGCGCGACAACCTCGCGTTCAGGCTCGAGGACCGCGCGCAGCGGCGCCTCAGTTACGCGATCGTCGACGAGGTCGATTCGATCCTGATCGACGAGGCGCGCACGCCGCTCATCATCTCGGGCCGCTCCGAGGAAAGTACCGAACTCTACGTCCACATCAACAAGCTCGTCCCGAAGCTCAAGCTGCACACGGTCCCCGAAGGGCCGGCCAACGAGGCGATCGAGGCCCAGGCAGTGGAGCTGCTCGATGTCGACGGCAAGGAACTCGGCGTCACGCCGATAGACGAGGCGCTGCACACGGCGCGCGAGGGCGGCTACCACCTGGTCGAGCTCGAGCCCGGCGCCAGGCAATCGCTATGCCGCCTTTACGTTCCCGGCGACTACACCGTGGACGAGAAGTCCAAGCAGGCGCATTTGACCGAGGAAGGTCACGAGACCGTCGAGGCGCTGCTGAACCGCGCCGGTATTCTCGCTGCCGGCGAAAGTCTCTACAGCGCGACGAACATCCGCCTGATGCACCACCTGAACGCAGCATTGCGTGCGCATTCGCTCTTCAAGCGCGAAGTGGACTACATCATTCAGAACGGCGAGGTCGTGATCGTCGATGAGTTCACGGGCCGCACGATGCCGGGCCGTCGGTGGTCCGACGGGCTCCACCAGGCCATCGAGGCGAAAGAGGGCGTCAAGGTCAAGGAAGAAAACCAGACCGTCGCGTCCATCACGTTTCAGAATTACTTCCGCCTCTACGAAAAGATCGCCGGCATGACCGGCACGGCCGATACCGAGGCCTACGAATTCCAGCAGATTTACGGCCTCGAGGTGGTCGTGGTCGCGACGCACGAGACAATGATCCGCGACGACGCGCCCGACCTTGTCTACCTCAGCAGAGACGACAAGTTCGACGCGATTCTCGACGACATCGTCGACTGTCACGAACGGCGCCAGCCCGTGCTCGTCGGCACGACATCGATCGAGACTTCGGAGTTCCTGTCCGGGCTGCTCAAGAAGCGCAAGGTCCGGCACGAGGTGCTCAACGCCAAGTACCACGAGCGCGAAGCGCAGATCATCAGCCAGGCCGGCCGGCCCGGCAGCGTGACGATCGCGACCAACATGGCCGGGCGCGGAACCGACATCGTGCTCGGCGGGAATCTGGCGGCCGAGCGCGCGGATCTCGAGGATCCCGACGACGCCGAACTGAAGGAATTGCAGGAGGACTGGAACGGGCGGCACGGCGAGGTGATCGAAGCCGGCGGGCTTCACATCGTCGGGACCGAGCGGCACGAGTCGCGCCGCATCGACAACCAGTTGCGGGGCCGGTCGGGCCGTCAGGGCGACCCGGGCTCAAGCCGCTTCTACCTGTCGATGGAAGACAACCTCATGCGGATTTTCGGAGATCCGGAACGCACGAAACGGCTGCTGTCGCGCGCGGGCATGAGGGCCGGTGAGGCGATCGAGAGCAAGATGCTATCCAGGCAGATCGAGCGCGCGCAACGCAAGGTCGAAGCGCACAACTTCGATATCCGCAAGCAGTTGCTCGAATATGACGATGTCGCAAACGACCAGCGCAAGGTGGTCTATCACCAGCGCACCGAGCTCATGGAAGAGGATGACATCAGCGCGGCGATCGAGGGCATCCGCCGCGAAGTCGTCGATCTGACCGTCGAGGAGTACATCCCGCCCGAGAGCGTCGAGGAACTGTGGGACAAGGACGGCCTGCGCATGGCCATGGAGCGCGACTTCGGGCTGCGCGTCGACATCGACAAGATGCTCGACGAAGACGACTCGATCGGCGAGAAGGAGCTCAGGAAACTTCTCGTCAAGGTGGCCGCCGAGAACTACGAGGCGAAGGAGCAGTCCATCGGCGCCCCCCTGATGCGCAGGCTCGAAAAGGAGATCATGCTGCGGCAGCTCGACATGCTGTGGAAGGAGCACATCGGCGCACTGGACTACCTGCGCCAGGGCATACATCTGCGCGGCTATGCACAGCGCAATCCCAAACAGGAATACAAGCGCGAGGCGTTCGAGTTGTTCAGCAACATGCTTGATCGCGTCAAGCACAACACGATCAGCATTCTCGCGAAGATCCAGATCCGGCGTCCCGAGGATGTGACTGCGGTTGAGCGGCCGGCCGCCGATCAGAGCAAGCTGCGCTTTCAGCATGCCGCGGCGCCGTCGCTGGCCGCGGCCGCACCGCCGCGAGTACCGCAAGGAGCCCCGCCCGGACAGGCGCTGCCGCCGGGTCAGGGCCTGCCGTCGGGCCGGCCGCCACCCGCGGGCCAACCGCCGCCGCCGGGGGCAGGCCTGCGGCCGCCGCCTCCACCGCCCCAGGAACCTGCTTCGCCATACGTTCGCGAGAAGCCGAAAATCGGCCGCAACCAGCCCTGTAGCTGCGGTTCGGGCAAGAAATACAAGCACTGTCATGGCCGTCTGAATTGAGGGACCCGGAATCGATCCGATTCACGTTGTTGTAGGGTTGATCGGCGACGAACACGGCCGGGTGCTGATCGGCCAGCGGCATGCCGCCACGCACATGGGTGGTGCGTGGGAGTTTCCCGGCGGCAAGTGCGCGCCGGGCGAGCTGGCGCGGGATGCGCTTTGCCGTGAACTCGACGAGGAACTCGGGATCGCCGTCGAGCACGCCGAACCGTTGCTCGACTACGTGCACGATTATCCGGATCGTCGCGTGAGGCTCGACGTCTGGCTCGTGCATCGCTATCGCGGCGAACCGCACGCTCGCGAGGGCCAGCGCCTGCGCTGGGTGCGCGTCGACGAGCTCGCCGAGTCAGGCCTGTTGAGTGCCGACCGGCCGATCCTCGATGCGCTTGAGAGTCAGGAGCCCGTTAGGGCTGCCGGTCAGCACAAGGCAAGCAGAAACTGAAGTTCCCCGGAAACCTGCAGCGGACGGCTGTCGACGCCCTGCCATTCAACGAAACGGATCGTGAACTGGTGCTTGCCTGCACTGAATTCCGGGTAGATGCCGTTGCCGGCCGGCAGCATGACGCGGATCAGATTGTAGTGCGTCCTGCGATCGAGCTTGTGGATGTAGTGGCCGTCGTACGCGATGCGTTCGACCGGATCGCTCGTCTCGCGAAGCAGCGTGAGCACTTCATCGACCGCATTGCATAGCGGCTTGAGATAGTTGGCCCACACCAGGAGCTGATCGGCGCGTTCGGCGTAGGGAAGGTTCAGCCAGTAGCCGTATTCGGGCAGGTCGAAACCGCAAGTCCCGCCGGGAATCCAGCTGCGGTGCTTGATCGCGCTCAGAAACTCATTGTCCTTCAGTGGACCGACGAGGTGCGGGCCGTAGGATGCAAGTTCGCTTTTGAGATTGCCGATGCCTTCGATGATCGAATCGAGACGATCGGTATCGACCTCGGAAGTCTGCCGAAACCGGTTCAGCATACCGTCGATGCGATCGAGTTCCTGGAGCGCCTCCGCCCGCACGTCGCCGTGCGCGAGGATCGAAAGAATGCCGAGCAGGCTGTTCACCGCTTCGCGCGAACTCAGATCGGTTTCGCTGTTCGTATGAAACAGCGCCTGCCGGTACAGCAACTCTATCCGAAGAAACGTTCGGATTCGTTCGGACAGCGGCTGCTCGAACTTTACGAATTCCTCGCTGGGAACCGCTTCCGGAAGATTCTGCACAGTGCTCGCCATCGGGCTATTCTGCGCGACGTTGCCCTGCTCGGCAAACGCGGGCGAGATCAAGATAGCGTTTGTGCAGCTTCTCGACCTGCCGTCGGGTCGAAGCCCGCCGGCCCCCGGCGCTGATCACATCGTCGGCGGCCGCAAGCCGCGCAGCCCGGTCGGCCTGTGCGCCGATCGCTGCTTCGGCTGCGGTTCGATCAATGCCGTCGCGTAGCATCAGCCGTTCAATCCGAGTTCCAACCGAGCAGTCTACCACCAGGACGCGCGAAACATGTTCGGCGAACCCGGTCTCCACGAGCAAAGGGACCGCGGCGATCACGTAGGGACCCTCGGCCTGCTCGAGCAGGGCCAGCGTTCGTTCGCGAATCCGGGGGTGCAGGATGGCTTCCAGGTCACGACGCCGGTCCGCATTCTCGAAGATGATCCCGCGCAGCGCCCGTCGATCCAGCTCACCGCGCGGGTCGATAACGCCTGCGCCGAAAGCGCGGCGCACTTCCTCGAGCGCAGCTTGCCCCGGCGCCACGACCTCGCGGGCGACCGCATCCGTGTCGACCAATGCGGCGCCGAGACTCGTGAACATGTCCGCGACCGTTGACTTGCCGCTCGCGATGCCGCCCGTGAGTCCGATGCGCAACACGCTATTGAGCCTTCCCGTTCATCCTGAATTTCCCCTTGCCCGCGCTAAAGCGGAAGGTGCCGGTACATGTTCATGAGATCGGTTCCCCAGAGCAGGGCGATCCAGCCGGCGGCCGCGAGATACGGGCCGAACGGCAGCGCCGCGCCCCGCGATCTCCGGCCTGACGCAATCAGAAAGATCCCGACGATCGAGCCCGCCGCGGCGGACAGGACGATGACAAGGGGCAGGAGCTGCCAGCCGAGCCATGCACCAAGCGCCGCGAGCAGCTTGAAGTCACCGTAGCCCATGCCGTCCTTGCCGGTCACGAGCTTGAACAGTTGGTACACGATCCACAGGCTCAGGTACCCCGCCGCGGCCCCGATCACGCTGTCGCGCAGCGTCGCGAAGAGCGGCGCGCCGTCGACCGCGACGAGCGCAAGCAGCAACCCGGCCCACAGCAGCGGCAACGTCAGGCTGTCCGGCAGCAGCTTGTGTTCGCCGTCGATCACGGCGAGCGCCACCAGCGTCCACGTGAACGCGAGTGCGGCGACGGTCTGCCAGCTCGGACCGAATACCCAGGCGACGGTCAGGCTCGCGACTGTCGCGAAGATTTCCACGAAGGGATAGCGAAGCGAAACTGCCTCTGCGCAGTGTGCGCACCGTCCCTTGAGCCAGAGGAAACTCAGGACCGGGATGTTGTGCCGTGCGGCAACTCTCTGGCCGCAATTCGGGCATGCGGACGGAGGCCATCGGAGGTTGAACGTGGAGCCCCGGGCGTGGGGAGGTGGTGCGAACGGTTGGTCCTCGGCTTCGCTGCACTGCCGGCGCCAGGCGATCTCCATCATGATCGGGAGACGCCAGACGACGACATTCAGGAAGCTGCCGGCCACCAGGCCCAACACGCCACAGGCGAGGAAAAGTGCCGCCGGCCAGATCTCGAAGACTTCCACGTGTACTTACCGCGCCTGCCCGTTGCCCGGTTCGGGAACCGACGTCATGGTCGACCCTGTTCACCGACGACGGCCCGCAGGAAGTGGCGTCGCTGTGCTCACCGGGCGGATACGCTCACTATTGTCACCGGGCGGAAAGCGGGTTTCCATAGGTTTCTATGATCGGCCAGCGCAAGAGGTCACCCGCGTAATTCCTGGATCGTCATTCAAGTATTTGAAAAACGAAGGTTGTTCCGAATTTCAGGTGTCTTGCTTGAAATTCTCGCTAGATGACGGCGCCCATCCTGAAGATCGGCAGATACATCGCGATGACGAGTCCGCCGACGAGGACGCCGAGCACGGCCATGACGAGCGGCTCGATCAGGCTCGACATGCTGTCGACGGCGTGGTCGACCTCTTCTTCGTAGAACTCCGCGACCTTTGCCGCCATTTCGTCGAGCGACCCCGATTCCTCGCCGACCGCGACCATCTGATTGACCAGATTGGGAAACAGATCCGTGCTCTGCATCGCCTGCTGCAGCTGCTGCCCGGCCGCGACATCGTCGCGCAGCCTGAGCACCGCGGTTTCGTAAACGCAGTTGCCGGTCGCACCGGCGACGGACTCCAGTGCCTCGACGAGCGGCACGCCGGCCGCAAAGGTCGTGGCGAGCGTACGCGCGTAACGGGCGATGGCCGACTTGGTCAGGATGGAACCGACGACCGGTGCTCCGAGCGCCACCCTGTCGGTAAAGCGGCGCACGCTTCGATAGCGGCGCTTTGCCTGCAGATATCCGGCGACGGCCACGACGACCGCAACCGCGATGGTCCAGCCCGTGTCGCGCACAAATTCGGAGATGGCGATCACGACTCGCGTGAAGGCGGGCAAGGCGGCGCCGAACCCCTGAAACAGTGACTCAAACTCCGGAATCACGTAGATCAGCAGGATCGCGGTGACAACCACGGCGACCGCCACCACGGCAGCCGGGTAGAACAGGGCGCGCTGGACCTTTCTCTGGATCGACTCCGACTTCTCCTTGTACGACGCGATCTTCTCGAGCAAGGTGTCGAGCGCTCCGGCGCGCTCGCCTGCGGCAACGAGCTTCACGTAGAGATCGTCGAAGTGTTTCGGATGCCCCGCGAGCGCATCGGCGAGCGCCGTGCCGCCCTCGATGTCGGACTTGATCGCCAGCACGAGCTTCTGCATCGCCGGCTTGTCGTGCCCGCTGCCGATGATGTCGAACGCCTGCACGAGCGGAATGCCGGCGTTCATCATCGTTGCCAGTTGCCGCGAGAAGATCGCGATATCGCTCGTGGTGATGCGCCGCGTTGCCCCGTGAAACCGGGACTGCCTGCGTACGCGCCTCGGCGCGACCCCCTGCCGGCGAAGCTCCCGACGCACCGCGGCGGCGTTGACCGCGACGGTCCTGCCCCTGACCGACCGACCCGTGCGGTCGGTTCCTTCCCAGCGGAACGGGAGCTGTCTATGCCTGGTGGATCGAGCCATGCGTCAGTCCGGGCGCGGGATCGCCGGGCATGACGACACGCGAATCCGCTTTCGCCGGGCGAGTCGAGGCATGAGTCGGCGTCCGGGCTGAATCGTCCGTGAGGTCAATCGACGGTGATCCGGTTGATCTCCTCGAGACTGGTGATGCCTTCCCTGACCGTTCTGAGGCCCGACATCCTGAGATCGGCCACGCCGTCTTCGGCGGCCTGCTCGGCGATCTGCATGACATTGCCTCCCTGCATGATGATCCGGCCGATCGGTTCGGTCACCGGCATGACCTGGTAGATGCCGATCCGCCCGGAGTAACCGCCGTTGCAGCGGTTGCAGCCCGTGGCCTGGAACACGCTCGTCATCGCCTCGACATCGGCCGGCGCGAACCCTTCGCCGAGCAGCGCTTCGGCCGGCAACTCGACGGCTTTCTTGCAGTTGTTGCACAGGCGGCGCGCGAGACGCTGCGCGATGATCAGGCTCACCGAGCTTGCGATCGCGTAGGGCTTGACGCCCATGTCGACCAGGCGGGTCAGCGTTCGCGGCCCATCGTTCGTATGCAGCGTCGACAGGACAAGGTGCCCGGTCTGCGCCGCCTTGATCGCGATCTCGGCAGTTTCCAGATCGCGTATCTCGCCGACCATGATGACATCGGGGTCCTGACGCAGGAATGCGCGCAGCGCCGAAGCAAACGTCAGCCCGACTCTGGGACTGACGTTGACCTGGTTGATGCCGGGCACGTTGATCTCCGCCGGATCTTCCGCGGTTGAAATATTCCGGTCCACGGTGTTCAGTACATTGAGCCCCGCGTAGAGCGAAACTGTTTTACCGCTGCCCGTTGGCCCGGTGACGAGGATCATGCCGTAGGGCTTCATGAGGTTGTCGACATAGGCGCGTTTCTGGGCGGCGTCGTAACCGAGCGAATCGATCCCGAGACGGACGCTCGAGGGATCGAGCAGGCGGCAGACGATCTTCTCTCCGAAGAGCGTCGGACAGGTATTAACGCGAAAGTCGACGCTGCGAGTGCCCGACAGCCGCATCCTGATGCGGCCGTCCTGCGGGATCCTTCGTTCGGCGATGTTCAGCCGCGCCATGACCTTCAGACGCGCCGCGACCTTCATCGCGAGCGACGCCGGCGGCCGGGCGATTTCCTCGAGCACGCCGTCCATTCGCAGGCGGACGCGGCAGTACTTCTCGTAGGGCTCGAAGTGAATGTCGGACGCAGATCGCCGGATCGCGTCGTGCATGATCCGGTTGACGAAACGCACGATCGGGGCCTCCTCCACATCGGCGCCGGCCGTGTCCGTGGGCGCGCCCTCATCGGCCGTGGGAGCGTCGATGTCGGCGTCGTCGAACTGTGCGTCATCGAAACTCGCAAGCGTCGTGTCGACCGCTTCAATGGCGCGCGCGACGCGGGCTTCGAGCTTGTCCTCTTCGACGACGACGGGTTCGACGCGCAGCGATGTCTGAAACCTGATGTCATCGAGCGCCTTGACGTCGGTCGGGTCACCGATGCCGACGTAGAGGCGATTGCCGCGTTGCTTGAGCGGCAGCACGCGATGCCTTGCGAGCAGTTCTTCATCGACCAGCCTGACGACCTCGAGATCGAGTTCCATCGCATCGAGGTCGAACACCGGGACGCCGAACTTGCGGCCGGCCGCAACCGCGGTTCTGCGATAACTGCCCGAGTCGGACCCGGCGGACAGCGGAGTCACGGCCGGCAGGCGCCAGGCAGGTGTTGCGGGGCGATGGTCGTGGCGCCCGGGTTCGTATTGGCGCCCATGGGGTTGGCGATCGTCGGCGCCGCGAGGCCGCACTGCCAGATGATGCTGTCTTCGGCCGTCAGGTGCGGAGTCATCACCAGAGTCTGACCGGCAAGGTTCGAGGCGTTGGCGTCATTGCCGTAGGTGATGATGACTTCGCCGTCGACGATCTCCAGTTGCGCGACATATCTGCCTTGCGTGTTGGTGGCGGCGGCGCTGAGCCCGGCGGCCTCGCGGTTGGCCGGCGCCGTGCCCCGATAGAGATAGGTTTCGGCGATCGCGGCCTGGGCAGCCGACGCAAGGTTGATGCCCTCGGCAACCTGGGAACGGACAGTGTAGTCCTGATACGAAGGGATGGCGACCGCCGCGACGATTCCGATGATTGCGATCACGATCATCATTTCGAGCAGCGTGAAACCCGAATGGATCTGCTTCATTTCGGTGCGCCTCGAGTTTGTGTCCTTGTGCTAGGCATCGTGCGGCATATCCGCCTGGGCGGGGTAGCCCGGAATAGGGCGAATGTGGCCGGAAATTGACGTGCACTCGGAGTTGTTGCGCGCGCAGCAATCACTGTCGAAGGATGGTCTTGAATGCGACTCACCAAGCACAACTTCGAGCGCCAGCTTGCACTGAATCGCGAAGACGTCGGTCAAGACAGAGGCAACGACTCGAGGTGTCGATTCCGTATCAGCGACACGAAATGATCTTCGATCTGCCTTGCGATCAACCGGGAATCGATCAGGAGACCGAGTTCGATATTGCGCTCCTGAGCTGCCTCCGTGAAATTCGCGGAGGTCACAAGCGCCTCCTGGCCGTCGATGACCACGCACTTAGCGTGCAACGCGCTGGCTGTCCGAGCTGAAGGTAGCAGGGATCGCGGGTCGTAATAGACGCGAGGCAGTCGTTTCCCAGGCCACTCGTCACGCACGAAGTCAGACGCGAAGCGCCTGACGATGTCTCGTTCCACGGTGGTGCTCCCATGCTGGCGGCGAACGTCGATGCAGAGGATGGCTTCGAGCGCGTCGTCATTGTCGAGGCGATCTGCCAGCGCCTTGAACACCGCCCGTCCCTGATGGACGGCAAAACCGACAGCCAACACCCGCTCTCGCGCTTTGCCGAAGAGCTGCCGAGTGACCACGCCGGTATCGCGGGCGCCCCCGCTTGAATCCGGTCCGCTGACGACGACCTCGACACGCGGCGACACATCATCCGAGGGCTGGGCGCCGGCAGCGTAAGCGCGAAGTAGCAACGCGATTTGCCGGGGTCGCAGGTCTTGCCGAGCCAGGTGCCCCGAGGCACTGCGCGATCACAGTCGCACACTCGTCCGGAATGTGGTCGCGCAGCGCCAAGACACCGTAAGGCGGTGTGAGGAGGCTGGCATCGAGGAGATCCGCCAGCCGCAGGAGATCGCCTCGGCGCAGAGCGGCCAGCACGGCGAAATCCGTCACGGTTCGTACTTGGGCAGATCGAAGAACGCCGCATCGGCGACCGCAACCGTCGGGACGACGAGCGCCCGGTCGAGAAAATCGTTGCGCTGCTCGCAGCTCGTTTCAGCGATCAGCAGGCAACCGTGACACGCTGCGCCCTGCAACATGCGGCCCTCAAGCCGGGAATTGGGCGCGTGTTCCGCGCACACGGGGTCGTTCGAGCACAGTCGACCTTCGTTCAGCGCGCGGCGAAGGTGGGATTCGATCCGGCGCCCCGTCTCGACCAGGCCGCCCAGCGTTCCTTCGGAGTCGGACGAGCCTGTATAGATCAGGATTCCGTAGCCGCCGTCTCCGGCGTAGACGCGTTCGCGCAGCGAACTGGCCGGATAACCGCAATCAAGCGCAATTGACGTCATCAACATGTGCGACAGAGAGTGCAGCATCACATAAGGGAGACCGGGAAACCCGTCCTCCGGCCGACGACGCTCGGCGGCCCAGGCGCGCCAGCCTTTCTCGATGCGTCGACCGCGCTCCCGGACGCCGGACCGCTCGATCCAACGATCGATCGCGTCGTTTCGGAACGACAGAAATATCCCTTCACCACGATTTTCTACAGCGGGCAGCCAGGTGATCGTTTCGGCGAGCGACGCACGGGCGACCTCAAGGTCAAGCTCGCCGTTCTTGTCGGGGCTGATGGCCTCGAAGCGCGTAAATCCGAGCAGGGAGACCACTTCACGCAAACGATGCACCAGAACCAACTTGTCAATGCTTGCCACGAGCCCGTCCCGTCCGGAATCCCAAGCTTCGCGCGGCAGCGTTTCCGCATGGAATCGGGAGCGTGGTTCATGCTCGCCAATGACCGGGTCGCCCTTGTCGAGTATGTCGAACTCCGCGGACTTGACCGGAATGTCGTCCCGTTCCCCGTCCCCTTTTTGGCGGCGGAATTCTGCGCTTACCGTCTCATCGGCGATGCCGTCGAATGCTGCGTCGAGTTCCGGGATCATCCGGAAGTTTGCCAGTGCGCCAAGATCATCGGCTGCCTTCAGGCGTTCATAGTGCGTCGAAACTTTTGCAGCCAGCCCGGCGTCGTATTCGGGCAGCGAAATAACGCTCATGATTTGCGGGAAATACGCGTTGCTCGCCGTGCGCACCAAAAGCCGGTAGGGCTCTCCGCAACCTTCCCGGGCGTACTGTCCGATCCACGGCCGCTTGCCCTCACAGTGGCCAAGCGCACCGGTGCCGGGCATGGAGGCCTCGTACAGCGAACGTTCCTCTCCGCAATCGCATACGCCGAAGGTGTCACCAATGTCGGCGCCCGTTCCCCGCTCTTCCAGCCACAGGGGACGCTGGCAGGCGTTGCCACCCTGGTGAACGAACCACCGCCAATCGAGATCGTCGATGTGGCCCCGCCGGCAGCCGCACACGAACCGTACCGGAACGACCGGCTTGCGTTTGCCGTCTTCGTCGCGGAACTGGCGCTTTTCGAGGTGATCCCACCGGACCAGTCGGCGGCGGCGCCATTGCCGGTTGCGGGGCGATGGGCGGGCGTCCTTGACGATGAACCATGTCGGGAAGATGCGCGCGCCGACGGGCGCAACTTTTCGCGCGTTCTCTTCGTGGCGCGGCGGTGTCCACAGCTCCAGCGTGGGAACGTCCAGCAACCGTCGGAGCTTTGCGGTCAAACGGGGCTCGTCGATTTTCTCGCGCCGCAGATGCGCCCAGTCCTGCAGGCCGGAGACAATTACGGAATAGTCCGGAAGATCGATCATCGCGCCCGGTCCGTGGGTCGTGATTAACTGACTCTGTCGGAGGATATTGTCGGCCACGGCAGCTATTCGATGTCCTGTCCTTCAGGAGTCTTGATGCCCAGGAGCACGCTGGGTTCGACGTCCCGCAACGAACGGGGCGCCCGAAACCGAAGCTGCGTGTCGTTCAGCACATCGCGCTCCGGGTCGATCATCTCCCGCAACAACGGCGTCGCGATGCCGGTGCCGTAACGCGTGTAACCGAACTTGACGCCTCCCTCGCCGGCTTGGCGAGCGAGGCTCGCCCAGTCGTCGATCAGGCTCAGCACGCGGTTTCTGACGTGATCGCCGAAACTATCGGGGAGGTCGTCTGCGTGCGCTTGCGCTCGTTCACCCACCGCCTTCGCCAGTTCCGCGGAATGAGTGCCGTGACTCTCGACATCCCCGGCCGCGGCCATCGCCGTCAGCTCGGGAATCCCGAGCCGGGCCAGGGCCACCGATACCGCCGGCAGTCCCCGATCCATCGCCCGGGGGGAAAACGGAGTCACGCCCGTTGCCTCCACGCCACGGTAGAAGGACTCGTGCCATGCGGAGAAGCGCTCGTAATGGGAGCGGTCGCGCGGTTTGTGGACATTCAGCAGGGCAACGACGAGCCCGGGCCGATTCGGGTCGCGACCCACCCGGCTCGTCGCCTGGATGTATTCCGCGGTGGTTTTCGGCTGGCCCGAGACGACCATCAGCCCGAGCCGCGTAATGTCGAGCCCCACCGAAATCATGTTGGTCGCAAGCGCCACGTCCACACGGTCGTTCCCGGCGAAACCCAGGGCGAGTTTGCGCTTGGCTTCGGCGACGGCGGCCGTGCCGACACGCGAGGTCAGCTCGACCGGATCGAACCCGATTCGCCTGTCCGCAAACAGCGGCGCCGGATCGTTGAGGCGCCTGCGCCCGGAATACGTCTGGAGCCGCGAACTGACCTCGTCCTCGACAATGCGGCGGGCGCTCCCGAGTTCCCGCAGCGCATTGAAGTAGGCGACGAGCGTCATGTACGGATCGGCGGGGTTCGGGTCCGCTTGTCCCGCCGCAGCGTCCCAGACCGCCTGCGCCGCAGCCATCAGCGTGATCGCGCTGCGCAGGAACACCACTTTCGGCCCGCGACCCTGGGCGGCGATGCCGAGATACAGACGCGGGTTCACTGTCGATGCCGGCGCCTGCTCGGCAATGAACGAATCTCGCCGGTCGATGCCCGGCGGCGGGAACACCGCGACGGAGTTTCGACCGAAAAGTGCGCGAATCTGCTTGTTGGCAAGCCGCACAGTGGCGGTCGATGCGATGATCTTCGGGCGCACCTTCTTGCCATCGACACGGCGCAGGCAAAGCTGATCGAGCGCGGTTTCATAAAGTCCGGCCATCGTGCCGAGCGGACCCGAAATCAGATGCAACTCGTCCTGGATGATGAGGTCGGGCGGGCGCGGATCGGTTGGGTCGCCGCCCCTGAAGAACCCCGCCGTCTCGCCGGTCCATGGCATGGCGGCGAACTTGTCGGCGGTGGCGATCATGAAGGCCGGCAGGCGCTCGTAGATCGGCTCGTCCACCGCGACAATGGGCAGCGAACGCTTCGCTCCGCGGAAGTCGCAACGCCGATTGACGCAGCGCACCAGCAGATTCGAGGGGTTGTTGGTGTCGGGCGTCAATTGGAAGGAGTGTTTCGCGAATTTCGTGCCGCACCAGGGGCACTGGTCCAGCGGCAGCGGTGGCTCATTCGAGCTATCGCGGGAAAAGCGCAGGGTGCGGATGCGGGCGCTCTTGTCGGATCGGTCGCCGTTCTTGCCCATGTAGTTGGGGGTCGCGGCGCGGCCCACCCACAACGCGATTTCAAAGGGCCAGGCGCCGAGCCTGTCCGGCGCCACTTCGCGCTCCAGTTCCAGCGCGCAGATCAGGGCCGCTGCACGACCGAGCTGGTCGAGCGTCAGCAGCCGGAGCGTGTAGCGCATGAGCACGGACAGCCCGCGATGCACGGGATCCGGGTCGCGCAGACGGCGCAGGACAAGCGTGAACGCGGCCAGCCCGAGATACGCCTCGGTCTTGCCGCCGCCGGTCGGGAAGAAAAGGAGATCGACGATCTCACGCTCCACATGGTTTGGCTCGGCGATGCCGCGCAGGTTCATCAGGATGTAGGCAAGCTGAAACGGGCGCCAGGCCGGGGGATGGACGGCTTCGGGGGCACGTCCCTGTTCCTGCGCCCGACGCCGCCGCGAAGCCGCGGCCATGGCGCGATTGGCGATACGGAAGGCTGCCAGAAGTTCGGGGTCTTCGAGAAGACTGATGCCAGCCTCGATGCGGTTCGCCGCGACCGCTGCCCTGCGCACCAGTTCGTTCGCCACCTCACCGCGTCTGCCCGTAAATGTCTGCGCCTCCTCGCCTTGAGCCTCGATCCACTTGCGGTAAGCGCGGACCAGCGGAATCAATGCCCGCTTCGCAGCAGCGCCGTCCTCCAGAGCGCCCAGCGCCTCCATTGCGAACTCGACATCGGGAATTCCGGACGGTTCGACTCGCTCCACAACTGCAAGCGGCATCCATTCGGTATGGACTTGCCGACACTCGCCATCGACGGCTTCGGTACGTGTCGACACGTTGTGGCCGACTGCGTATTCGGCCGCGTCCCGATAGTGCAGGTCGGCCAGACGCTCATCCCAATCCTCGCTGTCAAGACCGCTCGGGTCGAATCGCGGAAGGAACGGGCGATCCGCGGTCGCGGACATTTCGACTTGGAAGGCGTATGCGGTATCTGCCATATCGTCGTCTTCCGCCGCTTGGCGCCGGTTGACCACGAACACGGAAACGGCGCGGGCACCGGTTTCGCCCTCGGGTTGGCGGAGCCGAGTGGGCCGAGCCAGGCAAACGACCTCAAGGCCGTTACTGTACTGGAGGATGCGATGCGCGGGTGTGCCGCCTTCAAGGGATGCGAGATCGAGGGAAACGCTCGCCGCGCGTGGGTCACGAACCCACGGAGAAAATCGGCGGCGGCCGGAGGATCCGGCGGTAACGGCGCCGGAGGGATCCGGTTCGGTGGCTGCGTGGCTCTTCTGTTCTTCCTCAGGTGCGTAGTCGCCCCAATTCACAGCGATATCAAGGCGCGTGGCCGATGCGTCCAGCAGTACGCTGAATCCCATTGACGACGGTAGAAAGGCGCGCTTGCCGCTGCCTCGCTCCGGCTCCCGTGCATCGTCCGCGCCCTGCGGCGGTTCGACGGGCTCGTCGATTTCCTCTTCAATGTCCTGGGCTCGCTGCCCTTGCGGCGCGTCGGACGGCACCAGGAAGCCGGTGAGATACCAGCGGGACGGCGCTTGCGGCAGGCGTTCGCACTGGAGGGCTTCGTCGTTGGACCTTGGCCCGATCAGGTCGAGCCGCAGCGCGTCCACAAGGCGAGCGCGGACTTCCGCGCTATCGGATGGCGGCGCGCCCATCACGGATTCCAGGAAGCGGTCGCGGACACGTTGTCAGAAATGCCGCAGAAATTCCGCCGCCATGCGCTCATGATTCAAAAGGCCTTGTTCAGACCGGCCTGCGCGAGCACGGCATTCGCAGTGTGCCGCGACTTGATGTTGCCGTCCACCGGGAAATGCTTGCCGGAAATGGGGCTGAACCAGATTTCGTGGTCCCCTCGCCCCTGACGTACCCGTCGGCAACCCGCTTCCCGCAATTTCCCTTTCAGCGGTCTCGTAAAGCCGGCCACTATCCCGCCAAACGAATCGTTTCCAGTCTGCTTGACATCATGCGCAGGGGAATCGCTTCAACCGCCAGTTCATCGAAGAGCTTCCGGTTGAGCTCGTACAGTTCAGGTACGAGTTCGCGGATCTTGTCCTGCAATTCGCGCTCCGAGGCCGCTTCGGCAACCAGGCCCGGAAAGTTGGTGTCCGAGACGTACCAGACACCGGCTTCCTCGTCCCGGGAAATCTCCGCAAAATAGTTATGATCCATGTCGCCTCCGGGGCCGTTCCGCCGAGGTAACGGAATTATGCCCTTTTGTCCCTGTTGTCGGCCATGACCTTCGACCGGGGCCGCGCAGCCATCCGTTCCTCGATTGCGCGTTCTGCGTTCAGGGCCATGAGCCTTGCGAGCATTTCGTCGCGGACTTCGTCCGGCCAGCGGTAGCGGTAGGGTTTTTTCTTCCTGCCCCAGGTCTCTTCGTCGATCTCGTAGTCCAGCAGGAACTCGCAATCGGTGGGGATGTCGGTCCAGCCGTAGGCGTCGAGAACGGCGCGGTCCACGGCCGCGTGCAGCTCTCGAAGCTTCGCTATCCGGGGATCGCGCTCGTCCGGATTGTGAAAGCGGTTGTAGGTCTTCGTCATACCCTCGTCGTTCTCGACCATCAGAGCCGCGCGGAAGCTGTAATACGTTTCGCCAGCGGCTTCGAGCGAGGGGCTTGTTTCCCAATCCGGCGGGAAGGGGAAGGTCTCGAAGCAGTCGGAGGGGGTGTAGCGGAGGTCGTCCTTCATGGACGATCCGAAGAAACGCGCCCAGATTTCATGGGGACGGGATTGAAGCGCGCAGAAGGCGGCGTGGGTGTCGAATGGGAAAACAACGCATGAGTCGCTGTGGATCACTTTGCCGGGCAGTAAGGTAAAAGCAGCGTGTTGCCCATAGCGAGAAATCGCAACTACGCGATCCATGCCGTCGATGGAGGCATTTAGCTCCTTCGCTTGGTGGTAAAATTGCCACCAGATTTTCGCCCTTCGCCCATGACTCGATTTGCTGTTCTTAGAGGAATTTTCACGCTCAGGTCTGACTTTCTCGTCGACAATCTTCAAAAGTTCCGGCCAGTCTTGTGCTACTGAGTGGGGGTAGTCCACAGGGACAATGCCGCTTCGACGCCATTCTTGCCGTTGGTGCTGGTCTGCGTCGCGCCACAGAGCACCCAATTCCATTCGACACAGCGGCCGGTTGCGGAAGTTGATGACGTAGCGATGGTGTGCATGAGTCGGGCTCGTGTTGACTTCCTCGCCGCCGATGTAGGGAACAATTACGTTACTGTTAAGCGGGTTTTGCTCGATTAGACGGCGGATTTCGGTGAGCGGTGAGGCAACGCCCTTCTTATCGGTGTCGTCGAACGTGAAACCCATGCCGAGGAGGAGGCTGCCTCGGAAGCTCTTGCCGACGTTGGACTGTAGTTTCTCGGGGTCGTCATGACCGCCGTCGTGAAATAGGAAAGCGGTGATCCGATCGACATCGTTCCCATCGAGACGGCATGGAACGTGACGATGTCCCTTTGTAACGTGGACCACGCTCACCACCACGGCAGCCACACCGGGCCATCTGAGGCGGCGCTGAACTCGAAATATCTCACCGCCGTTCACGCATATCCAACGTAGTCCCGACGCTCGGGTGTCGCCCTGCCCAATAGTGTTCGTGGCAATTAGTCCGAACGTACCTCCAATTCCGAACAGATTGAATGCCCGACGAAAAAAATGCGCCACCAAGTCGCACTTGCCCCCACTTCCGAGATGGATTTGGCGAAGCCAATCCGTGTAGCCGCGCAC
>JAQAJI010000031.1 GCA_028278665.1 Candidatus Rariloculus versatilis
TCATTCGCCTCAACGACGACGGCAGCGTGCCCGACGACAATCCATTCGTCGGGCAGGATGGCGTGAGGCCGGAGATCTACAGCTACGGGCACCGCAATCAGCAGGGGCTGGCCTTCCATCCCGAAACCGGAGATCTGTGGTCGAACGAGCACGGCCCACAGGGCGGGGACGAACTCAACATCATTCGCCCGGCCGCCAACTACGGTTGGCCCGTCATCGGTTACGGCGCAAACTACGTCACCGGCACCGAGATTCATGCCGCGCGAAACAGCGATGGCATGGAGCAGCCGGCAGCGTTCTGGGTACCGTCGATCGGCATTTCGGGACTTGCCTTCTACGAGGGCGACGCGTTTCCGAACTGGCGCGGCGACGCGTTTGTAGGCGGTCTGTCGGGCAATTATCAGCGCCTGGTCCGGGTTTCGATAAGCGGGCAGACCGTAGTCAACCGGGAGCCGCTGTTGGTCGGTGACTATCGCATCCGCGACGTGCGTGTCGGGCCGGACGGGATGCTGTATGTCGCGACCGACAACATCTTCGGCCAACCGAGCGCCATCGTCAGGCTGGAGCCCTCCGAGGAGGAGTAACAAGGGCGCGCGGCTTGAGTGGCCGTCCCGCGAGAGCGCGCACCCGAGCTGCAGCGCGCGCCGCCCGGGCAACAGGTTTGAGGGCACAAAGCCACCGAAATAACAGGAACTTATACGACGATTTCGGTCTTGTAACGGCATACCGGCGGTCGTACAATTGTCCGCCGGTCACGCTCGTAAGTGTGCGAGTACCGGTTTCAACGGCCGTAGGTGAGCCGGCGACGGAAAGCAACTTCTGTTTCCAGCCAGCGACCCGCGGCCTAAGTATTTGTCAGGTTAGCTTCCGAGGAGTCCAGGATCGTTCGACCCAAGCGTATAAGACGCAATGACGAGATCATCGCGTTGCAAGTCCGGGTGATAGCCCTCAATGGCGAGCAAGTCGGCATATTGCCGATAGAGGAGGCGTTGGAAGCGGCCTCGGGCGACGGACTCGATCTGGTAGAGGTCGCACCGAACTCGGACCCTCCGGTCTGCCGAATCATGGACTACGGAAAGTTCGTGTTCGAGCAGAACAAGAAGGCTCAATCGGCGCGCCGGAAGCAGAAGCAGATCCACGTCAAGGAGATCAAGTTTCGTCCCGGCACCGAGGAAAGCGACTACCAGGTCAAGCTGCGCAACCTGATCCGCTTTCTGAAGCAGGGTGACAAGACGAAAGTGACCCTGCGCTTCCGCGGACGGGAAATGGCGCACCAGGAACTGGGCAGGGAACTTTTGAAACGCGTCGAGTCGGATCTCGACGAATTCGGTACCGTCGAGCAGTACCCGCAGCTCGAGGGCCGGCAGATGGTCATGGTGCTCACGCCGCGCAAGCGCTAGGCAGCAGACGTGTGAGGCGCGGCAACGTTGGCCGCCGGACCGAGCCTGGAAGGATCGCAACGGGCGCGACGTGCCGAGGAGATGAAGATGCCGAAACTCAAGACGAACCGTGGCGCCGCGAAGCGTTTCCGTGCGAAAAGCAACGGCAGCTTCAAGCGCAAGCAGTCGCACATGTCTCACATATTGACGAAGAAGAGTTCGAAGCGGAAGCGGCAACTCGGAACGATCGCGACGATCGCCGACGCCGACGTCAAGTCCGTCCGCAAGCTTCTGCCGTATAGCTGAGGTTGCGCAAATGGCCAGAGTCAAGCGTGGGGTGACGGCCAAGGCCCGTCACAAGAAGGTACTGAGCAAGGCCAAGGGCTACTACGGGGCGCGCCGCAAGACGTTCAAGGTTGCCAAGCAGGCGGTCATCAAGGCGGGCCAATATGCATACCGCGATCGGCGTCAGCGCAAACGCCAGTTTCGCGGTCTCTGGATCACACGTATCAACGCGGCAGCGAGGTTGCACGGGCTTTCCTACAGCCGTCTGATCAATGGCCTGAAGCGTGCGGACATCGAGGTGGACCGCAAGGTTCTCGCGGATCTTGCGGTTGATGACGATGCCGCGTTTGCCGCCCTCGCTGACGCAGCCAGAGAGGCGCTCGCGAAGTCCTGAACTTCCGACAGGAGTGAGGCACGCGGTGAGCAGCATCGCTCAACTGCTCGAGCAGGCTGAAGCCGCGGTCGACTCGGCGCACGACCTCGCGCAACTCGACCGGGTGCGCGTTGAATTTCTTGGCAGGAAAGGCGCTTTCACGCTCCGGTCGCGCGAACTCGGTGCGCTGCCGGCGGACGAGCGGCCGGCGGCCGGCCAGGCCATCAACGAAGCCAAGCAGTCGCTGGTCCGGTCCATACAAGTGCGTCGCGCCGCGTTCGAGTCGGCACGGATCGAGGCCGAACTCGCGACTCAGACCATCGACGTGACTCTCCCGGGGCGCGGCCTGCCCTCGGGCCAGTTGCATCCGGTCACCCGCACGCTGCGCCGCATGGTCGACATCCTTCGGCAGGCCCGATTCGAAGTGCATACGGGCCCGGAAGTTGAAGAGGACTTCTACAATTTCACGGCGCTGAACATCCCGGAGAATCACCCGGCGCGCGCCATGCACGACACGTTCTACCTCGAGTCGGGCTTGCTGCTGCGCACCCACACATCCCCGGTGCAGATTCGCTCCATGCTGGAGCACGGTGCGCCGATCCGGATCATCGTGCCGGGACGCGTTTATCGCTGCGACTCGGACATAACGCATACCCCGATGTTCACGCAAATAGAGGGGCTTGCCGTCGACCGCGACATCAGTTTCGCGAACCTGAAGTCGCTGCTTTACGAATTCGTGTCGAATTTCTTCGAGCGATGCGAAGTTGCGGTTTCGTCCATCGTATTTTCCGTTCACGGAACCCTCCGCGGAGGTCGACGTTCAATCGGAATCGGGCGACTGGCTCGAAATCCTCGGTTGCGGAATGGTGCACCCGAACGTGCTGCGCAACGTGGGTGTCGATCCCGATCTGTACAGCGGCTACGCGTTCGGCATGGGTGTCGAAAGATTGGCGATGCTGCGCTACGGCGTAAGCGATATGCGTGCGTTCTTCGACAACGACACAAGATTCCTGCGCCAGTTCGCCTGAGGAGCTTGCCTTGCGAGTCAATGTCCAATGGCTGCGGGACTGGGTCGATCTGGAAATGGATCCCCGGACGCTCGCCCACGAACTCACCACGGCGGGACTCGAGGTCGACGCCGTGCTGCCGGTCGCGGGACCGCTCGACGGTGTGGTCGTGGGACGTATCGTGGAGCTTGCGCCGCATCCGCAAGCCGACCGCCTGTCGCGGTGCGTCGTCGACGACGGGGAAGCCCGCCATGAGGTCGTTTGCGGCGCGCCCAATGCCGCGGCGGGTTTGACCGTGCCGTATGCGCGCATCGGAGCGCGCCTGCCGGGTGGAACGCTCGTCGCGGCGGCCGAGTTTCGTGGAGTGGTCTCCAACGGCATGTTGTGCTCGGCCAGAGAACTTGAACTGTCCGACGATGCGAGCGGTCTGCTGGTCCTCGATGCCGAGGCGCCGCCCGGAACGCCGCTCGCGGACTGGCTCGGACTCGACGATGCCGTGCTCGACATCGATCTCACACCGAACCGCGGCGATTGTTTCAGCGTCATCGGAATTGCTCGGGAAATTGCGGCTTTCGGCGGGCGCGAGATGCACGCACCGTCGCTCGATCCCGTGCCGGCCCGCATCGACGCGACGTTCGGGGTCGAGCTCGACAACGCTTCAGCGTGCCCGCGTTTTGCCGGTCGGGTGATTCGCGGACTCAGGACTGCGGGCAGGTCGCCGGACTGGATGCAGGAACGTCTGAGACGCGCCGGCTTGCGTGCGATCCACCCGGTCGTCGATGTCACCAACTACGTCATGCTGGAACTCGGGCAACCCTTGCATGCGTACCGTCTCGACCGGCTCAGCGGCAGGATCATCGTCCGATCCGCGAGTGCCGGCGAACCGCTTACGCTGCTTGACGGCCGCGAAGTCGCGCTTGACGAAGATACGTTGGTCATCGCTGACGAGTCGGGCGCGATCGGTCTCGCCGGAATCATGGGAGGCGCGGGCACGGCCGTCGATGAACAAACGCAGCACGTGTTTCTGGAGTCGGCCTTCTTCGCGCCCGAGGGCATCCTCGGCCGGGCGCGTCGTTACGCTCTGCAGACCGATGCTTCGACGCGATTCGAACGCGGCGTGGATCCCGGCGGCCAGGAGCGCGCGATCGAGAGGGCGACCGAACTGCTCGTGTCGATAGCCGGCGGCCAGGCCGGTCCCGTGGAGGTGGCCGAGTCCCTTCCCGATGTCCCGAAGCCGGTGCCGGTGCGGTTGCGACACGGTCGGCTTGAAAAGCTGCTCGGCATGGAACTTGAGCCTGCCGATGTCGAAGCGCTGCTGAGACGTCTGGAAATGGATCCGCGCCTGAACGGCGACGGCTGGTCCGTCGTACCGCCGGCGTTTCGATTCGACATCGCAATCGAGGAGGATCTCGTGGAGGAAGTCGGCCGGATGGTCGGCTACGACAACGTTCCGGTAACCCCTGAGGAAATCTCGACCCGCCTGGGCACGGCGACCGAACAGCACGTTGACGGGGATGCCGTTCAGGATCTGCTCGTCGGGCGAGGATATTCGGAAGTCATTACCTACTCGTTCATCGACGAACGTGCTCAGCGCGACATCGACCCGGAGGGCGTTGCGGTAAGGCTCGCCAATCCGATTGCAAGCGACATGAACGTGATGCGCAGCACGCTCTGGCCGAGTTTGCTCGATGTCGCCACACGGAACATGGCCCGCCAGCAACCGGGGCTGCGCATCTTCGAGATCGGCGCTCAATTTGCAGAGGTGGCCGACAACATCGGGGAGACAGCCGTGATCGCGGGTCTTGCGCTCGGCCGGCAATGGCCCGAGCACTGGGATCTCGACGGCCGGGATGTCGACTTTTTCGACGTCAAGGCGGATGTTGAGGCGCTGCTGAAACTGACGCGTCGCGAAGCGCAGTATCGACTCGAGGCCGGTCAGCATCCGGCGCTGCATCCTGGCCAGTCGGCACGAATCGTGAATCGGGACACGACCGTGGGCTGGCTCGGCTGCCTGCATCCCGGGCTGCAGCAGCGTCTGCAACTCAGGAAACCGGCAATCCTGTTCTCGCTTGAGCTTGACGCCTTGTTCAACGCCGAGGTGCCGGCCTCGCGTGCGGTGTCGAAGTTCCCCGCCGTGCGCAGGGATCTGGCGATCGTCGTCGATGAAGCGGTCGCGGTGCAATCGCTCGTGGAACTCGTCCGCTCCAATGCCGGGGCCACCCTCGAATCGACCGTGGTTTTCGATCTCTACCGCGGTGAGCACATCGGCGAGAACCGCAAGAGCGTGGGCCTGGGCTTGATTTTGCGGGACCAATCGCGCACTCTCACAGACGACGATGCGGACAGGACAGTGCAATCCGTTGCGCGACGTCTGGAGCAGGAGTTCGGGGCAATAATCAGGACTCAAGGGACAGACACGGGACAATGACACTGACCAAAGCACACATGGCCGAGTCGCTGTTCAACGAACTGGGGCTGAACAAGCGCGAAGCCCGCGAGCTTGTCGACTCGTTCTTTGAGGATCTGCGTGCGGCGCTTGCCTCCGGTGAACAGGTCAAGCTTTCGGGGTTCGGCAACTTCGACCTGCGGGACAAGAACCAGCGGCCGGGCAGAAACCCGAAGACCGGCGAAGAGATCCCGATAAGCGCGCGCCGCGTCGTCACGTTTCGGCCGGGTCAGAAGCTCAAGGCACGCGTGGAAGCCTATGCTGGAACCGGGGAATAACAGCAAGCTGCCGCCGATACCGGGCAAGCGCTATTTCACGATCGGTGAAGTCAGTGCACTGTGCGCAGTCAAGCCGCACGTACTGCGTTACTGGGGCCAGGAGTTCCCGCAAATCAACCCCGTAAAGCGCCGCGGCAACCGCCGTTATTACCGTCCCCAGGACATCCTCGTCATCCGCCAGATCAGAAGTCTTCTTTACGAGGAGGGATTCACGATCGGCGGCGCCAGGCAGCGGCTCATGGGCAACGAAGCGCGCAGCGACGTCAGCCAGAGCCAGCAGATCATCAGACAGATCCGCACCGAACTCGAAGACATCCTCAAGATCCTCAGGCGCTGAACCCGGGAACTTCGCCCGGAATCCATTTCCGCTAAACTATCCGCCTGGAGCCTGTACTGCAGGTAGCCGCGAAAGCGGATTTGCAGCCGTGAACTCCCGCGGCGCAGGCTCTTGGTGTCGGGGTGTGGCGCAGCCTGGTAGCGCACTTGCATGGGGCGCAAGAGGTCGCTGGTTCAAATCCAGTCGCCCCGACCATTTCGATTCGTGCCCAATCGGGCTGACCCGGGGCAGCTTGTTCCGCGTGCCGGTCGAGCCGGTTGTCTCATTCGCACAGCATCGGGATAATCGCGGCCCGGCCGTACGGACACGATCATGAGCACTCACTACAGCAACGGACACGACCCGCGGCGCTATTCGAAGGTCGTCGTCGACGGCGTCGAGCAGGCGCCGAGTCGGGCGATGCTCAGGGCCGTCGGCTTTACGGATGAGGACTTCAGCAAGCCGCAGGTGGGCATCGCGTCGACCTGGAGCATGGTCACCCCCTGCAATATGCACATCGATGAGCTGGCGAGCGAAGCGATCCAGGGCGCAGACTCGGCCGGCGCCAAGAGCGTCGTGTTCAACACGATCACCGTGTCGGACGGTATTTCAATGGGAACGTCGGGTATGCGCTACTCGCTCGTGTCTCGCGAAGTCATCGCCGATTCGATCGAGGCGGTGGTCGCAGCCGAAGGCTTCGACGGCTTCGTCACGATCGGCGGCTGCGACAAGAACATGCCCGGCTGCGCCATGGCCATGGCGAGGCTGAACCGCCCATCCGTGTTCGTCTACGGCGGAACCATTCGGCCGGGACCGGGCAACAGCGACGTCGTCACCGTGTTCGAAGCCGTCGGCAGGCACGCCGCCGGCGCGATAGGCGACGACGAACTGCGCGATGTCGAGCGCAAGGCAATACCGGGTCCGGGCTCGTGTGCCGGAATGTATACGGCCAACACCATGGCTTCGGCGCTCGAGGCGCTCGGCTTGAGCCTCGGCAACAGTTCGGCCCAGGAAGCCGTATCGCCGGCGAAGCGCGACGACAGCCGGCGGGCCGGAGAGGCCGTGGTCCGGCTGATCGAGGCCGGCATCAGGCCATCGGACATCCTGTCCATGGAAGCGTTCGAAAACGCGGTGACGACCGTGATCGCACTGGGCGGCTCGACGAATGCGGTATTGCATCTGCTTGCAATCGCGCACGACGCGCGGGTTGACCTGTCGCTAGATGACTTTACCCGCATCGGTTCGCGTGTTCCGGTGCTCGCCGACCTCAGGCCGAGCGGGCGCCACATGATGTCGGAACTCATCCGGATCGGCGGTATCCAGCCACTCATGAAAACCCTGCTCGATGCGGGGTTCCTGCACGGAGACTGCCTGACCGTCACCGGCAGGACGCTGGCCGAAAACCTGGCGTCCGTGGGCCCGTACCCCGACGGCCAGGAAATCGTTCGCGACCTGGGCAATCCACTGAAGTCCGACAGCCACCTCGCGGTGCTCTACGGCAATCTCGCGCCGGAGGGCGCGGTCGCGAAGATCTCCGGCCACGAGGGCACACGCTTCGAAGGCACGGCGCGAGTGTTTCATTCCGAGGAAGAGGCGCTGCGCACGATCCTGGACGGCATCGTGACCGCGGGCGATGTCGTCGTGATCCGTTACGAGGGTCCGAAAGGCGGGCCCGGCATGCGCGAGATGCTCAGTCCCACTGGCGCCATCATCGGCCGGGGTCTCGGCGACAAGGTCGCTCTTTTGACCGACGGCCGCTTCTCTGGCGGCAGTCACGGTTTCGTCGTCGGTCACATCACGCCGGAAGCCGCGGTCGGCGGCCCCGTCGCCATCGTCGAGGACGGTGACAGGATCGTCGTCGACGCCGATGCCAGGACCATCGATCTGCTGTTGCCAAAGGACGAAATCGACCGACGCCTGCGCAACTGGACACCGCCGCACCCGAAGGCCGAGCGCGGATTGCTCGCCAAGTATGCGAGGCTCGTCAGTTCCGCTTCGCATGGAGCGGTTACCGACCGTTAGAATCCTGTGCTGCAGGTTCCTGGGAGTACTCCCGAATGAACATGCTGATACACCGCTCGCTGGGGCTGGAGCAGGCGGTGGAGACACCTTATCCCGAGTCGCCCTGGGTCGTCATGAAGTTCGGCGGCCGCAGCGTCGCGACTGCAGGGAACTGGGGAGAGATCGCGAAACTCATCGAGGCGCGGCTCGCCGAACCCGTGACGCCGTTCGTCTGCCATTCGGCACTCGTGGGTGTATCGAACGCATTGATCGAACTGCTTGAAGCCGCGAGGTCCGGCGACGACACCGAGAGTCTTTACAGACGCTTCACTACGCAGCATGTCGTGCTCGCCGATGCGCTCGGTGTCGATGTCGGGATCCTCGACGAATTGTTCGAGACTCTGCACGGATACGTCGTGGGCGTACAAGGTGCCAGGGAACTCAGTTTCCGGGTTCATGCACGTGTTCTCGCCATGGGCGAACTTGCCGCAACACGGTTGGGCGCAGCCTTTCTCGAGGCGCAAGGGCTTCCCGTGCACTGGACGGACGCCCGACAACTGCTGGCCAGCACCGACAGCGATGCCCGCACCGAGCGTGCGCGCTGGTTGTCCGCGCGCTGCGAGTTCGATGCCGATACAAGCCTGCAAGACCGGTTGCGCGAACAAGGCGGCATCGTTCTGACCCAGGGTTTCATCGCAAACAACTCCGAAGGCGACACGGTACTGCTCGGTCGCGGCGGTTCGGATACCTCGGCGGCGTACTTCGCCGCGAAGCTCCAGGCGAGGCGGCTGGAGATCTGGACGGACGTTCCGGGTTTCTTCAGCACAAATCCGCATAGCGTTCCGTCCGCCCGGCTGCTGCGCAGCCTGCACTACCAGGAAGCTCAGGAAATCGCATCCGCGGGCGGCGGGATACTGCACCCGCGCAGCATCGCACCGGTATATCGTGCTCGCATACCGCTGTTTCTGAAGTGCACGGCGCATCCGGAATGGGAAGGCACGACCGTATCGGGCGCGGCCGGCGACGACACGCCGCAACTGAAGGCGATCGCCCATCGCGGCGGCATCACGCTGATCTCCATGGAATCGATGGAGATGTGGCAACAGGTCGGGTTTCTTGCCGATGTCTTCGAACGATTCAGGCAACACGGAATATCCGTGGATCTGATCTCGACGTCCGAGAGCAATGTCACGGTCTCCATCGACATGATCGCCAACGTCGCGGACGACTCGGCGATTGCAAGCCTCGTCGAGGATCTCAAGTCGCTGTGCCGCGTCACGGTCATTCGTGACTGTGCCGCAATCGCCCTCGTCGGACGCCGGATACGCACGATCCTTCACGATCTCGCCCCCGTGCTCGAAGTGTTCGAGGAATACAAGGTGCACCTGGTCACCCAGGCTGCCAACGACCTCAATCTGACGTTCGTCGTCAGTTCCGAGCACGCGTACCGGCTCGTTCAGCACCTTCACGACTTGCTCGTGGAGAAGTTCGAGGGGGGCGTGTTCGGTCCGACCTGGATACAGTTCAGCGGTGGGCCTGAAGCGGATACGCGGCCGCGGCCCTGGTGGCTTGAGCGGCGCGGCGAGTTGCTGGAAATCGCCGAGCGCATGGGCGCGGTGTACGTCTATGACCGGGCGAGCATCGAGAAGGCGATCCGATCCCTGGTGGCGCTCGAATCAGTCGACCAGGTGTTTTACGCAATGAAGGCCAACGCCCATTCCGAGGTGCTGGCACTCGTCCACGAGCTTGGCCTGAATTTCGAATGCGTGTCGCCCGGTGAGATCGGGCATGTGCTTGAGCGCTTTCCCGATCTCGACCGGCAGAGGATCCTGTTTACACCGAATTTTGCCGAGCGGCGCGAATACGAGTGGGCACTCGAGCAGGGTGTCTGGCTTACGCTCGACAACCTGTTTCCATTGCGTCACTGGGGTCGCTTGTTTGCCGGTCGGGAGCTGTTCATCCGCATCGATACCGGTCAGGGCAGGGGACATCACGAGCATGTGCGTACGGCCGGCGCACATTCGAAGTTCGGCGTGCCCCTGTTCGAGATCGATGAACTTGCAGAACTCGTGAAGCAGGTTGACGCACGCGTCGTCGGACTTCACGCGCATACCGGCAGCGGCGTGCTGATCCCCGATGCGTGGCTCGACACGGGACGAACTCTGGCAACGCTCGTGAGCACGTTTCCCGGTGTCAGGTACGTCGACATAGGCGGGGGACTCGGCATCCCGGAAAAGCCCGGTCAGCGGTCGCTCGATCTGCTGGGGTTCGACCATGTGCTTCGCGAGGTCCGCACACTCAGCGGCGGGCGGCAGATCTGGCTCGAACCGGGGAGGTTCATCGTCGCGCAGGCCGGTGTGCTCCTGACTCGAGTCACGCAGACCAAGGGCAAGGGCAATGTGCAGTATGTTGGCGTCAACACCGGGATGAATTCGCTGATCCGTCCGGCGCTCTATGGCGCCTACCACGACATCGTGAATCTGTCCCGCCTCGATGAGGCGTCGTCGTCGCTGGTGACCGTTGTCGGCCCGATCTGCGAGACCGGCGACCGGCTGGGTTCGGACCGCCTCATGCCGGCAGCAGAGGAGGGCGATGTGCTATTGATCGCAAACGCGGGTGCCTACGGACGGGTCATGAGCTCAAACTACAATCTGCGCCCGCCGGCGGGCGAGGTCGTGATCTAGGCGCCTGCGCCGCAAGAATTCGCGGCCGCAAAGCCGCTTTCATTCTCCCGCACAACCGATCGATTTCCTCGAATGTGGCCCGATATTCTCCTCAATCGATTGGCCGGAGGGGCGGCGATGACAAGTTTTCAGGAGGAGGGGTGCGCAGTGCGTGCATGGCGGCGTTCGAGTTCCTCAACGACTTCCGACAGGGCGATACCGCGCTGCGACAGTAGAACGAGCAGGTGATAGATCACGTCGGCGGCTTCGTCCGTCACACGGCCGTCGCTTTCGGCGACCGTTGCGAGGGCCAGTTCAACGCTTTCTTCACCGAACTTCTGCGCGACCTTGAGCGTGCCCATCGACACGAGCCTTGCCGTGTAGCTGCCATCGACCGGGTTCTCGATGCGATCGACGATGATCGACTGCAGCGTTTCGAGAAAATCTGTCCTGCTCAATGCGATCTCCTGTCATCCGGAGGACGAATTCGGACGCCTGCCGCGATCAGATAGATCTTCAGGTCCGGGATCGGGATCGCGGCGGAGTGAAACACGCTCGCCGCAAGAGCGCCGTCGACCTGCGACTCCTCGAATACCTCGCGGAAATGGGGCATTTCGCCTGCGCCGCCGGAGGCGATCAGCGGAACGTCACACACCGCGCGCACCTTCGCAAGCTGCACGATATCGTAGCCGCGCCTGACGCCGTCCCGATTCATGCAGTTCAGGACGATCTCTCCGGCGCCCCGATCCTGCACTTCGCGAACCCAGGGCAGGGTACGGTACCGGCTCGCCTCGGTGCGGTCGACATCGCCCGTGTACTGATAGACCTGGTAGTTGCCGGACTGCTCGAGCGAATCGATCCCGATCACGACGCATTGCGAGCCGAACCGCTTGACGAGCCGATCGATGAGGTCGGGATCCTCGAGCGCGGGCGTATTGACAGAGATCTTTTCCGCGCCGAAGTTCAGGATCTCTTCGGCGTCGGCGACGCTGCGGATGCCTCCGGCGACGCAGAACGGAATGTCGAGCACTTCGGCGACGCGGTTGACCCAGCTTCGGTCGACCGTCCGCCCATCGGGACTCGCGGTGATGTCGTAGAAGACGAGTTCGTCGGCGCCCTCATCGCGGTACCGCGAGGCGAGTTCGAGGATGTCTCCCATGACTCGATGATTTCGGAACTGCACGCCCTTGACGACAACGCCGTCGCGAACGTCGAGACACGGTATCAGGCGTTTGGCAAGTATGGTCGTAACTCCTCGGTTGTCATGCGGCCTTCGAGCAAGGCCTTGCCCGAGATTGCAGACGCAACGCCGATCCGGGCAAGCCTGGCGAGGTCGTTTGCGTCACGGACGCCGCCGGAAGCCTGAAACTCGAGGTCCGGCCAGCGGTTCACGCAATGTGCATAAAGGTCGAGATTCGGCCCCGTCAGGGCGCCGTCGCGGTCGACATCCGTGCATAACACGTTCCTGAGACCTGCGCCAAGGAAGACGTCGACGGCGCTTTCCAGCGCAACCGCGCTGCTTCGCGTCCAGCCATGGGTCATTACCGACGCCGTGCCGTCTCCTCCCAGGCAAACATCGAAACCGAGAGTGAACCGCTCGGCGCCGTGGTCGGCCATCCAGGCGCCGACTTGTCCGGGATCGGTCACAGCGAGGCTGCCGATGACGACACGGTCCGCGACATCAAGAGCGCGCAGCAGGCTCGCCTCATCCCTGATGCCGCCGCCAAGCTGGACATTGAGGCCGGCGCCGCCGGCGAGGTTCTCGATCAATGCCAGGTTCATCGGTTGACCGGATGCCGCGCCGTCGAGATCCACCACATGCAGCCATTCGGCGCCGATTTCCCGGTACCGGCCCGCAAGCTCCGCGGGATCGATCTCGTAGCGTGTCTCGCGGTCGAAGTCGCCCTTGAGCAAGCGCACACAGCGGCCGTTTCTCAGGTCTATCGCGGGGATCAGTTGCATGGTTGCTAAAGCTTCAGGAAATTCGATAGCAGGGTCGCGCCGAGCGTCGAGGAGCGTTCCGGATGAAATTGCGTGCCGAAGAAATTGTCCTGCTCGACGACGGCCGAAAATGCCACGCCGTAATCGGCTGTGGCGCGCGTGTAGCCGCCGACCGGCGCGGCAAAGCTGTGCACGAAGTACGCGTAGTCTCCGTTGGCGATGTTGCGCAACAGGGGCGTGTCGGTTCCGATCTCAAGCTGGTTCCAGCCCATGTGCGGGACGGGTCGTTCAGGATGCTTCTGCAGCGCGGCGACGCGCTCCGCAATGATGTCCAGACACGCTGCGTCGTCTTCGTCGGACGCCGTGAAGAGGAGCTGCATGCCGAGACAGATGCCGAGCACCGGCTGGGTCAGCGTGGGTACGAGTTCGCCGAATCCGGCCAATGCGAGACGCGACATCGCGTCGTCGGCGGCCCCGACCCCGGGCAGGATCACGTGCGACGCAAGCCGTACGCGCTCGGGGTCCTCGCTGATCGGCGCCTCACAGCCCAGCCGCCGCAAGGCGAACGCGAGCGATGCCAGATTTGCTCCGCAGCAGCCGATGATGACCGTATCGCTGCTCACAATTGCCCCTTCGTCGTCGGCAACTCGTCGCCTTCGCGCGATACAGCCTCGCGCAGCGAGCGCGCCACGCCCTTGAAACACGCTTCGACCATGTGATGCGCGTTGTCGCCGCGCACGGAGATCTGCAGTGAGGCGCCGAGCGTGTCGGCCAGCGAGCGAAAGAAGTGCGGCACGAGTTCGGTCGGCAAGCCGCCGACCTCGGCGCGCGGAAAGTGGCCCGTAAATACAAAGTGAGGGCGGCCGCTGAGATCGAGCGCGACCTCCGCCGCAGCTTCGTCCATCGGAAGCAGGAAACCGTAGCGCCGGATGCCGCGTTTCTCGCCGAGGGCTGCCCTCAGCGCCTGGCCGACGGTCAACGCGACGTCCTCGACCGTGTGATGCTCGTCGACCTCGAGATCGCCGCGGCACGATACGGTCAGTGCGAAACCGCCGTGTTTACCGAGTTGTTCGAGCATGTGGTCGAAGAAGCCGATTCCCGTATTCACCGCGGGATCGCAGCGCAAGTCGAGATCGACCTCGACCGCGACATCGGTCTCGCGCGTGTGGCGTCGAAGCTGAGCCCGTCGCGGTCGATCCACGAGCAGGTGCGCGATCTCTTCCCAGGAATGCGCGCCGGGTTCGCCCGGAGCCAGGCGAAAGCCCGTGAGGCCGAGGTTGGCCGCGAACTCGAGGTCGGACTTGCGGTCGCCGACCACTGCGGAGGCTTCACGATCGAGCGTGTTGCCTGCGAGGTAGTGCCGTACCAGACCGACGGCCGGTTTGCGGCAATCGCAGTTCTCGTCGGGCTCGTGCGGACAGAACAGCAGTTCGGCAAATTCGATGCCCTGTGAGGTGAAGATCCGGCGCATGGCCGTGTCGGTGCGCTCGAAATCCTCGATCGGAAACTTCGGTCCGCCGAGCCCGTCCTGGTTGCTCACGACAACGAACTCGTAGCCCGCTTTCCTGAGCCGCAGCAGGGCCGGGATGACGCCGGGTGCGAGCGAGAGCTTCTCGAGCCGGTCGACCTGGCCGTCAGAGGGTTCCTCTATCAATGTACCGTCGCGATCGACGAACAGGATCTTACGGTTCATCGATCGACTCCACTCCCGCAACCGCACGCAACAACCGGTCGTTGTCGCGTGGACGCCCGACGGTGATGCGCACGCAGTTCGCCAGTGCCGGCTCGCTCGGGAAGAGTCGCACGAGGATATTGGCCTGACGCGCGCTTTCGGCAATCGCCTCTGCGTCGCGGGCGCGAACGAGCAGGAAGTTCGCGTCGCTCGGATACACTTTCACCACGCCGGGCAGATCGAACAGCGCCGTTGCGAGCCGCTCGCGTTCGCGCTTGATCAGCGCGATCCGCTCGCCGGATACGCGCAGGGAGTCCTGAGCCAGGGCGGCCAGAACGAGTTCGATCGACGGTGTCGGGAAGGTGTAGGGCGGCAATACGCCATCCAGAAATTCGATGACCTCCGGTGAGGCGAGCAGGGCGCCACAGCGGGCACCTGCAAGAGCGACGCATTTCGACAGGGTCCTCAGCAGTACCACGTGCTCGCAACCCTTCAGATGGCGCAGGTGATCATCCGTGCCCGCAAACTCGTAATAGGCCTCGTCGATGACGACGAGCGCGCGTCCTGCAAAAGCATCGCAGACGGCGTCGATCGAAGCTTTCGGAAACGAGCCGCCCGTGGGGTTGTTCGGCGAACACAGAAACACGATCTTGGTGTGCTGGCCGGCTGCAGCGACCGCGCGGTCGACGTCGAGTTCAAAGCCATCGCGCTCGGCGAGCGGCGCGGCAAGCACCTCAGCACCCTGTATGCCGGCGTACAGGCGGTACATGTCGAACGTGGGCGGGCAAATGAGGATCCCGTCCACGCCGGCCCGGCAGAAGCCCCTGATCAGCACGTCAATCGCTTCGCTGCTGCCTCGCGTGACCAGCAGTTCCTCTTCGTCCACACCGTAATGTCGCGCAAGCGCCGAGCGCAGGGCGAACGGCCGCGGCGGCGGATAGATGTTGAGTCCGCGTTCGCTCTTGTCGGCGGGCAACCGCCATGGCGACTCATTGGCGTTGAGCCTGATGCACTCCGGCTCCCAGGCACCGGCCGTATACGGCCGCAGGCGGCGCAGCTCCGGCCGCGCAAGATCGAGAACGGAACTCATGCTGAAGACTCCTCGTCGATCGCGGCCAGCCGCGCCCGGACCGCCTCGGCGTGCGCATCGAGTCCCTCGAGCATCGCCAGCGTTTCGGCGATCGGGCCGATCCCCTGAAGTCCTTCCCTGGTCAGCTCCTGCACCGTCATCGAGCGCAGGAAGTCGGCGACGCCGAGGCTCGAATAGCGGTTCGCAAAGCCCGCGGTCGGCAGCACGTGATTCGTGCCGCTGCAATAGTCGCCGACCGATTCCGGTGCCCATGGACCAAGGAATACGGATCCCGCGGCCCGAACCTCAGCAAGCCAGCGGCGCGCGTCTGCGAGTTGAAGAATCAGGTGTTCGGGGGCGTAGCGGTTGGATAGCTCGATTGCCGTTTCAGGATCATCGACGATGATGATGCTCGAGTTGGCCAGAGCCTCGTCGATGATTTCGAGCCGGCTGAGCGTGCCTTTCTGGCGTTTGACCTCAGCGTGAACCGCGTCAGCCTGCACCTGGCTGGTCGTCACGAGCAACACCTGCGAATCGCCGCCGTGTTCGGCCTGCGAGAGCAGATCCGCGGCGACGAAATCGGGGCGCGCCTGCTCGTCGGCGATGACGAGTACCTCGGACGGTCCTGCAGGGAAGTCGCGCGCGGCACCGTCCGGATCGCGGTCAACCTGTTCCTTGGCTTGCGTGACCCAGCGATTGCCCGGTCCGAACACCTTGTCGACCTTGGGAACGGTTTCGGTACCGTACGCCATCGCCGCTATCGCCTGTGCCCCGCCGAGCTTGAAGACACGCCCGATACCGCTTGTCCGGGCGGCGAAGAGTACGGCTGCATCGACGCGGCCGTCGGCCTGCACCGGACTGCACATGATGCGCGTCGGGCACTTCGCGAGCCGAGCCGGTACTCCGAGCATGAGCGCCGTGGAAGGCAGCGGGGCGCTGCCCGCAGGCACGTAGAGTCCGACGCGTTCGATGGGCAGCGTCAGCCGCTCGCAGCACACTCCGGGCGCCGTATCGACGCGCAACCGTTCCGGCAACTGCGCTGCATGAAACATCTCGATGTTGTCGGCTGCGACGCGGATGGCGCGAAGCTGCGCCTCGCCGAGGCGCTTCTCTGCCTCGTCGAACTCCTCTTCGCTTACCTCGAGCGCTCCGAGCGAAACGCCATCGAGTTCCTTGGTCAGCACCAGCAGCGCGGCATCGCCGCCGGTCCTGACGCGGTCGACGATCCGGGCGACGCCGCTGGCCAAACCGGCGTCGCTGGCAGTCCCGGGCCTTGCGAGAACCGCGTCGCGTCGCTCGGGGTTCAACTCGTTCCAGATGTACTGCCTCAGCATGGTTTGCGGTCCTTCAGGCCAGCATCTTCTCGACGGGCAGCACGAGCATCGAGCTCGCGCCGACTTCCTTGAGATCTTCGAGCGTTTCCCAGAACACGTTCTCCCGGCACACGGCGTGTACGGCGACCTTGTCGTCGGTGCCCTCCAGTGGCATGATCGTCGGCGCTTCGCTGCCGGGCAGCAAGGCCTTGATCTCCTTGAGTGCCGACCGCGGGGCGTGCAGCATGATGTACTTGCTCTCCCTGACCTGCAGCACGCCCTCGATGCGCTGCAGCAGGCGCTCGACCCATTTCGACTTTGCCGGGGCGAGGTCCAGCGGCGTGCGGATCAGGGCCGCCCGGCTTTCGAGCACCGTGTGGACCTCCTGCAGGTCATGGGCCCTGAGCGTTTCACCGCTCGACACGAGATCGCAGACCACGTCGGCACGCCCGAGACTCGGCGCAATCTCGACGGCGCCAGAGAATACGACGACAGTCGCATCGATGCCCTTGCTGTCGAGCCAGGCGGAAACGATGCGCGGGTAGCTCGTCGCGATGCGTGTCCTCGCAAGCGACCGCGGGTTTTCGTACGTCACACCGCGCGGAACGGCCAGACTCAGTCGGCAGTGTCCGAAATCGAGCGGCGTGATCTGCTCAAACAGCCGGGTTGCACCATCGGCACGCAACGCGAGGCCGCACTCCTCGATGATGTTTAGGCCGACGATGCCGAGATCGCAGACATCGTCCTGCACGAGCCCGGGAATGTCGTCGTCGCGAACCAGGAGCACGTCGATCGGCATGTTCTCGCCATAACAGATGAGCCGGTCCTTGCCGCGCGAGTAACTGAGCCCGCAGCGGGCGAGAAGGTCCATCGAGTGCTCGGTCAGTCGGCCCGACTTCTGCACGGCGATCTTGATCCGCTCGTCGGTCTGCATGCTTTTCATTGCCGTGCACCATCCATGCGATCCAGGGCAACGCGATATCCGCCGGCGCCGTTGCTCAGGTAGCGTGCAACCCGTCCGATCGTCGTGACCGAAACTCCGGTGAGTTCGTGAATCCGCCGATAGGGGAGGCCGTCGTCCAGATGAGCGACGACGCTCCACCGGTCGATCAACGCCTCGAGCTCGGCAGGCGTGCACAGGTCGCTGAAAAAACTCCTGCACTCCTCATCGGAGCGCAGGCTCCGGATAGCCCGATACAGTCCACGTTCGGCTCGCGCCACCGATCGCGGGTTCACGTTGCGGTGTGACTTCATGTCAAGATCCGTTATTGAAGCAAGATGCTAATGTATTAACACATTATTATGCTATAGCGTGTCGCGAATCATGTCCAGCGGCTGTCAAGACGATGTCGCTTCAGGGAAAGGCAGTTCCTTGCTGTGTCGCCCTCGAGCGACAGCTCAGCCTCTCCCTGAGTCGGTGCTGACGGGAGGTCGCACTGCGGTTGGTTCATTGCTGACGATTTCGGACCGTTGCCAGGCCCGAGCCAGGTTGGACGCGGACGCCGCGTCGCGTCAAAGTGCGAGACGTTCGATGACGGCCTGGCCGAACTCGGTCGTGCCCACCGCTGCTTCGCCTGTCGCTGCGATGTCGCGGGTGCGAATTCCATCGGCCAGCGTAGCATCCACAGCCGCCTCGACGGCCAGTGCGGCTTCATCGGCGGCGCAGGAATGCCTGAGCAGCAGTGCCGCGCTCAGGATGGCGCCACAGGGGTTCGCCGCATCCCGACCTGCGATGTCCGGCGCCGAACCGTGGATCGGCTCATAAAGTCCGGGGCCGCCGTCGCCGAGCGAAGCCGACGGCAGCAGCCCCATGGAGCCGGCGAGCATCGAGGCCTCGTCCGTCAGAATATCGCCGAACATGTTCTCGGTGACCATGACATCGAAGTCTGCCGGGCGGCTCAGCAGGTGCATTGCCGCGGCATCGACAAGCAGATGCTCGACCTCGAGCTCCGGAAACTCGCGGCTGAACACGCGCGTTGCGGTCTCGCGCCAGAGCCGCGACGTATCGAGAACATTGAACTTGTCGATCGAGGTGATCTTGCCGCGCCGCGTCCCGGCCAGTTGCGCCGCGGCTCGGCAGACACGTTCGATCTCGCCGACCGTGTATTCGCAGGTATCGAAGGCCCCGGTCTCGCTGCGCGCCCGCTTGCCGAAGTAGATGCCGCCGGTCAGTTCACGCACGACGACGATGTCGACGCCGTCCAGTTTCTCGTTCTTCAGCGGCGAGGCTGCAGCGAGCGCGGGTATGGTCTTGACCGGCCTGAGATTGGCAAAGAGGCCAAGTGCCTTGCGCAGTCCGAGCAATCCGACCTCGGGACGAATTTCCACCGCCACGGTGTCCCACTTCGGACCGCCGACTGCGCCGAGGAATACGGCGGACGCGGCCTGGCAGGCGGCGAGCGTTTCGTCGGGCAGGGGTGAACCGACCGCGTCGATCGCCGCGCCGCCGAGCAGGGCGTGTTCGAATTCGAGATCCAGATTCGCCCGTGCAGAGACAGTCTCGAGCACCCGGACTGCCTGGACCGAAACTTCCGGGCCGACACCGTCGCCGGCCAGAACGACGACTCGGCGGCTCATGACGCGCGCAGCTCGAATTCGCGGATCGCGCTCGCGTTCTCGAGCAGAAAGCCGAGTTCGTCGAGACCGTTCATGAGGCAATACCGCGAGAAGCCGTCGATCGGAAACGCGACGCTTCGGCCATCGGGCAGCATGAGAGAGCGGCTCTCGAGGTCGATGGTCAATTCCGCGCCGGGATTCTCGACGAGCCACTGATGAGTTGCTGCATCGACGATGACGGGGATCAGGCCGTTCTTCAGCGAGTTACTGCGGAAGATGTCGGCGATCTCGGTGCTGATTACGGCACGAAAGCCGTAGTCCACGAGTGCCCAGGGCGCATGTTCGCGCGATGAGCCGCAGCCGAAATTGTTGCCGCCGACCAGAATGGCCGCACCTTCGGACTGCGGGCGGTTCAATACGAAATCCGCGCGTTGTCTGCCGTCGGCATCGTAGCGCCAGTCCGCAAACAGGCGTTCGCCGAGACCCTGCTTGCTTGTCGTCGTCAGGAACCGGGCCGGAATGATCTGATCCGTGTCGATGTCCTCGATCGGCAATACGACCGTCCTGGACGTGATTCGTGCGATAGCTTCCATCTATTGGCTCGATTCGGGTATGCGATTCAGCTCAGTAAAGTGCGCGGGTCGGTCACGACGCCCGTAACCGCCGCCGCGGCAGCCGTGAGGGGACTGGCAAGGATCGTACGTGCGCCGCTGCCTTGCCGACCTTCGAAATTGCGATTGCTTGTGCTGACGGCCAATTGGCCGCGCGTGACCCGGTCGCCATTCATGGCGATGCACATCGAGCAGCCCGCCTCGCGCCACTCGCCGCCGGCCGCCAGTACGATCTCGTGCAGACGCTCGGCCTCGGCATCGCGTTTGACGCGTTCGGAGCCGGGCACGACGAGAAGGCGGACATTGTCGGGAACGCGCCGGCCTTCGAGCAAGCTTGCGGCCTGCCTGATGTCGCTGAGGCGGCCGTTCGTGCAAGAGCCGATGAAGACCACATTGACCGGCTGCCCGCTCAGCGGCTTGCCCGCCTCGATCTGCATGTAGGCCAGCGCCTTGCGAAACGCCGGATCGTCCTGCTCGGGCACGGCATCGTCGATCGGGATCACCATACCGGGATTCGTGCCGAACGTGACCATCGGTGCGAGTTGCGAGACATCGATGTCGACCGACTTGTCATATTGCGCCCCTGCGTCGCTCGGCAGCGTTCGCCAGTGAGCGAGCGCCCGATCCCAGTCCTGTCCGCGCGGTGCCAGAGGACGGCCTGCCAGGTATTCCCAGGTCGTGTCGTCGGGCGCGATCATGCCGGCCCGCGCACCCGCTTCGATCGACATGTTGCATACCGTCATGCGCTCTTCCATCGAGAGGCCCGCGATCGCCGAACCGCGGTACTCGATGGCATGGCCGGTACCGCCGCCGACGCCGATTGCGCCGATGATGCGCAGGATGATGTCCTTGGCCGTGACGCCGGGCCCAAGCGTGCCCTCGAGGTTGATCGCGAGGGTCCGGGGGCGGCGCTGCAGCAGGCATTGTGTCGCGAGCGCGTGCCCGACCTCCGTCGTGCCGATGCCGAATGCCAGTGCGCCGAAGGCGCCGTGCGTGCTCGTGTGCGAATCGCCGCAGACGATCGTCTTGCCGGGTTGCGTCGCACCCTGTTCCGGTCCGATCACATGCACGATACCGCGTCGGTCACTCGCTAAGCCGTGCAGTTCGATGCCGAACTCCGCGCAGTTCTCTTCCATCTTCATGAGCTGTCGGGCCGCGGCCGGTTCGCTGACGATCTCGAGATCCTTGAGCGACATCACCGGAACCGTCGGTATGGAATGATCGAGCGTCGCCAGGCAAAGGTCCGGCCGGCGCACCTTCAGGCCTTTGTCGCGCAGCATGTCGAAGGCCTGTGGGCTGGTGACCTCGTGGACCAGGTGCAGGTCGACGTAGAGTATCGCCGGGCGATCGTCGCTTTCGGGCGCCACGACATGGGCGTCCCATACTTTCTCGAACAGGGATCTGGCAGTCATTGATCTTTCTCTAAACGGCGATCGGGCAGTCAGCGCGCTCGCCTGCTGAATCGAGCATCGGTTCGAGCCACCCCCATCGATCGCGGGTGGAGCCGTCGAACAGCCCGAAAAACTCGTTCTGCAGCCGTTCCGTCACCGGACCGCGATTGCCGGCGCCCACGGTGATTCGGTCGACGGAACGCACGGGGGTGACCTCGGCGGCCGTGCCGGTCAGGAAGACCTCGTCGGCGATATACAGCAACTCACGCGGAATCTGCTGCTCGATGACTTCGAGACCGAGCGAGAGCGCAAGCTCGATGACCGGTTGCCGGGTCAGGCCCGCAAGGATCGATGCGGCGACCGGGGGTGTGTAGATCCGGCCGTCGCGCACCAGGAACAGG
>JAQAJI010000032.1 GCA_028278665.1 Candidatus Rariloculus versatilis
CCGCGAGTACTACACCGACGAGGAAATTGCGGAACTCGAGGCGCGCGCGGCGCGACGGCTCGACGAGGCGCCCGATCCGGATGCGCCGTCCAATCTCGTGCACGCGCAGTACATGGTCGATCCCGGCCGCTACGTCGACGAATCCCGGCGCACCTCGCTGATTGTCGACCCTCCGAACGGCCGGATTCCGGAGTTGACGCCCGAAGCGCAGCAACGGCAGGCGGCGACGCCGCGCGGCCCTCGTGCCGCGGACTCGTTTGCCGACCGCTCGCTGTACGAGCGCTGCATCACGAGAGGCTTGCCCGGCGCGATTCTGCCCGGCCTTTACAACAACAACCTGCGGATTACCCAGGCACCGGGCTACGTTGCGATCGTCCACGAAATGGTGCACGAGACCCGGGTCGTGCCGCTCGACGGAAGCCCCCTGACGGGATTGCCCACCTACATGGGCGAGTCGCGGGGCCATTGGGACGGGGCCACGCTCGGGATCGAGACGAGCAACTTCAACGGTCAGGCTTCCTATCGCGGCTCCACGGCAAACCTGCGCCTGACCGAGCGGTATGCGCGGGTCGGTCCGGAGACGATCGATTTCCAGATTACGTTCGAAGACGATCAACAGTGGGTGCAGCCCTGGACGGCCGCGTACCTGATGCGGCGATCGGACGGCGAGCTTTACGAATACGCCTGTCACGAAGGCAACTACGGCTTGCGCAACATCCTCGAGAACGCGCGCGATGCGGAACAGGCCGCCGCCGTGGGGCAAGGTGGCGCGCAAGCTGGCCAGTGAAGAGCGTGGACCGGCCTGGCGGAGTCAGGGTGATCGAGCTGCGGGCACGGACGAACTGGTCGCGCAGGACTGCCGGATGAAGGCATGGTCAATGAAAGTGGGCCGATGAAACAGCAAGCGATGAAGTTGTGGCGCCTTGGCGGCGCGGCGGCGGGTGCCCTGGTTCTCGTTGCGGTCGCTGAACCGGCCGCGGCACATCATTCATTTTCCGCCGAGTTCGATCCGGATGCCCCGGTAACGCTGCAGGGCACGATCGTGCGCATGGAGTGGATCAACCCGCATGCGTGGTTGCATGTCGACGTGCAGAACGAGGACGGCACGACGACGGCCTGGATGATCGAGAGCGCTACGCCGAATACGCTCTTTCGCCGCGGGTTTACGCGCGACTCGGTCAGGGCCGGCATGCAGATCACCGTTCATGGCTACCAGGCGCGCAACGGCGCCAACCGGGCAAACGCCCGCGACCTGATCCTGCCCGACGGCTCCCGGCTCTTCATGGGCTCGAGCGGCACCGGCGCTCCCGGCGACGAGAGCACGGAAGAAGCGCAGTAGTCAAGGGAGGCGTCGATCCCGCCGGGTGCCAGTGCCCTGCGGGCCGGTCGGCGAACATGGCCCGGTTCCCGCGTCGGGCGGCGAGGCTCCTGCTCGATCGCCCGGGATCAGAACGATGCGCCGATCGTGAGCGACACCAGCACATCGCGCGGTTCCCTTCCCGAGCGGGTCGGGTCCTCCTGGTGGATGTCCAGCCTGAAACCGGCACTGAGCCGCTCCGTAAACGACAGCCGCACGCCAACCTCGCCGTCGTAGATCGCGGCGCCGCCATCCAGATGCAGCGCGCGCGCACCGCCGAACAGTGTCAGTCTCTCGTTCAGCAAACGTTCCCCTGACACCCCCCAACGAAACACGGTTTCGTCGATGTCCTGCGTTTCGACGCTTTCCGTCGTCCCGCCGACGCCGAAGTCGATCGTCAGGGTCGCGGTCTCGGTGTCAATGAGATCGCGTCCTGCGCCCGCCGTGAGCGTGATCCGCCCGTCGAGACCAACGTCGCGATAGCTGTCGAGATTGATGGTCGTGTACCAGCGTTCGGTCTGCTGAATGCGCAGGGCGTAGTCGGCATCCACGATGTCCTGGGTGGTGACTTCGGCGCCGTCGATCGTCGCGGTGGAACGGTGAATGTTGACGGTCAACTCGTGCTGCAGGCGCTCACCCTCATGGGTGGCGCTCACCAGCAGATCCGTGTCCGACGTCTCCGTGTTTCCCTCAGCGACCGAAACGCCGAGATCGACTTGTGCTTCCCAGGCTCCCGCTTGTGCCGGAGCAAGCGTGGCCGACGCGGCGCATACAAGGATGACGAGGCGGGTTGAACGCATCGGAAGCTCCCGTGGCGAAGTGCGGCAGGCCGCGATGCTATGCCGCCGTGGCAGTGTCGTCCAACCGTCGCGTTGATCGGGCCGCCTGTCCCGGACAAGGCACCCGAAACGACTCAACCGCGATTGCTACTGGCCGAGGTAGTCCTCGTCGCTGACCGGTCCGAGCCAGCTCGTCTCGCCGCTTGAAATGGTGAGCTGTACGAGATGCGAGTCGGGCGCCGCGCCGTGCCAGTGCACGACGCCGCGCGGGACGAAAAACGGCACTCCGGGCAACATCTCCTGCAACTGCTCGCCCTGAATCCGGGTACGGCCGCGGCCGTCCTCGGCCATGATGACCTGGAAGTTGCCGTGACTGTGCCAGTTGGATCGTGAGCCCGCCTCGAAACGCAGTTCCGACGTACGGACGTTCGACGTCGCCGAACGGGCAGGATCGCCGCCGACGAAATTGCTCTGCGACTGCGCCCTGGCGAGAAACACGATGGCGAGGCCGCAGACGATCAGAGTCAGCATCGTTACCAGCCGTGGACGGGTGTACTCGATCATGGCGGTTCTCCGCTGCCGTGCGATTGTGTGACTGGAACTGTATCGTCCGGTATCGGGGCGATCAAGGCGCTCGCGAGCCCGGTGCTATCATCCGCGCCGTGGGAAGTCCGTACCGTTTTGAATGATGTCGCGGGCAGCAATCCTTGTGGCGGCGGCTTCGTGGGCGCTCGCCAGCTGCAGTTCGCTGCGTCTCGTCGACGTGGAGTCCGAGACGCAATCCAGCCGCATCGATCATGTCGTCATCCATTTCACGACGGCGGACTTCACCGAGTCGTTGCGCCTGCTCACGCAACGTACCGAACGTCCCGTCAGCGCGCATTACCTCGTGCCGGAGGGCGGCGACCCGAGCTATCCGCGCGAGCGCCTGCTCGTGCATCGGCTGGTCGATGAAGAGCGGCGCGCCTGGCATGCCGGGCGCAGCTTCTGGCGCGGCGCCGAGGCGCTGAACGCGAGTTCGATCGGAATCGAGATCGTAAACCGGTCAGCGTGCAGCGGCCTGGATCTCATGAGGGACACGCCGACTCCCGATGACTCCTGCGAGTTTCACCATATCGACCCCGAACAGATCGATCTCGTGATCGAATTGTTGCTCGACATCCTCGAACGCCACCCGCGCATCGATCCCGTCGACATCGTCGGGCATGCCGATATCGCCGCCAACCGCAGACTGGACCCCGGGCCGAAGTTTCCATGGCGCAGGCTTCATGAACACGGTATCGGCGCGTGGTACGACGATGCCACGGCGGCCGGCTACCTTGAACGCTTCGAGGCGTCACCGCCGGATCTTGCGCTGCTGCAGCGTGCACTCGCGGCCTACGGCTACGACATCGATGCCACGGGCGAATACGATGCGCAGACGCGCGCCGTGCTCAGGGCGTTTCAGATGCATTTCAGGCCCTCGAACTGGTCCGGGACGGCCGATGCCGAAACGGCAGCCATCGCGTTTGCGCTGCTCGAGAAGTACTGGCCCGATTCGCTGGCCGGTTTGGAGCAAACGGCGTTGTAGCCGTCGCAAGCCGCGCAGCGTAACGGCAAGACGTTATCGTACGGACGTGGTCCGAAACGATCCGTGCAGCCGCAAGCCGCGCAGCGCAACGGCAAGACGTCACTATCCGGACGCGGCCTGAGCTGATCAAAACGATCCGTGCAGTCGCAAGCCGCGGCCGGCACCGGGCAAGCCCGTCGGAGAATCGGTCCCGAGTCCGCTCAGGGCGATCCGATGCCGAAGTGCCGGCCAAGGTAATCGGAGATCGCTTCGACCTCCGCGGGAGCGATGCTCGCACCCGTTTCGACCATCGTTAGCACGAGTGTGCGCCAGTCTTCGCGCGTGTAGAAGCTGCTGAAGAGCGTGAGTCCGCCGAGGTCGTGGCAATCGAGGCAGGCTGAGACCAGGAGGTCTCGGCCGGGACCGGGGGGCAGTTCGACGCCGGCATCCACGGCGGTGTCGATTGCCGGCACGGCAGTTGCGCCACCTCTTCGAATCGTCTCCGGTTCGGATTCAGGTTCGGCGCGAGGCTCGGGTGCCGAACGCGGTACCGGCACGGCTGCATGCGACGAAACCTGTGGCGGCTCGGCAGCCTCAGCAGTACCGGGGCTTGGCGACTGGCTCGCGCAGCCGGCGATCACGGCCGAGACTGCGCAGATGACGATCCGGCCGGGCAGCAAGCCGCGCCATGCTTGAAGAAACGGGCTCAACTAGTGATCTGTACCCGGCAGTCTGAGGATCGTGTTGCGCTTCGGCGACTCGCCCACGGAAATCTGCGTGACTTCCTCGTACGTCTCCATGTCGATGACCGAAACGCTGTTGGAGACCGCATTCGCCACATAGGCATACCGGTTGTCGGGCGTGAACGTCACCCAGTCCGGATCGGTTCCGGTCCGGACCCCCGTCACGAGTTCGAGGTCGGGCAGCGAATAAACGTAGACGTGGCTGTTCATGCGGCTCGTCGACCACAGCGTCGTGCCGTCCGGAGACACGCCGATGCCGTGCGCCGGGGCTCCGTTGTAGTGGCTGTCGTAGCGTTCCTCGGGCGGCACGTCAGGTTGCGTGATTCGCGTGACCTCCTGCCGCGTATCCCAGTCGAACTCCACGAAACCGTGATGCCCCGATACCTGGATGTAGAGCTTGTCCGTTGAGCCGTCGGGCTTCGTCGTCATCGTGACCGGCCTGATCGCCTCGCCCTCCCACGCCCTGACTTCCTCGTCCGTGGCGGTGTCAAGGACTGTGAGCCGCCGCCCGCCGATGGAACCGGCAATGACGTTTCGGCCGTCCGGTGTGACATAGATGTTGTGAATACCCCCAGGCACGTCGATGGTCTTGACGTTCTCGAGCGCGGCCGTGTCGATGACGTCGATCGCACCCGGCGGCGCGATGATGGCGACGTAGAGCTTGCTGCCGTCAGGCGTGATCGAGATGTTGTTCGGCCGCGCCGACAGCGGGATGCTCTTGATGAGTTCGAGCGTTTGGGAGTCGTAGACCTTCAACGCGGTTTCGGCTTCCCCGCTCACGTAGATGCGGCTGCCATCCGGAGCGGCGGTAACGCCGTGGGCAACGGGAATGTCCTGGATTTCGCCGATGATCCGCTGGGTTTCGGGATCGATGAGGTGGAGGATCGAGTCCCGCGAGTTCGTCTGCAGAATCCGGATCTGGGCCTGTGCCGAACCGGACGCGAGCATCGCCAGGGCAACGGCCGCGCATCCGACGCGACCAGGAGTGAGACGGCCGGAAGCGTTCACGATTTCGATCCCCCTGCACAGAATCTATGCGACGAACCGGCAGTGTAGCGCGTTTGCTGCGGACTCGGGCGCCACGTGCCAGCGTTTGCCGCGGACCCGAGCGCCATGTGCCTGCGTTTGCCCGGTCAGGTACGTGCGCCGTCGCCGCAGCGATGGCCAGGTTCCGGGCGGGTTACTCGATTGCCCGCGTCTCGCGTGGACGGCTATTGCGTGTCGCTGCAGCTAAACGAGTCGGCCGAGGACGGATCGTCCCCAGTGTACTGAGCGACCGCAGGCCATGGACAAAGCTTCCGGGTGGCCCCGCGCAAGCTTTCGGGCGCGGAATCGTTGCCATCCCTGACTGTGGCGACGATGGACTCCGGCACGCTACCGTGTTCCACCCAGTCGACCAGCTTGCCAAGGACGTCGAACCGGTCCGGCGCAACGCCTCCCGGGCCATGCGGCATGCCGGGGACCGCATACAGACGAGTGAAGGCGGCCGCGTCAGGGTTGTTCCCGAGCAGCCTGGCATACCAGTTCACGCTATCGCGGAACGAAAATACCGGGTCGGAAACACCGTGAAACACGATGAGTTTGCTGCCGGCCGCCTCGAACGCTTCGAGCGAGGGCGAGTCGGCATCGGGCGGCGATATGAGTTGCATGGCGGATTCGGGGAAGTCGGCGTTCGTCGCGTCGACCTTCGGTGCGTCGGTATCGAAATCGAACGCCAGGAGGAAGGCCTCGAGGCTTGCCGGGTCGCCTGCCAATGGCGTCGGCGGGGTCGTGAACACCTGCGCCAGGGATCCTGCTCCCATGACGGCGATGATCGGTCGATAGTCCCATGCCGGTACGGGGCTCTCCAGTTTCCAGCTTCGCCAGCCATCCGAAGCGATGCCGGCGTCCCAGTCCCATTCGCTGTAGAGCTGTTCGCCGGCGCTGTTGCGCGGGCCGCCGAAGATTCGCACGAGTGCGGCGACTTTCGATTCAGGCAAGCAATCATCCGATGCAGCCGAGCCGCACACGAGCGACGCGGGGTCGAACGCCGTCTGGCAGGCGTCGATGTCGAAGATGAGCGCATCGTCGAGACCGTCAAGCCCATCGCAGGCACGCAGGACATGCGCGGCAACGGTGTTCAATTCGTCGCGTGAGAAGGCTTCCGCCAGGTTGTCGCCAACGCTGCGAAATGTCTGAACGTCCCATGCGTGCTGGATCGCCGCACGCGGGAGCCTGAAACCGGGATAACCGGCAATGAGGCCATCGAAGGATTCCGCCATGCGGCTCGCGGCGATGAGGGCGTGACGCCCGCCGTTGGAACTGCCGAACCCGTATGTGTATTGAACCGGCGCTTCGTACCAGGCCTCGGTCAGGGCGATGGCGGCCGGGTGCAGCTTCGCCACGGCACCGTAGCCGTAATCACGGCGCGCCTCAAAATCGAAACCGAAGATGTTGCCGCCGGCGAGTCCGGCGTCGGGATGTGCGGAGCCGTCATGCCCGGCATCGCTCGAGACGACCGCGAAACCGCGCGCGAGCGCACTGTCGCCCTCCGGCTGCACGTTCAGCCGGCCGAAAGCCGGTACGACCGCGCCGTCGTTGCCGCCGTTGAACTGGTGTGCAAACCGCCCCGCCCAGTCATCCGGCAGCCTGAGTTCGAAGGTAATCGCATAGGAGTTGCCGTCGCTGCCGGTCCGTTCAGCCATCCGGCCGCGCACGAGGCAGTGGGCGACCGGGGCATCGTCTGAAACCGGCATGGCGGTCGCTTCGGTGATCGTCATTCCCTCGGGTGCAAGCTCGGCGATGGCGCCGCACTCGGCGGCCGCGAGACCTGCAAACGGGACGGTCACAGTCAGGAGGGCGAACGATACTGGTCCTTGCAGTCTTGTCATGGTTATCTCCACCGACGCGTCGGGACTTTCCGGTGTCGTCGCAGGTGAGCGCGGCAGTTTGAACCGGCGGTACTGACCTGCCGTTGGGACTTCGCAGCAGCGCGGAATGTCGGCTCCGGCCGACGTTTGCTGAAGTCCGCGCTCAAACTCCTGGCACGCCGTTCGGCCAGATGATCGGTTCGCAGGGATACGGAATGAACTCGAACGGATCGGTTCTCACGAAGGTGCTGCTGCGCACGAACGGAGCCGTCAGGTATTGGGGATCCTCGACGATGGCGATGACCGTCAGGTAGTCGCCGTGGCGCACGTAGTGTTCCGTCATCACGGCGTTCTCGCTGTGGGGGACGCCGTTGCGGCGCAAATAGCGCGGCCGCATGTGTGTCGTCACGACCGTCAGGGTTTCACCGTCCCAGCGGGCTGTCGAATGCCCCTGCCACTGGAGATCGCCGCCCGGCCACTCGCGGCCATCGAAATAGAACCTGCGTTCCTGTTCCTGCAGTTCCATGCGCATCAGAAGCGTGTCGTCGTCCTCGTAGTCGAGGTGAAATCGCACCGGGCCGCGCATGATGTAGGCCGCACCGTGCGGCGCGCACTGCAGTTCCGGCAGATAGTATTCGTCGGGGTCCCAGGCATCTGCCACTCGGCGGCCTTCGGCGTTCAGGGGAATCCCGGAGTAGTCGCCCTTGTGAGCGCCTTCGCCGCCGCGATAGCGCGCATCTTCGTGTATCAGCGGTTCCCAGTATCCGGAAAAGTCCTGCTGTGCCGTTGCCGCGTTGGCCGCGAACAGCGCCGTCAGTCCAACTCCGGCGGCCAGCGCATGCCGCGATCGCTGTGTGATTCTCATCATTGCCCCCGGCCTAGTCGTTATTGCGAAAACCGAAGCCGCGCCATTCCCAGCCATCTTCGGCGCGCTGGACGCTGCTCAGCGTCATGATCCTGCGGCCGTCCCTGCCCGGCGATCCGGTTATCGTCAGGTGATCTCCAACGGCGACTGTTTCCGGTGACCAGCCCCGGCGCGTCATGGCAACCGAGTTGTGCAGTTCCACGGCCCAGCTTTCCGTCTCGCCGCTTACCACGGTGACATCGAGAAAGATGAACGGATGGGGATTGCGCCACTGCCAACTCGACACGACACCCTCCCGGGTAATTTCCTGCTCGATATCGAAGTGCAGTGCGCGCGAGTGGTGTGCCGATGCTGAAAGCGCAACAGCCAGAAACGCTCCGGCGCCCGACAGGACCAGGAGTCGGTTTGGTCTGGACATGGTCGTCGTTGCCTCCGCGATGGTGAAAGTGAGGAGCGTTCGAGTATAGCAACACGAGTCGGGATGCGACGGAGAACCATCGCGCGGCCGGAACGGCCGTGTGACGGGTGTTTCTCTGTCGTAAATCGCGCCGGGACAGCTGCCGCTCTTGGGTTAGAATCGAGCGAGCGGCGAGTTGCCGTGACGGTCGGATCGACGGGGGAAATGGCATGACTACATCACGATATCTCCGGCTTATTCCTGCTGCAGCGGCTGCGCTGATGTTCGCGTGTGCTGCGGGCGCCCAGGCCCAGGGAGTGGATATAGATGCCGACGACATCGGCGGCGTGGTTACAAGCGAAAACGGTCCTGAGGCAGGCGCCTGGGTCATCGCCGAGACCGACGACTTCGAGACTCGTTACGCGAAGATCGTCGTCACAGACGATGAGGGCCGTTACGTCGTTCCCGATCTGCCCGAGGCCGACTACGAGGTCTGGGTGCGCGGATACGGTCTAGCGGACTCGGACAAGGTTGCCGGCCGGCCCGGCGACGCACTCGACCTCACGGCGATCATTGCGCCTAGCGCCGAGGTGGCCGCGCAGGTCTACCCCGCCGCCGCCTGGTACGCGATGATGGACTTGCCGGACGAGAGCGAAGTTGCGCATCTTCCCGGCGGCATGAACGAGTACCTCGCCGTCATGAAGAACCAGACCTGCGTCGGTTGTCACCAGATGGGTCAGCTCTCGACGCGCACGTTCCCGGACGCGTTCAGCGATATCGAATCGTCCGAGGAACGCTGGATTCGCCGCGTTCAGTCCGGTCAGGCGGCGCCGCAGATGATCGGGCCGCTCGCACAGCGGCTCAACGGCGTACCGTTCAAGTATCTCGCTGACTGGACGGATCGCATCGCCGCGGGCGAGACGCCGTCGCATATTCCCGAGCGGCCGCAAGGCCTCGAGCGCAACGTCGTCGCGACGGTCAGGGACTGGGCCGACGAGAAGTCCTATCTGCACGATTTGTCGACGACCGATCGGCGCGACCCGACGGTCAACGCCTACGGCAGGATCTACGGCGCGCCGGAACTGAGCACCGACACCTTTCCCATTCTCGATCCGGTGACAAACACCGACACGACGTTCTTCGCGACGGTTCTCGATCCCGACACGCCGACGACGAATGACGATCCGATCGGCATGCCATCGCCGTACTGGGGCGAGGAGCGAATCTGGGACAGCCGCGCCAATGCCCATAACCCGATGCTCGATCAGGACGGACGTGTCTGGTACACGGCCCGCGTGCGCGGCCCGGACAATCCCGATTTCTGCCGCGAAGGTTCGGATCATCCTTCCGCGCAACTCTTCCCGACCACGCGTACGGGCAGGCATCTATCGGTCTACGACCAGGAGACCGGCGAGTACACACCCATCCCGACCTGCTACTCGACCCATCACCTGCAGTTCGCCGAGGACGCCTACAACACGCTGTGGACCAGCGGCGGCGGGGACGTGGTCGGCTGGCTCGACACCGATCAGTTCCTCGCGACCGGCGACTACGTGAGTTCGCAGGGCTGGGCGCCGGCGATCCTCGACACCAACGGCAACGGGCGGCGCGACGACTGGGTCGAGCCCGGCGAGCCGCTGGATCCCGAACTCGACATGCGGATCCCGGCGCGCTTCTACGCGGTCATGCCGAACCCCGCCGACGGGTCGATATGGGGATCATGGAGCTTTACGTTCCCCGGCGGAGTCGTACGACTCGAACCCGGCCCGAATCCGCCCGAGACGACGCTGGCCGAGGCGTTCAACGTTCCGCTGCCCGGATTCGCTTCGCGCGGCGCGGACATCGATCGCAACGGCGTGATCTGGGTGTCGCTCGGCAGCGGTCACCTCGGCGAGTTCGACCGCAGCAAGTGTGAGGGGCCGCTGAACGGTCCCATGGCAACGGGCGACCATTGTCCGGAGGGCTGGACTTTCCACCGCTTCCCGGGACCCGGTTTCGCCGAGCTACCTGAATTCAGCGTCGAATCGAGCTACTACACATGGGTCGATCAGCGCAACGCTTCCGGGCTCGGCGCCAACACGCCGATCGCGACGGCCAACCTCTTCGACGGCGTGCACGCTTTCGTCGACGGCGAATTCGTGACGATGCGAATTCCCTATCCGCTCGGCTTCTACACGAAGGGTTTCGAGGGCCGCATCGACGACCCGGATGCCGGCTGGAAGGGCCGCGGACTCTGGGTTCCTAGCGGCGACCGCACCCCGTGGCTCATGGAAGGCGGGCAGGGCACGCGCCCGCTCGTTGTGCACTTCCAGGTCCGGCCTGATCCGCTGGCCAAGTAGCCGGAAGGTGTCAACGACATTGAGATAGCGTTGTTCATGGGCGAATGGCCTGCGGCCTTGCACCTCGGTGCCGAGCGCTTTATCCTCGGTTACATGTAACCCTTGGGGAAGCAGTTTGTGACAAGCGCCTCCAGAACTCCGGAATCTGTCCGCGAAAAGGTTCGTCAGCATCGCGCTCGCTTGCGTGAAAAGGGGCTGCGCCCGTTGCAGCTTTGGGTGCCCGACACCCGTGCACCCGGATTTTCCGAAGAGGCTCGCAGGCAGTCTCGGGCGGTAGCGAGCAGTGAGCATGCCGAGTTTGACCAGACCTTTGTCGATGCCATCAGTGAGATCGACATCGGGTGAAACGGGGAGAGCTGTGGATTGCCGCCGGTGGAGGTGACTACACCGGAAAACCCCGTCCTGTCGTAATCGTTCAGGACGATCGCTTCTCGTACACCGGTTCCGTGACCGTCTGCGCGTTGACCGGCGATCCAACCGACGCTCCGTTGTTTCGTATTGCGCTCTCCCCAAGCAACGAGAACGGACTTGAGGAAACCACTCGTGTCATGACCGACAAGATCACCACGATCCGGCGGGAGCGTCTGAGCCGACGCATCGGCACGCTGTCCGACGCGGACATGCGGCAGCTCGAGATATCCATCCTCGTCTTTCTCGGTATTGCCCGATAGAACACACGACCCGAATGAACCGCCTCAAATCGATCGCTCCGGTTGCGGTCATCGCGATAGCCCTCGGCGCAGCCTTGCTCGCCAAAGCACAAGGATTCAGGCGCGGCTTCCGGATCGAGCAGAACAACCCGCCGGCGACCGAACTCGTCGTCGCGCGGTGGCGGTTCGGTACGAACGGCCTCATCGGCCATATGGGCTGGTCGCACAACTACCCGAGCTCCGATGAGAACCTCAATCAGTTCATCAAGGATTCGACCGGGATCGACGTCGAGATTGCATCATTCAGGATCGTCGAGCTCGGCAGTCCCGAGGTCTTCGACTACCCGTTCGCCTACGTTTCCGAACCCGGCGAGATGGAACTTACGGAGCAGGAGGTCATCAATCTGCGAGAGTTCGTCGAGCGGGGCGGTTTCGTGCTCATGGACGACTTCGACGGTACGGTGCAGATCGAAACGATGCGCGCGCAGGTCGCTCGGGCGTTCCCGGACAGGCCGTTCGTGCAGATTCTCGACGATCACCGCGTGCTGCACACGCACTTCGATCTCGATGATCTCAACCGCATGTCGCCGTATGTGCCTGGCGGGCGGATCGTCTACTACGGGATCATGAACGACCGCGGGGAACTTGCGATCGCGGCCGGCCACAACAACGATCTCGCCAACTTCTGGGACTGGTACGACGAGCCGCAGATGCCTCTGGAGCCCGCCGCCGATGCCTTCAGGCTCGGGGTCAATTTCGCCATCTGGGCGTTCACGCACTGACGCCGTTCGCCACCGGGGGACCCGCGGGCGACGCTGGCTTGCGCTTGTGGTCCCCGATCGATTGTCGGGCCGCATCGGGGGAGCACACCTTGCAAGCCACGGACGTGCCGAGAGTCAGTCCATGGCTTGCTCGGTTGTCAGCGGCGCATGTCAGTCCGTTCGCGCGGACTCCGCCCAGGGCTCGCGGTTCACCGACCGTCGGTCGGGGGGGATCGACATCGGTCCACCGAGTCCGGTGTCCGTCGGTATGGGCGGGTCGTCCCTGCCGACGACCGGGGCACGCGGCAGGGCCTCAAGCTCGCCGATCAGGCGATCGAGAACGTCTGTCTGCTCCGCGGCCAGATCGTTCTCTTCGTAGGGGTCTTCGTCGATCCGGAACAGCGAGTAGGCCGGCGCGTCGGGCGTCGCGCCAGGCATCTGCACGAGTTTCCAGCCGCCGTCGATGTAGGCGATCGAGTATTGCTCGTGGTTGTGCCGCGCGAGCACGATGGTGCGGTCCTCGACAGGCTCGCCGGATGTCAGCGCCGGCCAGAGGTTCACGCCGTCGAGGGGTTGCGGCCACTCGGCGTCGATTTCCGTGGCCGCCATGAAGGTCGCCAGGATGTCCTCGACGGCGACGATGCCTTCGTAGCGCGAGCCGGCTTCGAGTTCGCCCGGCAGCCACATCAGCGCGGGTACGCGGATACCGCCCTCCCACGGTCTGCCCTTGCCGTTACGGAACGGACCATTGTGGGCGCCGAGGTTTTCCTCTCCTCCGTTGTCGCTCATGAACATCACGAGCGTGTCGTCGCCGAGCCCGGCGTCGTCGAGCGCGGCGAGAACCCGCGCGATGGCGCCGTCCATCTCGGTCACCATCGCGGCGTAGATGCGGCGATCGAGGTCCCTGATGTCGCTGTACTCGGCGACCGCGTCGGCTGGCGCCTGCAACGGTGAGTGAGGCGCATTGAAGGGAACGTAGAGGAACAGCGGCGTTTCCGTGTCGTGCTCCCGGACCAGGCGCACGGCCTCGTCCGCGATCAGGTCGGTAGCGTAGCCTTCCTCGTGCACCGTTACGCCGTTGCGCTGCCAGTCGACTCCGCGCCAGATCGTGTGCATTTCGTGATTGATGAACCCGCCGAGGTGTCCGTAGAAGTGATCGAAACCGCGATTGTAGGGGTGGTACATGACGTGATTTGGGCCGAGATGCCACTTCCCGACGGCGAGCGTCCGATAGCCCGCGTCCTTGAAATACTCCGGCAGCAACTTCTCGCTCATCGGCAGTCCCGTGCTGAACCACGGCTCGAAAGGAATGAGCACACCGGTCCTGAGCGGTGAACGGCCCGTCATTAGCGCGCTGCGCGTCGGAGAGCACACAGGGTGCACGTAGAAGCGGTCGAGGACCATCCCCTCTGCCGCGAGCCTGTCGAGCGTCGGCGTACGAATCTCGCTACCGTGGTAGCCGATGTCGTTCCAGCCGAGATCGTCGGCGACGAAGAGCACGACGTTGGTCACGGCGTGCGCCGGCACGCAGGCAATCGTCAGCAAGACGATCACTGCGGCGAGTTGGCTTGCACAACGGCAGGTGCGTCCGTGCTGGCTTCGGATCTTTGCCATACCGCGTATCCTCATGTGACGATTCTGCCATCTGGCGATGTGCAGATTGTACCGACCCCGCCGCTGTCAGGCACTTGCATCCCCTGTCACAGCCATGGGCCCCGATACGCGGCAAGCGCAAGGGGAGGCAGACTACCGATTGCTTGAAGTCCTCCCGCAGGGATGTGAGTTCGCCAGTCCCTTGGTCAGCCCGGCCGCCGTGTTGAAACCCCCGCACGCAGGGTTTGTGAGCGCGCAGCGTACAAGGAGATATTTGCCGCGTGTTTCAAGGGACAGGTAGTGTGACTCCCGGCAACAGGAACGCGCGGCCGCCGATTTGTACGCGCTTGGCTCCTGTGTTATTGCTGCCCCCTGTTCACGGCCGGCCGGGACGATGGCGGTTTCGGTCGGCCGCGAGTTCCTGGAGTTTGGTGCTATGCGGCGTTTAAGCTCGATTGGTCTTTGGGTTTGCATGTGGCTGGCGATGTGCGTCACGGCAGCCTCGGCGCAGGACGACGCGCCGACCGACCTCGGGACCCTGACTCTCGAGGAAGCCGTGCTCAGGACCGCCTCGGCCAATCCCGGCCTCGTCGCTGTCGGATACCAGATCGATGCAGCCGAGGGACGGCTCACACAGGCGCGGATCCCGCCCGGCCCGGAACTCGACGTGGCCTTGCAGGACTTGCTTGGCAGCTCCGTGCACCGCGGCCTCAGGAGCGCCGAGGCTACGGTGTCCGTTGCCTGGATCCTCGAGCGCGGCGTTCGCGAGCGGCGAGTCTCGGCGGCGAGGGCAGGTGTCGCGCTCAGTAGCGTCGACGCCGAAATCGCGCTGCTCGATGCGGCCGCCGAGACCGCGCGTCGCTTCCTTGCCTGTCTGGCCTATCAGGAGCGTCTAGGCAATGCGATGGAGGCCGTGCGGCTGGCCGAAGAAACGGTCGCGGCCGTCGGGGATCGAGTTGCGGCCGGGAGCGCGCTCGAGGCCGAGCTCGCCCGCGCAGAGGCGGGGCTTGCGCGAGCCGCACTCGACCAGGAGAACGATGAGCACGAACTCGTCTCCGCCTACCACCGCCTGAGCGCGCAGTGGGGTGACACGGAACCGGACTTCGCGGTCGTCGCGGGTGACATCGCAACGCTGCCGCTGCTCGAGCCGTTCGAGGCTCTGCTCGCGCGCGCGGACGGCAATCCGGAACTTGCGAGGTACATGTCCTCGCAGCGGCTTGCCGAGGCCGAACTCAGGGTCGCCCAGGCGCAGAGCCGCCCCGACTGGCGCGCATCGGCGGGACTCAGGCGCATCGAGGCCACCGACGAAGTCGTCCTCGTCGGAACGCTTGCCATACCGTTGCGCACGGGCGGTCGGAACCTCGGGCGCGTCGCCGAAGCGCGCGCCGATATCGCGCGTACCGAGGCCGAAGCCGCGGCAACCCGCATCGTCATCGAAACTGCCTTGTTCGTGCTCCACCAGGAACTCAATCACAATCTGCAACTTGCCGCGGGCTTGCGCGATGAAGTGATACCGCGCCTTCAGACGGCGCTCGTCGACACGCGGCGGGCCTACGATCTTGGCCGCTACGGCTACTTTGAATGGAGCGTCGTGCAGGGCGAACTGCTGCAGGCCAACAACGATCTTCTCGAAGCCAGCATCGCCGCGCACGAGGTCGTCGTCGAGATCGAGCGCCTGACCGGCGTTCAGGCTGCGCTGCCGTCCGAGGCGCAAGGAGGCGCCCGGTGAGTCCGGCGGGCCGGTGCGGTCGCCGCCCGCGCCGTGGCGGTCGTGTACCAGGAGTTTTCACCCCGGCAAACGGCGCGCTGACGCTGAGGGAAGAAAGTACTTCCATGCAAGTAGTGAACCCGGCGGCGCCGGCCCGTGGACGCGAGGGAACAAACGACCGCTCTCCGCCAGAAATCAATAAGTTACGTATTTGTTCCATGGAAGGCGCCCCATGAAACAGTCGGGCGACAAGCGGTTCGCGCTGCCCGCAGCGCGCCGGAATCCTGGTCGTCGGCGTCCGATCGCCGCTTCACTCGCTTGCAGGATCGGTCTGGTCTCGCTTTCCTGCTTGCTCGTCGCCGCTTGCGATGGCGGCGGGCAATCCGGTTCCGCTTCAGCGCCCGGCGAGATGGCAGCCGAAGAAGCCGAGCCGCGCGGCCCGAACAACGGCCGACTGCTCGTCGACGGAGATTTCGCGCTCGAGCTTGCCGTCTACGAAACCGGCGTGCCGCCGGAGTTTCGCGCCTGGGCGACGGATGCAGGCAGGCCGGTCGCGCCGGGTCGCGTCGATCTTCGCGTGACGCTGGACCGTCTCGGCGGTGCGGTCGACGAACACAATTTCATTGCCCAGGGCGAATTCTTGCGTGGCGATGCCCTCGTCTACGAGCCGCACTCGTTCGTCGTCACGGTCGACGTCGAGTACGAAGGCCGGCGCCACCATTGGGAGTACGACAGCTTCGAGGGACGTACCCGAATCGATGCCGAGATGGCGGTCGCGCTCGGGATCGGGACCATGGCGGCGGGGTCCGCGGTGATCGAGGAAACGGTCACGCTCTACGGCACGATCGTGCCGGCGACGGAATTGGTGCGCGAAGTCAGCGCACGTTTCGATGGCGTTCTCGAGTCGGTGCCGGTCATGCTTGGTGAACGCGTCAGCGAAGGCCAGACGCTCGCGACCGTGGAGAGCAACGAGAGCCTCCAGTCCTACGAGATCAGTGCTCCGATTGCCGGTGTCGTCACCGAGCGCAACGCGAACGCCGGCGAACAGACCGCCGGACGGCGGCTCTTCACGATTGTCGACACGTCCACGGTCTGGGCCGATCTCGCTGTGTTTCCGGGCGATCGAGGCCGCGTCAGCGTCGGTGCGAACGTGGTCGTAACGCCGGCCGCGGGCGGCGTTGGGCTTACCGGAACAATTTCCTACATTGATGTGCTCGCAGCCTCGAATCAGGCCGTCACCGCGCGCGCGGTGCTCGACAACAGCGAGGGAACGCTGGCTCCGGGTACCTATGTGAGCGCCGAAGTCCGGGTCGCCGAGGAGACCGTGCCGCTCGCCGTCAGGCGCAGCGCGCTGCAGAGCTTTCGCGACTTCACCGTCGTGTATGCCAAGTTTGGCGACGAGTACGAAGTCAGGATGCTCGAGCTTGGCCGGCAGGCGGGCGACTGGGCCGAAGTGCTCGGCGGGCTTGAGCCCGGCACGATCTATGTGACCGAGAACAGCTACCTGATCAAGGCCGACGTCGAGAAGACCGGCGCCACTCACGACCACTGACAAGAGCCTGATACTTCATGCTCGACGCGATACTCAGGTTCTCGGTCGAACGGCGCGGGCTGATATTGCTCCTGGTGCTGCTGGTTGCCGGCATAGGCGCGTGGAACTTCACGCGCTTGCCGATCGACGCCGTACCGGACATCACGAACGTCCAGGTCGTGATCAATACGCGCGCACCCGGCTACACACCGCTCGAGGTCGAGCAGCGGGTGAGCTTCCCGCTCGAAAACGCCATGGCCGGACTGCCGCGGCTGGACTATACGCGCTCGATCTCGCGTTACGGCCAGTCACAGATCACGGTGGTGTTCCTCGACGGGACCGACGTCTACTTCGCGCGCCAGCAGGTGGCCGAGCGCCTCGGAGTCGCACGCAGCACCTTGCCGCCATCGATCGAACCTGCACTTGGTCCGGTCGCCACCGGGCTCGGCGAGATTTTCATGTTCACGGTCGATGCGGAGCCCGGCGCGCGCAATCCGGACGGCTCCGAGGTCACACCGACCGATCTGCGCACCGTGCACGACTGGATCATCCGGCCGCAGTTGCTGCGTGTACCGGGGGTCGTCGAGGTCAATCCGGTAGGCGGCTACAAGAAGGAGTTTCTCGTCGCTCCCGATCCGGCGAAACTCCTGGCCTTCGGCCTGACCTACGACGACGTGCTGCAGGCGCTGCGCGAGAACAACGACAACCGCGGCGCCGGCTTCATCGAGTACAACGGCGCGCAACTGCTCATGCGCGTGCCGGGCCAGGCTGCGGACTCCACGGACCTCGCCGCACTCGTGATCGCCGAGTTCGACGGCGTACCGGTCAGAATCTCCGATGTCGCGAGCGTCGGTCCGGGTCTCGAGCTCAGATCCGGTGCCGCGACGCAGAACGGCCGCGAGGTCGTCATGAGCACGGTGTTCATGCTCATCGGCGAGAACAGCCGTGCCGTGGCCAATTCGGTGGCCGAAAGACTCGAGGAGATCGCCCCGAGCCTGCCGCCCGGGGTTACGGCGACCGCCGTCTACGACCGCACCGAGCTTGTCGACGCGACGCTTGTGACCGTGCGAAACAACCTGGTCGAAGGTGCGCTGCTGGTCATCGTCATTCTCTTTCTCCTGCTCGGCAATGTGCGCGCGGCGCTTTTGACGGCCGCGGTCATTCCTCTCGCCATGCTCATGACGATCACCGGCATGGTGCAGACCCGCGTCAGTGCCAACCTCATGAGCCTCGGGGCGCTCGACTTCGGTTTGATCGTCGACGGCGCCGTCATCATCGTCGAGAACTGTCTGCGCAGGTTGAGCGAAGCGAGCCGCGCCGGGATGCAGCCGCTCAACGAACGCCTCGGTGTCGTGCTCGCTGCGACGCGCGAGGTCATCCGGCCGGCGCTCTTCGGCGTCTTCATCATCATGGCGGTCTACATCCCGATCTTTGCCCTGTCGGGGATCGAGGGAAAGATGTTCCATCCGATGGCGACGACCGTCGTCATCGCCCTTGCGAGCGCGATGGTGTTGTCCGTGACGTTCGTGCCGGCGACCGTCGCGCTGTTGTTCAGGCGCCCCGTTCGCGAGCGCAGGAACTACATCGTCGACGGCGCGCGGCGCGTCTATCGTCCGGTCGTTACGGCTGCGCTCAGGTTCCGATGGCTCACGGTCACGGCGGCGCTCGCGATCATGGCCGCAGGCGGGTTCTCCGCGACGCGGCTCGGCACCGAGTTCATCCCGAACCTCGATGAGGGCGACATGGTGATGCACGCGCTGCGCATCCCGGGCACGTCGCTGCAGCAGGCTATCGAGATGCAGGGACGGCTCGAGACCGAGATCATGACGATGCCCGAGGTCGAGCGGGTGTTCACCAAGATCGGCAGTGCAGAGATCGCGACGGATCCGGTACCGCCAAGCGTCACAGACAACTTCATCATGCTCAGGCCGCGCGCCGAGTGGCCCGATCCGGACAAGCCCCGGGAAGCGGTCGTGGCCGACCTCGAAGCCCTCGTGATGCCGGTGCCCGGCAACCGCTACGAATTCCTGCAGCCGATCCAGATGCGTTTCAATGAACTCATCGCGGGCGTGCGGGCCGAACTCGCCGTCAAGGTATTCGGCGACGATCTCGACGAACTCATCCGCCTCGGCGCCGAGATCGAGCAGGCCGTCAATCGGGTGCCCGGCGCCGCCGACGTTGCCGTCGAGCAGTCCACGGGCCTGCCGGTCATGACGATTGCGCCGAAGCGTGAGGTGCTCGCCCGGTTCGGCCTTACTGTCGCGAAGCTTCAGGACGTGGTGGCGACCGCGCTCGGCGGAGTCGTCGCCGGGCAGATCTACGAGGGCGACCGCCGTTTCGATATCGTCGTGCGCCTGCCCGAGAAACTGCGGTCCGATCCGGACCGTCTCGCCACGTTGCCCGTGCCGCTCGACTCCGGCGGTTTCGTTCCACTCAGGGAGGTCGCGAACCTTGGCGTAGCGATCGGCTACAACCAGGTACCGAGGGAGAACGGCAAGCGGCGCGTGGTCGTGACGTCCAATGTGCGCGGCCGGGATCTCGGCTCTTTCGTGACCGATGTGCAGGCCGCGGTCGAGGCGAATGTCGAGGTGCCGCCGGGGTATTGGGTGGAGTACGGCGGGACCTTCGAGCACCTGATGTCCGCTGCCAACCGGCTCGCGATCGTCGTCCCGATGACGCTGCTGATCATTGCGGTTCTGCTCATCATGGCGCTCGGCACGTTCCGCGACGCGGCCGTCATCTTTTCCGGCGTACCGCTTGCGCTGACCGGTGGGATCGCAACCTTGCTGATCCGCGGGATTCCGTTCTCGATCTCCGCTGCAGTCGGCTTCATCGCGCTGTCGGGCATCGCCGTGCTCAACGGCCTCGTGATGGTTTCCTTCATACGTGATTTGCGCCGCAAGGGGGTGCCGCGCGACGAGGCGATCATCGAAGGTGCGCTGACACGGCTTCGTCCGGTGTTGATGACGGCGCTGGTGGCGTCTTTCGGTTTCGTCCCGATGGCTCTGAACACCGGCATCGGTTCCGAAGTGCAGCGCCCGCTCGCGACCGTCGTCATCGGCGGCATCCTGACCTCGACTCTATTGACGCTGGTCGTGCTACCGGCCCTTTACCGGCTCGTGCATGCTCGCGATCACGCGTAGCGAGCACGGTGACGCCGTAAGCTTCCCCCTGCGTGGTTGGCCCGAGAGAACTACGCGCTGAAGAATCTAATCGAAAAAAGGTACTGAGGCCATCGGACCAGCGCGAGGCGGCGCGCTATCGGGTGGCGCGTCTTGGGCTGAGCAGGACACGCGCGTGTGCCGCGGTGAAACTGTCGCGTTCGAGCGGGTATCGACCGGTCAGGTCAATGGAGTTGGCGGATCGCGCTGTCATTGAAGCGCTCAACGCCGTGGTCGAGAAGCATCCGCGGGGGGGGTTTGGATGTGCTACGACCGGCTTCGCCTGCAAGGCCATGGCGGGAACCACAAGCGCGTGTACCGCGTGTACAAGGCGATGAAGCTGAACTTGCCTCGGCGTGGCAAGCGGCGATTGCCGAAACGGGTCCGGGTCCCAATGGCCGTGGAGGCTCGAGCCAATGCGCAATGGTCGATGGACTTCATGTCCGACACGCTGTATCACGGCCGCCGCTTTCGCACGCTGAACATCCTCCACGAGGGCGTCCGCGAAGCGCTGGCCATTGTGGTCGACACCTCGATCCCCGGCGCCCGCGTGGTGCGCACCCTGGATGGGCTGGTGCATTGGCGAGGCAAGCCGGACGCGATCCGGGTCGACAACAGCCCGGAATACCTCTCGGAGGTGTTTGCCGGTTGGTGCCCGGACCTGGACATCCGACTCCATTACATTCAGCCCGGCAAGCCGAATCAAAACGCCTACATCGAACGCTTCACTCGAACCTTTCGACACGAGGTGCTCGATGCCTGCGTGTTCGAATCGCTTCACCCGGTCCGCCAGATCACACGTCAGTGGATCGCCGAATACAACGAGGAACGTCCCCACGACAGCCTGGGGCGGATACCCCCAGCCATGTTCAGACGACGAATTGAAACAGCCGGAAACTCTACTTTAGAACTGTCCCGTTGACGGGGAAGCTTACGCAGACTCATAAGATACAAGTCGATCCAACAAATGTTATTTTGGGGATACAATCCTTGTCGACCAAGGGTGCGACATCAATGATCGCCACCTATGAACTAAAACGAGCACCGTCCTCACGAGTAGTTTGGTCGGATCTCGCCGTCTGTGTTTCGCTAGCGAGATGCCGGAAACTTTCGTCTCGAACTGTCTACTTGACGGGCAAGCTTATGCCAAAAACGCAGGAAGATCGTATGTTAACCAGAAACGCTAGCCATTTCCGCTCCCGGCCCCAATATTTGCTTCTTCTTGTAGCTGCGGTTTCAATCCTTCCGTCGTGTACGTCGCACGTCGTAATACCTATGTACCGCCATGAGTTCCACGTTAATGGAAGAACAGCAAATTTGCTTGTCGACACTGGTAGTAGCTTACCTGCAATTTCAAAGAACTTCGTCGAACGACATGGTTTGACCGTTTCCTCGGAACAGATACAGAATTCCGGTGTTAACAAGGCCTCGATTGACGTTGTTCGTCCACGTCGATTTAGCATTGGAAAGTTGCGCGCTCGTGAGAGTGTCTTCTTCGTACTTGATACCGAATTTGCCTCAGAAATCGCTCAGCGTGAAGTGGATGGTATAGTAGGGGGAGGACTATTAAATAACAATCCCTACTCAATTTCATTCAAAG
>JAQAJI010000033.1:0-6188 GCA_028278665.1 Candidatus Rariloculus versatilis
CACCTGGCGCGCCGCTGTCGGTGAGGGCCTCGAACCGGACCTGTACTTCGGCTACGGCGGCGGAACCGGCGACTTCGGCTGGTCGAACGCCAACACCGGCTCCTACTACACGGATGACTGGGACGACACTTACGAGGAAATCAACCTCGGCTTCTCGTACGGAATCTTCGCGCTCGACTTCGCATCGGGCGAGTGGGACGGCTTCGGCTCACCGCAGGACTACACGTTCACGTCGATCACGCTATCACCCTCGGTGGGACCCTACTTCACCTTCGGCAGCTTCGGCGAGGACTTCGACGGCGACTACTTCGAACTGGGTTACGGCGTGGATGTCGGCGGCATCGATGTATCGGTTGCGCTGATCCAGAGCGACGATCTGGGGCCCAGTTCCGACGGCGGCGAATGGCAACTCGTCCTGGGCCTGACCCGGGGCATCGATATCGGCGGTTCCGACTGAACCGGTTCCAACGACGACACAAGGAGAGAACCATGAAACTCATTATGGCGGTGGTAAAGCCGTTCAAGCTTGAGGACGTTCGCCAAGCCCTGGGCGAAACCGGAGTACAGGGGCTCACGGTGACTGAAGTGAAGGGTTTCGGCAGGCAGAAGGGCCACCCCGAACTCTACCGGGGTGCGGAATACTCGGTCGACTTCGTACCCAAGACGAAAATCGAGGCCGCCGTTCCGGACGCACTCGTCGACCAGGCCATCGAGGCCATCGTCAGTGCCGCATCGACGGGCTCGATCGGCGACGGCAAGGTCTTTGTCTCCAGTCTCGACCACGCGGTGAGGATCCGTACGGGTGAGACCGGCGACCAGGCGCTATGACTGACTGGAGGACAAATACGATGAAGTTCAATTTCAGCAAGAAAGGATTGCGGCTCGGCACCGGGTCGCTGCTCGCCCTGGCCGTACCGGGAATCGCGTCGGCGCAGGACGTTCTGGACTCCGGAGACACCGCCTGGATGCTCACGGCCACGGCGCTCGTGCTCTTCATGACGATCCCGGGCCTGTCGCTGTTCTACGCCGGCATGGTGCGGGCCAAGAACGCGCTCTCGGTCATGATGCAGTGTTTCGCCATCACCTGCCTGATGACGGTGCTCTGGGCGCTTTACGTCTACAGCCTCGCATTCGGTAACGATGTCGGCGGCGTGATCGGCGACTTCAGCAAGGCATTCATGTCCGGCGTCGGCGTCGATGTCGTGAGCGGCACGATCCCCGAGACCGTTTTTTCGATCTTCCAGCTCACGTTTGCGGTCATTACTCCGGCGCTCATCGTCGGCGCATTCGCCGAGCGCATGAAGTTCTCGGCGATGCTCTGGTTCATGGCGCTTTGGGTCACGATCGTCTACGCACCCATCGCGCACTGGGTCTGGGGCGGCGGTTGGCTCGGCGGACTCGGCGTACTCGACTTCGCGGGCGGCACAGTCGTCCATATCAACGCCGGCGTCGCAGGCCTCGTGGCCGCGATCGTTCTCGGCAGGCGCCGCGGCTATCCGCGCACGGCGATGAAGCCGAGCAACCTGGTTCTGACGATGGTCGGCGCAGGCATGCTCTGGGTCGGCTGGTTCGGCTTCAATGCCGGCAGCGAACTCGCGGCAGACGGCGTGGCCGGCATGGCCATGGCGGTCACCCAGATCGCAACTGCAGCGGCGGCGCTGACCTGGATGTTCCTCGAGTGGTTCAACCACGGCAAGCCGAGCGCCCTAGGACTGGTCTCCGGCGCAGTCGCCGGACTCGTCGCGATCACGCCGGCCTCGGGTTTCGTCGGACCCATGGGCGCGCTCGTCATCGGCGCCGCATCGGGACTGATGTGCTATCTCGCGGTCGTCAAGGTGAAGCACGCCATGGGCTACGACGACTCGCTCGATGCGTTCGGAGTGCACGGCATCGGCGGCATTGTCGGCGCGCTCCTGACCGGTGTCTTCGTCGACGCCGGACTCGGCGGCGCGGGTCTTGCCGAAGGTGCGACCATCGCCAGCCAGGTGGGGCTGCAGGCGGTCGGCGTCATTGCGACGATCGTCTACTGCGGCGTGGTCAGCTTCATCCTGCTCAAGGTGCTCGATGCCGTCATCGGACTTCGCGTCAATGCGGAGGAAGAGGAAGAGGGTCTCGACCTCGTGCTGCACGACGAGCAGGGCTACAACCTGAGCTGATGATGGACCCGACCTGATTCACTTGTTTTGTGCTGGCCGGCAGTTGCCTCGAGCAGCGCGGCCAGCAATTTTTTCGCTCACGCTCCCACACTCGGCGCCACTTCGGTGGCGCCATTTTTCTTGGACTCGCGCAGGCTCCTGGCAGGCCCTTGTCGGGCTACAGGCGCTGGCCGCCGTCGACCTCGATGACCCGACCGTTGACGTAATCGTTCTCGATGACAAAGGCGGCGGCGTGCGCGACTTCCTCGGGCCGGCCGATCCGGCCGACCGGAATCGACGCAGCCATTTTCTCGAGGATCTCCGACCTCATGGCGGCGAGGATTTCGGTCTCGACGAAGCCCGGTGCTATCGCGTTGCTGCGTATGCCGTGCCGCGCGAGTTCCTTCGCCCAGACAACGGTCAACGCGGCGACAGCGGCCTTGGCGGCCGAGTAGTTGCTCTGGCCGAAGTTTCCGTGCCGTGAGATGCTCGAAACATTGATGATGCAGCCGCCGTTGCCGAGCCGGATCATCTGCTCGGCGGCCTCGCGCCCGCACAGGAACACAGCGGTCAGGTTCACGTCGATCACGGCCTGCCAGTCTGACAGCGAGAGCTTGTCCAGGAACTCGCCGTCCCGAGCCTTCACGAGCAGTCCGTCGCGCAGGATACCGGCGTTGGCAATCGAGACGTCAAGCCGGCCGAAGTCGCGTACCGTGCGCGCGTAGACCGCCGCAACCTGGTCCTCGTCTGCGACGTTGGCGGTGTAACAGCGCGCGCGGGCGCCCTGCGACTCGCACTTCGAACGCGTATCGGCAAGCGTGGCGGCGTCGATGTCGACAAGTGCGATGTCCGCACCCTTCGCGGCGAGACCGACAGCCATTGCCGCGCCGAGACCCCGCCCGGCGCCCGTGATCAATACCGTTCTATCGCTCAATTCCATCGATCGATGCTCGCGCATTCGGTGCTGGAATGGTAGTCGCGGCGCTTATTCGACCGCCCCTGATGACGAGTTCGTGTGTGAAGCGCGTGCGGATGTCGCTGTGGTGGGATGCGCACACGAGCTGGGTTCCGGCGGCGACAAACGCGTTGAACTCGGTCCGAACGACTTCGCGGCTCAGCTCATCGAGCCCTTCGAACGGTTCGTCAAGCAGCAACACCCGAGGCGCATTGACGAGCATGCGCGCGAGCAGCGTTCTTCTGAGCTGGCCGTACGACAGCGTGGAGAGCGGCCGCGACGCATGGTCCGAAAGCGCAAATCGCTCGAGTATCCCGACAGTCGTCTTCGCCTGGCGGGCCGTGAGCGGCCGCGTGAGCCCGATGCTCGATGCGAAACCCGACGCGACACAGTCCTGCACGGTCGAGGGAAAGCGGTATGCGGCATGCAGTTCCGCGGAAACGAAACCGATCTGGCGTCGCAGCTCCCACACGCTGCTCGGGTCGCCGAGCCCCGGCCAACGGACCGTGCCGCCGCGCGCCGGCCGCAACTGCGCGTGAATGAGCTTCAGAAAGCAGCTCTTGCCCGCGCCGTTCGCGCCGCGAACGAGCCAGTGTTCGCCGGGGTCGAGCCGCCAGCAAATGTCATGCAGCACGCGTTTTTCTCCGAGCCAGACATCGGCGCGGTCGATCGCGATCAACGGTCCGCTGTTCCGGACGGCCGTGGAGTCTCCCGGCGCAGGAGCTTCCCGGGCACCCGGAGCGCGGTGTTCGCGGGCTTGCGACCCTGGATCTCCGGATGCACTCCCACGATGAGTGGTGCGCTTCACAATGCGTCCGTTCTCAAGGTAAAGCACCGCGGTCACGATCGAAGGAAGGTCTGCGGCCGCGTGGGCCGTCGCCACAATGGTCGTGGCGCGCCCGACCCGCACGAAGAGTTTGTCGAGAACCGCGCGGGAATTGCGATCGAGGCCGCCCGCGGGCTCGTCGAGCAGCAGAATCGATGGCCTGAACGCCATGCTCCGCGCGATCAGCACGCGCCGCTGTTCGCCGCGGGAGAGTTCGAGAAACGGCCGCTGGACAAGTGAACCGAGCCCGAGCTCGCGCATCATGGCCCGTGCACGGATCAGCTCGGCGGGATTTGCCCGCTTGCGCGGTACGTCCTGCCGAAAGACGCCCGACAGGACGACATCGAGCGCGGAGAAGTTCCAGCCCCACTTCGCGTAACGATCCTGAAGTTCGGGGCCCACGAGCGTGACTCGACGCCGTGCCTCGACCGCGTCGCGGTGCAATCGTCCATCGAAGCTGTAGCTGCGAGTCCCGGCGCCGGGTGCGGGCCAGAGCGTCCCCGCAACGAGACCGAGCAAGCTCGATTTGCCGCTGCCGTTCGGTCCGACGACGCCCCAGTGTGCGCCTTTGATGAGTTCCCAGCTGATCCCGTGCAGCACAGGAGTCCCCGCGATCCTCGCATCGACATTTGCAAGTGACAGCAGCGGGGGTCGAGCGGTCAAAGCCGGGCTCCGGTGGCCATTGCGATGAGCGCGGCTACCTTAGCACTGGTTGGCAACGATCGATTCGCCCGCGGCGCGAAGAATTCGCCCTGCGTCAGCGGGTACGCGTTGCGTCCCGTGCTTGCCCCTGCGGTCCGGTGCTGGTATTGGTCAGGGGTAATGAGCAGCATCGTTCCAGACGTCGGCGATGTCATGGAAGCGCGATTGCGCCTGAAGGACTGGCTCGTCGCAACGCCCACGCTCGAATCGGCCGTACTCAACGAGCGTGCCGGAACGCGCGTGCTCGTCAAGGCCGAGTGCCTGCAGCACGGTGGCAGCTTCAAGATTCGCGGCGCGCTGAATCGGCTGCTGCTGCTCGGTCACGGCGAGCGCAGCGCCGGCGTCGTGGCGTACTCGTCCGGCAACCATGGGCATGCCGTCGCGCTCGCGGCTCAGTGGCTGGCCGTGCCCGCAACGATCGTCATGCCGCGCGACGCACCTGAAACCAAGCAGTCGAGCGTCCGCCGGCTCGGGGCCGAAGTTGTGCTGTTCGATCGATATTCGGACGATCGCGAGCAGATCGCTGCATCCGTCGCACACGAGCGCGGCGCAGCGCTGGTCCCGCCGTTCGACCATCCCGACGTCATCGGCGGCCAGGGCACGCTCGGCCTGGAGCTTGCCGCCGCGGCGCAGGCACGCAATCTCGATCTTTCCGCGGCGCTCATCCCGTGCGGCGGGGGCGGGCTGATCGCGGGGTGCTCACTGGCGCTAAAGGCCGTGTTCCCGAAGTGCGAGATACATGCAGTGGAACCTGAAGGCTACGACGATACCGCGCGCTCGTTCGCGGCCGGCAGCCGGCAGAAACTGGATTCGCTGCCGCCGACGCTTTGCGACGGCCTGATGTCAGCCATGCCCGGCGCAATCAGCTTTGCGATCAACAAGGGCACGCTTGCCGGCGCATGCGATGTCAGGGACGATGAAGTCCTCGACGCGATCGCATTGGCAGCCCGTCATCTGAAGCTCGTGGTCGAACCGTCGGGCGCGGTTGCCCTGGCGGCGGCGCTGCGCGGCGGTCATGCCCGGCACTCGTGTATCGGCGTTGTGGTTTCCGGCGGCAACGTCGATGCCGCGGTGCTGGTTCGAGCCCTTTCGACGCGCCCGGATGCCGGCCCGGCAGCCCCCCGCACTGCCGCGAGCTTCGCGGCGGAGCGGTGAGGCGCCTGCCTGTCGGGACCCTCGCAGCACGAACAGCGAAGCAGCCTTGCGGCGACCACCGCCGATCGGCGGTATGTGCCGCCGGGCCGATAAACGGCCATAATAGCGTTACGCCGGGCTCCCGGAACGGCGGTGAGAGTATGCGTCCGTATGCAATTGCGCGAAATCGATCGTCTGGATGAATGCTACAGGCTGGAGTCGGGCACATTATTTCTCACAGGGCTCCAAGCCCTGGTCAGATTGCTTCTGACGCAGCGCTACCGCGACGAACGCGAGAATCTGAATACGGCGGGTTTCGTCTCCGGCTATCGCGGTTCGCCGCTCGGTGGACTCGACCGGGAATTGTGGCGCGCGCGCCCCTTCCTCGACGCCTCTCACGTCAGGTTCGAACCCGGACTCAACGAGGATCTCGCCG
>JAQAJI010000033.1:6264-40966 GCA_028278665.1 Candidatus Rariloculus versatilis
GGTCGGGCGATGCGTTCAAGCACGGCAATTCGGCCGGCACGTCCGCGCACGGCGGCGTTCTCGTCGCCGTGGGTGACGACCACACCTGCAAGTCCTCGTCGCTGGCGCACCAGAGCGAATACGCCTTCATCGACGCGATGATGCCGTTGCTCAATCCGGCCGATGTGCAGGAACTGCTCGACTACGGCCTCTTCGGATTCGCGCTGTCGCGATTCAGCGGCTGCTGGGTCGGACTGAAGGTGATCCAGGAAACCGCCGACGCGACCCAGACCGTCTCGAGCGACCCCGACGCACTTCGGATCGTCCGACCCGAATTCGAGATGCCGCCCGGCGGGCTCAATATTCGCTGGCCCGATCCCCCGAACGATCAGGAATACCGGCTGCAGCGCCACAAGCTCCATGCGGCGCTCGCGTTCGCTCGCGCCAACGCGCTCAATCACGTCGCGATCGCTTCGAACTCCCGCAATCTCGGTATCGTGACCACGGGCAAGGCGCATCTCGATGTGCTGCAGGCACTGGAGGACCTCGGCATCAGCCGCCGTCGCGCTGCGGAAATCGGCATCAATATCTTCAAGGTCGGAATGAGCTGGCCGCTCGAACCGGACGGCATCCGGGAGTTCGCCGAGGGGCTCGACGAGATCATCGTCGTGGAGGAAAAGCGCGGCGTCATCGAAAACCAGCTCAAGGAACAGCTCTATAACTGGCAGGCGAAGCTTCGCCCGCTGATCATCGGCAAGCACGACGAGCACGGCGAATGGATTTTACCGTCGGCGGGCGAGCTCACCCCTGCGCGGATTGCCCGCGTACTCGCTCGCCGGATGCAGCGGTTCTACTCGAGCCCCGATGTCGACCGGCGCGTTCGCTTCCTCGAGGAGCAGGAGCGCAATCTCGCCCTCATCGACGGCAGCGACGTGCGAAGGATGCCGCACTTCTGCTCCGGCTGCCCGCACAACACCTCCACCCGCGTCCCTGAAGGCAGTCGCGCGGTCGGCGGAATCGGCTGTCACTTCATGGCCGCCTGGATGGACCGGGACAACGTCACGTATTCGCAGATGGGCGGTGAGGGCGCGACCTGGATCGGCCAGGCGCCGTACACCGAGACGAAACACGTGTTCCAGAACCTCGGCGACGGAACCTACGCGCACTCGGGCATCCTGGCGATCCGCGCCGCCGTCGCGGCAGACGTCAACATCACCTACAAGATCCTTTTCAACGACGCCGTTGCAATGACGGGCGGACAACCCGTTGAAGGCAATCTCACCGTCGCGCGCGTCGCGCATCAACTGGCCGCCGAAGGCGTCGAACCGATCGTCGTGGTCAGCGACGAACCCGACAGCCATGGCCGCCACTCGGGGCTCCCGGAAGGCGTCGCCGTGCATCACCGCCGCAGGCTCGACACGCTGCAGCGGGAATTGCGCGAGTGCGAGGGCGTATCGGCGCTGATCTACGATCAGACCTGTGCAGCGGAATTGCGCCGCAAGCGCAAGAAGAAGCTCGTGGCCGCACCGACCCGGCGCGTCGTGATCAACGAACTGGTCTGCGAGGGCTGCGGCGATTGCAACACGATTTCCAATTGCCTGTCGGTCGCCGCTCTGGAAACCGAGTTCGGCCGCAAGCGTACGATCAATCAGTCCGCCTGCAACCAGGATTTCAGTTGCCTTGAAGGATTCTGCCCGAGCTTTGTCACACTCGAAGGCGCCGCCCATGATCCTGTCAAACCGCTCGCATCCGAAACACTGCCGGATCTCCCCGAACCGGAGACAGCGGAACTCGGTACGGCCTACAACATCCTTATCGCCGGCATCGGCGGCACCGGCGTCGTAACGGCCAGCGGCCTGATTGCACTTGCGGCCCATCTTGAAGGTCGCGTGGTACTTCAACTTGACCAGACAGGACTCGCCCAGAAGTTCGGCGCCGTCTTCTCGCACGTCCGGGTTGCGCCAGACCGCGAACGCGTACACGGCATGAGGATTCCGGCCGGCCAGGTGGATCTGCTGCTCGGTGCGGACCTGATCGTCGCGGCCGAGCACGAGTCGCTGTCGATGCTCTCGCCGGAGCGATCCGCCGTCATCGTCAACACGCACGAAGAGATGCCGCCACGCTTCGTTCGGGACCGCGACTTCGCATTTCCAGGCCAGCGCCTGCTTGCGGACCTTCGCAGCCACAGCCGGCCGGACCGGCTGTCGACGCTAGACGCCACGCGCCTCGCCTCGGCGCTGCTCGGCGACAACATCGGCGCGAACGTGTTCCTGCTCGGTTTCGCTTTCCAGCGCGGCCTGCTGCCCGTGTCCGGCCAGGCCCTGTACCGGGCGCTCGAGCTCTACGGGGTCAATGTCGAGCAGAACAAGCGGGCGTTCGACTGGGGCCGGTTCACTGCCGAGAGCCCCGACGAGGTCGAGGCCATGGCAGGCGGCATCGATGGGCGCCGCGAACAGTCGCGCACCCTCGACGATGTCGTGGCGCGCCGGGAGGCCTTTCTCGAGTCCTACCAGGACAAGCGCTATGCCGAGCGCTACGCGAGTCGCGTGCGCCGAATCGAGTCGCTCGAGCAACGGCTTCGGCCCGGAAGCTCCGCGCTCGCCGACGCCGTCGCCCGCAGCTATTTCAAGCTGCTGGCCTACAAGGACGAGTACGAGGTCGCGAGACTGTACACGCAGACGGACTTTCTGGCGGGCCTGCGCAAGGAATTCGGAGAGTCCTTCCGGTTCCGGTTCCACTTCTCCCCGCCGCTGATCGCCGGCCGCGACCCCGACACCGGAAGACCGAGGAAGTACGCTTTCGGCGGCTGGGCACTTGTGCTGCTCAAGGTGTTGGCAAGGCTCAAGGGTTTGCGGGGAACCCGGGTCGACATTTTCGGCTGGACCGGCGAACGGCGCCTGGAACGGCGGCTCATTGCCGACTACGAAGCGTTGCTCGACAAGTTCGAAGCCGAACTCGATGAGCGCCGCCTCGACCTTGCCGCCGAGCTCGCCGCACTGCCGCAATCCGTGCGCGGCTTCGGGCCGATCAAGGCCGCGGCGGTCAAGCGCTTCGAACGCGATCGCGATGCAAGGCTCGTCTGCTGGGACGAGCATCCGGGAGAGCGCGCCGAAAGCCCGCCACGGGCAAGCGCCGCATGAGCGGATTTGCAGCCGCGAATTCCTGTGGCGCAGGCTCCTAACGTCTGAGGCGTTGCTCCGCGGCAGTCGCGCAGCGTATGCAGCGGTCGGCGAAGGGATACGCCTCGAGCCGCGCCATCGGGATATCTTCACCGCAATCGGCACAGTTGCCGTACTCGCCGTTCTTGAGCTGATCGAGCGCCTTGGCGATCCGGGTCAGCTCCGACCGGGCCTCGTTACCGAGCGCGTCCACGACTTCGGCGTTCTCAAGCTCCTGTGCCTGCTCCTGGGAGTCGGCGCTGCGTCCGGCCGTGAGATTCTTCTTGATGCGCTCAAGGCGAACCGCAACTTCCTTGCGCTTGGCAATCAGCGTTCGCTCTATGTGGGCGTACTGCTCCATCGAGATCCCGTCTCCAAACTTCGCCACATGTTCTGCAAACAGGACGCCTGCGGCCCGGCAGCCATTCCCCTGCGGCCGGAACGACGCGACGCGGACGCTGTATTTCCCATACGGTGTCCTCGTATCCTGTCGCCCGATCCGAGCATACCGTCTCTTGACGCGCGACCCAAACTCCGGCAGCCCGTGGCAGAATCCCGCGGCGCGCCGAGACCGGCGAGGCGCCCGCCTGACAAGGCGCGAGGAGCGAGAATATTGAACATATTTAGCAACGCAGCTCAGGCGGGATGCATCGCCGGTCGAACGCAGCGGGGCTTCTGCCACGGGCTGCCAGGCAGCACCACCATGACCGACCTTCGCGTACTCGTCGTCACCGATCAGGGGGCCCGCCCCGAGACGGGAATGCTCATCAAGCTGCACGAACCGGGCGTCGGCATCCGGGTCCTGTGTTGGGACGATTGCCCGTACCTGCGCTGGCTCAGCGATGCGGGAGTCCCCTTCGCGCCCCTGAAGCTCACCGGGAAACGCGACAGGGAGGGCACGCGCGCGATCGCCCGGCATCTGGACGAGTACCGCCCGCAGATCCTTCACCTGCTGCGCAAACAGCCGATTTTCAATGGCCTGGCCGCCGCAAGGGGGCATCCGGCAAAGGTCGTCCTCTACCGCGGCATCGTCGGCAATGTGAGCGTCCTGAACCCGCTCGACTGGATGAGCTTCCTGAACCCGAGGGTCGACCGGATCGTCTGCGTCGCCGAAGCCGTCCGGCAGTCATTTGTGCAACTGGGATTTGCGGGAGTGCGTCTACCGCCGGAAAAACTCGTGACGATACACAAGGGGCATGATCTTGACTGGTACCGGGATCCGCCCGCCGATCTTGGCGAATTCAGCATTCCGCCCTCCGCCTTCGTCGTCAATTGCGTCGCCAACGTGCGGCCTCGCAAGGGACTTCCCCTGTTCATCGATGCCTGTGCCTCGCTGCCCGCCGATCTCGACATGCATTTTCTGCTGATCGGCCGCGGCATGGATTCGCCGGAACTGCTTCGGCGCATTGCCCTGAGCTCCAGTCCCGACCGCTTCCACGTGCTGGGCTTTCGCAACGACGCCCCGCGGCTCATGGCCGCGAGCGACGTGAGCGTGCTGCCGAGCCTGCGCCGCGAAGGCCTGCCGCGCTCGATCATCGAGTCGATGAGCTATCGTACGACGCCGGTCGTGAGCGACGCCGGCGGCAGCCCGGAGCTTGTCGAGCACGGCCGCTCCGGCCTTGTCGTTCCGGCCGGCGATGCCGGCGCGCTCGCCGAGGCACTCCAGAGCCTGCGGCGCGATCCCGACTGGTGCCGTGAACTCGGTGAGAACGCGCGCCTCAGGATCGCCAGCGACTTCGACGTCGCAATGACGGCGCAGAAGACTCTCGCGCTTTACAGCGAACTGGCGTCACAGTCCTGACCGCCCTGGCGGGAACCACGCCGGGCTGACCTCATCCATGTCACGGCGCCTTGAACCGCGGCCGCCGATCAAGGCTGGCGGGACGATCGGATGGTATAGTCCACGGTCCGAACAACGGGCCCGAACGGTCCCCGCACTCCCTTTTCGATACACGATACACGCCGAGGTACCGAACCATGAAACGATTGCTGGCCATCGCCCTGATCTACGGCGCCTACGCCGCAACGGCATTCGCACAAAGCGAAGTCGTACGCGAGGACGTCGAGGGCATCGTCAATTTCGCCCGGATCGAGACCACCGTCGCCTGCGCGGGCGCCATCACGCCCGACTCGGTCGAGAAAATTCGCGACATGGGCTTCCGCAGCATCATCAACCTGCGCCGAGCGTCCGAAGAAGGCGCGAACATCGAGGCCGAATCCGCGGCCGCGGACGCTGCCGGGATCAAGTTTGTCCACCTGCCTTTCGGCGGCCCCGAACTCGATCCGGGCGTGGCGGACCAGTTTCTCGAAACGATTACCGAAACCGATACGTCGCCTGCGTTCATTCATTGCGCCGGGGGCGGGCGTGCAGCCACGATGTGGTTCATCAAGCGCGTGATCGTGGATGAGTGGGACATCGACACCGCGCTCGGGGAAGCCACCGCGCTTGGCATGAACCCGGAGAGTCCCACGAGAGCATTCGCTCTGGAGTACATCGCCGCTCACGCAGGCTAGGAGCCTGCCTGAACCGATTGTGGCCGCGGCAGACAAGGCGGATGCCGCGGCTGCGTTTGCATGCGCCGTCCGCGCTGCGATCGACGCCAAGACCAAGCCGGTCGGCGCCCTCGGCAGGCTCGAAACGCTGGCGGCGCAGATTGCCGAAATCCAGCAGACCCTCGAGCCCCTCGCCGAACGGTGCCGGCTGACGGTCTTCGCCGCGGACCACGGTATCGCCGCGGCGGGCGTCTCCGCCTATCCCTCCGAAGTCACCCGGCAGATGGTGCTGAATTTCCTCGCCGGCGGCGCCGCGGCCAACGTGATCGCCCGGGTGCTCGGCGTCGAGATTACGATCGTCGACGCGGGCGTCAGTGGCGACGCGATCGAGCACCCGGCTCTCCTCTCCCACCGCATCGCGTCCAGAACGCGCAATGCCGTGAACGAGCCGGCCATGACTGCATCCCAATGCGAACAGGCACTGGATGCCGGATGGAAGCTCGGCAACGAACCCGGCCACGAAGTCGCCTGCTTCGGCGAGATGGGCATCGGCAACACTTCATCGGCGAGCCTCGTCGCGGCGAAGCTGCTCGGTGTGCCTGTCGAAGGGCTCGCCGGCCCAGGCACCGGCCTCGACGATGCCGGACTCGCTCGAAAACGGCGTGTCCTCGAGTCCGCGGCAGCACGCACGCCGAACGAACTCAAGCCCGTGCAGGCACTCAGCGAATACGGTGGTTTCGAATCGGTGATGCTGGCCGGCGCCATGCTGGGCGCGGCCGAGGCAGGCAAGCTCGTGCTCGTGGACGGCTTCATCGCGACAGTGTCGGCCCTGGCTGCGGTCCGCATGTCGTCCGGCGTGAAGCGTCACCTCGTGTTCGCCCATCGCTCGGCCGAACCCGGCCATGGCACAGTGCTGGATGCGCTCGACGTCGATCCGCTGCTCGATCTGGACATGCGCCTCGGCGAAGGCACGGGCGCATTGCTGGCCTGGCCGCTGGTCCAGGCCGCTGCGACCATGCTGCGCGACATGGCGAGCTTCGCGTCCGCCGGGGTCAGCGAGCGGACGTGAACGGCACCCTCGCCAATGAGTGGCGCGCATTCGCACTCGCGGTGCAGTTTCTCACGCGCGTGCCGATCGATCCGGGCCAGGACTACAGCGAGCGACGTTTCGCTGCTTCGGTGCGCTACGTTGCACTTGTCGGCTCGCTGATCGGAGCATCTTGCGCCGCGGTATTCTGGTTTCTGCTGTTCTGGTTTCCCGTTCCGGTCGCGCTCCTCCTTGCCCTGGCGGCAGGGCTCGCCGTTACCGGCGCGTTTCACGAAGACGGGCTGGCAGACACCTTCGACGGCATCGGCGCGTCCGCCGGCGACCGGGAGCGCGCGCTTGAAATCATGCGCGACAGCCGCCTCGGCACTTACGGTACGGCAGCGTTGATCATGGCTCTGGCACTGAAGTACGCGGCGCTCCTGACGCTGCCGCCAATCGCCATCGGCACCGCACTCATTGCCGGCCACGGCCTCTCGAGGCTCTCGAGCGTCATCGCGATGCAGACAGGCAGTTACGTGCGCGAGGCCGGCACGGGCACGCCCCTTGCAGGCCGTCTCGGTGCAGTCGGCTGGTGCGTGACCGGGCTCGTCGGTCTGCTGCTCGTGGCGGGTCTCGCGGTATCGGCGACGCCCGCAACCGCGCTGAGCGGCCTGGCCGGACTCGGCATTGGCCACATGGCGATGCGCCTGTATTACGAGCGCAGGCTCAAGGGCTACACCGGCGATACGCTCGGAGCGGTACAACAGGCCAGCGAAGCGGGCCTCTATCTCGGACTCGCCGCATGGGCCTGATCCTGATACGACACACGCGTCCGGACGTGCCGTCGGGCCTGTGCTACGGCTGCACGGACGTCGCCCTTGCCGACAGCTTCGCCGAGGAAGCAGCCAGGGTCCTTGCCGCATTGCCGGAGATTCGCTTCCTGGTAACGAGTCCGTTGCAGCGCTGCATGGCGCTCGCGCAATACATCGCTGCTGCGAAAGAGCTGCCGCTCGCAGTGGACGAGCGGCTCATGGAAATGGATTTCGGCGCCTGGCAGGGGCGGCACTGGTCCGATTTGCCGATGTCGGACCTGGATGCCTGGTCAGACGACTTCCTGCATGCACGGCCGCATGGCGGGGAAAGCGTGGCCATGTTCGTAAGCCGGGTCGGCGACGCACTCGCCGCGTGGTCGTCCCGACAGGAACCCGTTGCCCTCGTCACCCACGCCGGTGTGATCAAGGTCGCCTGCCAGCCCGAATGCGACCTGCCGAGGGACTTCGATGCATCGGTCGATTTCGGCGGAATTGTGGTGCTTCAGGACGCGAACCGAACGGGCAAGGCGCGGCGCGAGCGGCGACTTGACGCCCGTTCGCCGATGTCCGGATAATGCCCGCAGATGGTGCCGTCGTGAGGACGGCAAAAAGGGAACTCGGTGCAAATCCGAGGCTGTACCCGCAACTGTAAGTCGGGAGTTCGCGGCCCGAAGGCCACTGGAGAAATCTCCGGGAAGGCGGTCAGCGAGCGACGATCGACGAGCCAGGAGACCTGCCATCGCGTCGTTCGTTCGTGGGTCGGGCACACTATCCGCGAACGGGAGTGAGCGCCGGGAACCATCCTGACGTCCCTTCTCCCTGGTAACGACATGCAACTGGAGCCGCGTCCGGCGGCGCCTGCCGTCGCCGGGCCGGAGTTGTCGTACGGCGCGCCCCCCCTGGGGCGTGGGAGGAGACCGATGCTGCGCGCTCTTGGGATTTTCGGGCTGGCCGTTCTGGTGCTGCCCTTCAACATTGGCCAGGCTCAATCGTCGAGTGACGGCGAGGAAACCCGACTCGAGACCATCGTCGTCACCGGGACCCGAATCGAACAGACCGCCGCGGAGGCCGGATCGACGGTCCGGGTCATCGATGCCGCCCGGATCGAAGCCCTGGGATTCAATCAGGCCCTCGATGTCATCGCCAGCGCACCGGGCGTGACGATCAACCAGAACGGCGCGTTCGGGGGTGCTGCCACCGTGAGCATTCGCGGCGCATCCAGCGATAAGACCCTGGTGCTGATCGACGGCGTGTCGGTCAACGATACAACGTCGCCCGGCGGCGGCTTCGACTTTGCACGACTCGACACGGAACACATCGAGCGAATCGAGATATTGAGCGGCCCGCAGTCTACGCTTTGGGGAACGGATGCCATCGGCGGCGTGGTCTCGATCGTGACCAAGCGGCCGCGCGAGGGACTGAGCGGCAACGTCTTCGCCCAGGCAGGTTCGTTCGGCGCCTTTCGCGGCGGCGCCTCACTGAGCCGCGGCGGCGACCGGGGGGACTTCAGGATCACCGCAACCCGACTTGCGACCGACGGCATTTCCAAGGCCGACGAGCGCAACGGCAATCCGGAGGACGACAGTTTCGACTCCCTGTCACTTGCCGTGCAGGGCGGGATCAAGCTGCCCGCAGGTGCGCGCCTCGACGCGAGAGTGCTGCAGACCGACGCGACGAACGAATTCGACAGCTTCGTGTTCGGGGCTCAGGGCAACGTCGGTGACGGCGACGAAATCAGCGAGACGAAGGAACGCTCGGCCAACCTGTCGTTGACGGCGCCGCTGCTCGGCGGCCGGCTCGACAATCTGCTCATGGTCGGGCACGCAACGATCGACCGGCACAACGTCAGCTACGGCGCGCCGAGCTTCGACGCGGAAGGCGAACGAACGCTCTTCCGTTACCAGGGCACGCTCAGGATCAATGCGCGCAACACGCTGGCCGCGGGCGTCGAGCGCGAGAAATCGACGGCCAACCTGGAGCGCAGTTCCCTTGACGGGCTGTTCGCGCTCTACGAGTTGAGCCCCTCGCAGGACCTCAACCTCACCGCCGGCCTGCGCTCCGACGACCATGACCGCGCAGGCTCTGAGACCACCGCCCGGCTTGCCGCCGCGTACCGCCTGAACTCCGCGATGACCCTGCGCGGAAGCTGGGGAGAGGGGTTCAAGGCGCCCACCATCTTCCAGTCCGCGTTCTTTTGCTGCGGCGCGAGCGGCGCAAACACGGCGCTGCGCCCGGAACGCTCCGAGGGCATCGACGTCGGGCTCGACTGGCGATCACCGAGCGGGCGCACGCGAACCGGCGTCACGCTGTTCCGCCAGGATACCGAGGACCTCATCGTGTTCTCCTTCGGCGTCGGCGGTTACGAGAACATCGCCGAAGTCGAATCCGAGGGCGTCGAAATCTCCGCCCGGTGGACATTCTCACCATCGCTCGAGTTGCTCGCGGACTACGCCTGGATCAACGCGACGGACGGTCGCGGCACGCCATTGCGATACCTGCCGAGGCATTCCGGCGACCTCGCACTGAGTTTCGATCCCGCCGGCCCGTACTCGGGCAGCGTATTGCTTCGCTACAACGGCCCTGAGACCGACCGGAGCGGCATCGAAGTGGATCAGTGGACACGGATCGACATCAGCGCCCGCTACGAACTGTCCGCCGATGTCGAACTGTATGCACGGCTGGAGAACGTGCTCGATACCCACTATCAGCAGGTTCTGGGCTACGGTACGCCCGGCCGTTCCGGTTGGGTGGGCGCGCGATGGCGCTACTGATCCCGGACCTGCTCCGATTCTGCATGCCAGCCGCCCGGCGGCGTCCCTGGATTGCGGCCATACTTGCCGCAGCGCTGTGCGGGTGCGGCAGCAACGTGCCCGACCGCCCTGCCCCGGACCGCCGTGCGCAGCGGGTCGTGAGTCTGGATTACTGTGCCGACCAATACGTTCTGAAGTTCGTCGGGAGGGAACGTATCCTCGCCGTGTCGCCCGACGCGGCCCGCGAATTCTCCTACATGCGCGATCGTGCGGCCGGGCTGCCGACGATCCGCCCCGTCACGGAAGATGTCATCACCCTGCAACCCGATCTGGTCGTTCGATCGTACGGCGGCGGACCGCAGGCGCCCGCGATGTTCGAACGTGCCGGCATCGACGTACACACGATCGCCTGGGCCGAAAACATCGAATCGGTCGTCGGGCTGATCGAGGCAACGGCGGGCGCGCTGGGGTCGGCAGAACAGGGGCGCGCAGTCGCCGCGGATATGCGCGCGCGCCTGGCAGCGCTGCCCCGGGCCGCGCCGGGAACCGAAGCGCTCTACATGACGCCCTCCGGCGTAACGGCCGGCCCCGGAACCCTCGTCGACGAAGTGTTCCGGGCCGCGGGACTCGCCAACTTTCAGACTCGACCTGGCTGGCGGGAAATTCCACTCGAGCGGCTCGCCTACGAACAGCCCGACCTCATCGTCCCCGCGTTCTTCGACAGCCTGACCGATCATCCCGACGCCTGGAGCCCGATGCGCCATCCGGTGGCGCGAGCGCAGCTTCAAGCCGAGGCGGTCGTCCCGATCGCGGGCGCCTGGACCGCCTGCGGAGCCTGGTTCCTCGTGGACGCGGTCGAGGCGCTGGCGCAGGGCGCGGCACGCTGAACCGCGAGGACCGAGCCGTGCGGGCGGACTTCGCAGCGCTGATCGTGGCCTGTGCGGCTGCGCTTTTCGCCGCCTGTCTGCTCGGTTCGACACCCATGGAGATCGAGCGTGTGCTCGCGGCGCTGGTCGGGCGCGGCGCTCCCGGCGACGAACTGGTCGTCCTGCAGATCCGCCTGCCGAGGGCCCTGACCGCGTTTGCCGTGGGAGCCGCTCTCGGCACGAGCGGCGCAGCCCTGCAGGGACTCTTGCGCAATCCGCTGGCCGAACCGGGCGTGCTCGGCATCTCCTCGGTAGCCTCGCTCGGAGCGACCGGGGCGCTCTATTACGGCCTCGCCGCGATGAGCGCGTGGGCGATGCCGGCCGCGGCCATCCTCGGCGCCCTCGCGGGGACCGCCCTGATTGCCCTTGCCGCGCTGCGCACGTCATCGGCGGTGACGCTGATCCTCATCGGCGTGGGACTTGCGAGTTTCGCAGGCGCTGCAATGAACCTCATGATGAACCTCGCGCCTAACCCGTTTTCGCTGGCGGACATGATCAACTGGATGCTCGGCTCGGTCGCCAACCGCAGCCTGCTGGACCTGGCCTTTGCGGCGCCGTTCCTGCTCACCGGGCTCGGCATACTTTTTGCCGCACGGCGAGGCCTGTCGGCACTGACGCTCGGCGAGGAGGCGGCAAGCGGCGTCGGCCTGAACCTGCGCCGCCAGAGGCTTGCGGTCGTGCTCGGCACGGGGCTTGCCACCGGCGCCGCGGTGGCGCTCGCCGGCGTGATCGGCTTTGTCGGCATCGTCGCCCCGCACATCGTGAGGCCCATGGTCGATCACGACCCAGCACGCTCGCTGCTGCCATCGGCGCTCCTGGCCGGGCTGATTCTCGTGCTTGCGGATATCGGAGTGCGCCTTACGCCCACCGTCAGCGAACTGAAGCTCGGAGTCGTTGCGGCACTGGTGGGCGCGCCCGCCTTCATCTGGATCGCCATGCAACGGCGCACGGTACACGACTGAAGGGCGCCCCGGGATGAGCCAGGCCGAGCAAACACACGATCGATTCCGGGGACTCAAGGTTGTGGAGATGACCGTAAACGCCGGTCCGGTCAAGCTCGTCGAGGCGGCCTCGTTCAACCTTGCAGCCGGAGAACTCGTCGCGCTGCTCGGCCCGAACGGCGCGGGCAAGACCAGCCTGTTGCGCGGCGTGATCGGCCTCGCCCCGCGCGAATCGGGACACGCGCGGATCGACGGACAGGACACCGCGGACATGCAGCCGCTGAAGCGCGCGCGACAGCTCGCCTACCTGCCCCAGAACCGGCCTCTGGCCTGGCCGAACCCGGTCCGCGACGTGGTCGCACTCGGCCGGTTTTCGCACGGCGCGGCGCTCGGACGACTGCGCGGCACGGACCTTCAGGCGGTGCAAAGCGCGCTGGCCGCCTGCGATCTCGACACGCTCGCACGGCGCTCAACGTCGACCCTCTCCGGCGGAGAACTGGCCCGCGTGCACTGCGCCCGCGCGTTCGCAGCCGAGGCACCGCTGCTGATCGCCGACGAGCCGGTGGCCGAACTTGATCCCTACCACCAATTCCGGGTCATGGACCTGATTCGGGACTTCGTCGACCAGGGCGGCGGCGCGCTCGTGGTATTGCATGACGTGGTACTTGCCCGGCGCTACGCGGACCGCTTCCTCTGGATGAAGGATGGCCGGATCGTCGCCGACGGCTCGCCCGCCGAGACCTTGAGTGCAGAACGCCTTGCGCAGATTTACGGTGTGCGCGGTGATGTAGACGGCGAACGGCTGGAGCTGCTCGGCCCGCTTTGACGCGCGGTGGTGCGGCCTGTAGTTCTCGCGAGAGCTCATGACGCGACTTCCGGCCCGCACAGCGCCCGGAGACTTGTTAGCGGGACTTCACCGTCACCGCCAACCCTGCGACCATGAGCTCGACTCGCTGACATACTGCGGCGACCGCCTGGTTCAGGCTGCCCTGCGCGTCCCGGAAGGCGCGGCCGAGGGCTGTCGTCGGCACGAGTCCGGTGCCCACCTCGTTGGAGACGAGGATCACGGGACCGGGCGGGGCATCGAGGAATCGCAGGAGTGCCGCCGTGTGAGCGCCGACGTCATGCTCGTAATGCATCAGATTGGAAAGCCACAGCGTCAGACAATCGATCACCACGACGCAATCGGAGGCCGAGGCTCCTTCGAGCGCCGCCACAAGTTCGACGGGGGCTTCGATCGTCCCGAAGTCCGTGCCGCGATCCGCCCGATGGCGCTCGATGCGCCGCGCCAACTCCTCATCCGACGGCTCCGCCGTCGCAATGAAAACCCTGTGTCCGGAATCCTGTCCCGACAGTTGCCCGGCGAGTTCGAGTGCGCGGCGACTCTTGCCGGACCGTGCGCCGCCGATGATGAGGGCCGTCTGCAAGGGGAGCACGTCCGAGTGTTGCCGAACGCGGCCTCAGCCGTCGCCCCGCACGGCGATATCGAAGCGCTCGCAGTAGTCGCGAAAGCGATCGACTTCGGTATCGCGATCAAGCCCGTACTGCGCCAGCGTGTAGCGGTGCTTGCCGTGCTTGTTCCTGGGATTCGCGGCAAGGAACCCCGCCATCGCCGCGCGCGCCTGCTCGTTCCACCTCCAGCCGAGAAAGCCGTAGATCCGTTCGACCGTCGCAATCGGCGCCGCGGCGATATCTTCATAGCTGACGTCGAGAAAGCGCTCCGCCGGCGCACCGCTGCGAACGTCGAGGAAGTTCTCGAGCGCGCCTGCCCAGCGGGCCGTCCAGTCTGCGGCGACCTCCGCAGGATCGACACGATCGCTGAAGGCGCGCCGCAGTACCGTCGCATGACTGGCCATCGACGCGAGAGCACGCAACGGATCGCGGTGGGTCTGGATGATCCGCGCGTCGGGGTACTGGCCGAGCAGAGCCTGAAGCCCAAAGAGGTGCCCGGGCGCCTTGAGCACCCAGCGGCCGGCCGGCCCGCGGACCTGCAGATGCTGAAGCACGCGGCGGTGATAGGCGTAGGCGAGCTCCTGGCCCTCACGCTCGAACCAGTCCTCGTAGGAAGGAACATTGTGGGTGGTATGAAACTGGATGCTCGCGAATACCTGCGCGGTGATGGCAATGCACTCCTGGGGCAGATCCGCCGCAATCGCGTGAATCCTCATGAACTCCGGCACGAGGTGGTCGGCCAGGGCGAGCCGCACCGCGGTCTGGCGACGAGCGCGTGCGATGCCCCTGGCATCGTTCGGATGAGCGGCGGGGTACATGACCTCCCAGGTCCGCGGCGCACGGCTGGCGGGATCGGCGCTCAGCAAGCCATGCAGCAACGTCGTGCCCGTGCGCGGCAGGCCGACGACGAAAACCGGAGCCACGATGGCGTCGTTGGCGATGCCCGGCGATCGGGCGCGCTCGGCCTCCAGGTACAGCAACTGCTCGAACAGGCTGACAAGGAGTTCCCGGACCGTGACGCGTCCGAGCGTCGAAAGACGGGCTTCGTTTCGATAAGACTCGAGCAGGCGCGCGAACGGCTCATCGATCGGCCAGTCCCCAAGGTCGTCGAGGCCGGTTCGCCGCCGCGCGGCGCGTTCGAGCGACTCGCGATCGAGCGCAGGCAGATCGAAGCCGGCACTGCGCAGCACCTTGCCGCCCGAGTTCAGCGCGCCGACACCGGCCTTGACGCCAAGACCGCCGAGGTTCGTCTGCAAATTACGGCGTTTTGCTACCATTCGCGCGCGGCATTGTCGCCCAGCCGCCCCGGTTCCAGCAATCCGATACCCCCATGACGCTCAGTGAAGTCCGGTCGTTGATCCGTGCCGTCCCCGACTTTCCGAAACCGGGGATCGTGTTCCGCGACATCACTCCGCTGCTCGCGCACCCCGCCGGTTTCAGCGCGACGATCGATGCGCTTGCCGAGCAGGCAAGGGGCGTCCATGCCGACGGCATCCTGGCCATCGAGTCCAGGGGCTTCATTTTCGGCGCCGCGCTGGCGCACCGTCTCGGCCTGCCGCTACAGCTCGTGCGCAAGAAGGGCAAGCTGCCGCGCGACTCCATCAGCATCCGCTACGAACTCGAGTACGGCCACGATCACCTCGAGGTCCACACCGATGCGATCGAGCCGGGCGGCCGCTACCTGATTGTTGACGACCTCCTCGCCACGGGCGGAACGGCCTCGGCCGCTGTGAGGCTCGTCCGTCAGCAACAGGGCATCGTTGCCAGCTGTCTGTTCGTGGTGGAGCTGTCGACCCTGAACGGACGCAAGACGCTGGGCGACGTTCCCGTCGCCAGCCTCCTGAGTTTCCGATAACGGGCGCACGCCGCGCCTGCATTGACGTAATTTACCGCCTGTCTCAAGCGACCGGTAGTGCAACTCCCCGCCAACCTCGGCGGAGCGAGCCGCTCAGCTCGAACGCCGCAGAATGAAATTCGCAAGCCACGCCAGACCGTCGGCGCCGGGGCCGAGCGATTCAAGCATGGCGCTCGCGTGCTTGTGGAGTTCATGGGCGCGCGCGCGCGCGCCATCGACGCCGAGCACCGCAGGATACGTCGACTTGTCGTTGGCCCGGTCGCTGCCCGCGCTCTTGCCGAGCGTCACGGTGTCCTGCTCGACCTCGAGCAGGTCGTCGCGAATCTGAAACACGAGGCCGAGGTTTCGAGAGAATGCATCCAGCTTGTCGCGCGCGGCGGCAGGCATATCTGCGAGCAGGCTCGGCATCATGATCGAGGCGCGCATCAGCGCCCCGGTCTTGCGCCGGTGAATGTTCTCGAGCGCGGCTTCGCCAGCGCGCCGGCCCTCCGCTTCCATGTCGAGACTCTGGCCGCCGACCATGCCCGCGGGACCCGCGGCGCGTGCGAGCCAGGCGACGACCTCCAGCCGCGCGGCGGCGGGGTGCGATGCCAGCACGTCATCCGTGCTCAGCGTCTCGAACGCCAGCGCCTGCAGCGCATCGCCGGCCAATATGGCCGTCGCCTCATCGAACTGCCGGTGGGTGGTCGGACGGCCGCGCCTGAGATCGTCGTCGTCCATCGCCGGCAGGTCGTCGTGGACCAGCGAATAGGCATGGACGAGTTCGACGGACGCCGCGATCGCATCGACGGATTCGGCGGCGACGCCGGCGAGTTCTCCCGACGCGTAAGCGAGCAGCGGCCGGACCCGTTTGCCGGCGCCAAGCACGGAATATTCCATGGCCGCGCGTAGCCGCCGCGGTGTGCCGTCGCCGTTTGAAATCGCTTGTGCGAGCCGGCGGTTGACGCGTTCCCGGTACGTTTCGAGACGGTCACCGAACGCGTTGTCCAGCGGGGCTCGTGCTATCATGACAGGCCATCCTAACACCGAAACATTCTGTACGGTGCACGCGTTCGTAAAGCCCGGATCGAGCCGGCGACGCCCGGTTGAGCCGACCGATTTCGCGTATCAGTCCGACATTCTCCCGGGGGTATCGAGGACCTTTGCGCTGACCATTCCCGTACTGCCGGACAAGCTTGCAGACGTCGTCACGAATGCCTATCTGCTGTGCCGGATCGCCGACACGATCGAGGACGACACGGGGCTCGACAACGTCCAGAAATCGGATTTTCATGAACGGTTCGTCGCGGTCGTCGACGGCAGCGAGCCCGCCCGGCCCTTCGCCGAAGACCTGCTGCCGCTGCTGTCCTCGCGGGTGCTCGCCGACGAACGCGAATTGATCGAGAACACCGGGAAGGTCATTCGCGTTACGCACAGCTTTTCCGCTGACGAGCGTGCGGCGCTCACGCGCTGCGTGCGCATCATGTGCTCCGGCATGCCGGAGTTTCAGCGCAACAAGGGCTTGCGCGGCCTCGAAAATCTCGACGAAATGGCTCGTTACTGCTACTTCGTCGCCGGGGTCGTGGGCGAAATGCTCACGGAACTGTTCTGCCTGCATTGCCCGCCGCTGCGCGAGCGGCACGAGCAGATGATGCAGCTTGCCGTGTCGTTCGGCCAGGGGCTGCAGATGACGAACATTCTCAAGGACATCTGGGACGACCGGCAGGCGGACACCTGCTGGCTGCCGCGGTCGGTGTTCGGAAACGGCGAATTCAGGCTGGAGCGGCTCGAGGAACATCACCGGTCCGAAGCGTTCACGCAGGGTCTGAATGAACTGGTCGGCGTTGCGCATGGCCATTTGCGCAACGCGCTCAATTACACCTGCATGATCCCGAAGCGCGAAGTCGGCATCCGCAGGTTCTGTCTGTGGGCCATCGGCCTTGCCGTCCTGACGCTGCGCAAGATTCATCGCAATCCCTCGTTCACCGCCGGAGCCGAAGTCAAGGTTTCACGCCGTACCGTCAAGGCCACCGTAGTGACGACAAACATGACGCTCATGAGCAATCGCGCGCTCAGGATCATGTTCGATCGCGCCGCCGACGGCCTGCCGCTCGCAAACGCCCCGCTGACTGGCCGCGACGCGACGCCGCGTGGCGCGGGAACCGGCGAGGCGCGCGCCTGACACGACAGGAGCGGATCCATGACAGCCGATCCGCCGCGGCCCGTCATCGCGATCATCGTCGCGCTCGCATCGGAACGCGTTTCAGTCGAAGCCGGGTTTGCCGGCGACCGCATGACCATGCTGGTGCTGAAGCAGAGCGGTCCCGGTCGCAAGAACGCTGCAGCCGCCGCGCGCGCCGTCGCTGAATCCGGTGCCGATGCCTTGGTGTCGCTCGGTCTGGCGGGCGGGCTTGAGCCACAGCTGCAATCCGGCACGGCTGTCGTCCCGGTCCGGATCATCCTTGAGGGCGGTGAAACGCTTGCAACGGACTACGGCTGCAAAAAACGAATCGTCAATGCCATCGGTTCGGAGCTTGCAACCGACGAAGGCCCGCTGCTGACTGCCAACACCGTGCTCGACACTCCCGAGCGCAAGTGCGCGGCCGCGCAAACAACGGGTGCCGTCGCTGTCGACATGGAGTCCGCGGCAATCGCGGCCGTAGCTGCAGATGCTGGCCTGCCTGCCGTGGCGATACGCGTCGTCGCGGACTGCGCAGCCGATGCCTTGCCGGCCGGGATCGCGGGGTGGATCGACTCCGGCGGACACCGCAGAATCGCACCGGTCGCCGCAGCGGCGCTGCGCCCCGTCCAATGGCCGGTACTCGCGTTGCTTGCCCGCCGCCACCGTACTGCGCAACGTGCCCTGAAGATCGCGGCACATCGATTGGCCCGGACGGGTTTCGAGTTCTCGCCGGCGCCGTGACCGACCCTGCACCGCCGAACATGACCCGCCCCGGCGGCCGGATCGGCAACGCGCTTGCGGCCTGGGTCCGCCTGGTCCTGGGCTTTCGCAAGACCACGATTCTGATCTGGATCGCGCTCGCCGGACTCGGCATTCACGAGGCGGTCAGCGATCTCGGCATCAGCACCGACACGGCCGACATGATTTCCCCGCAACTTCCCTGGCGGCAGGATTTCATCGCGTACCGGGAGAGCTTCCCTTCCCGCGACCGCAATCTCATGGTGGTCATCGATGCCGCGAGCGCCTCAAGGGCCGACGCCTTTGCAGCCGATCTGGCCGACGCGCTGCGCGCGGAACCGGACCTCTACCTGTCCGTATTCCTGCCCGGCGACGGCGAGTTTTTCGAGCGCAACGGTTTGCTCTATCTCACGGTTCCGGAACTTGAGAGCCTGAGCGATCGTCTGGCCGAGGCACAGCCCCTGTTCGGGCTGCTCCAGAACCGGTTCAACGGCGGCGGACTGATCGAGGTCGTAACGGATATCGTCGCGGCGTCGCAGCCGAGCGGCGGCCGCGATTCCGGGGAGTTTGAGGTGCTATTCGCGCAGATCGCCCGTTCGCTCGAGGCGGCAAGCGCAGGCGAACGCTACCGGATCGGCTGGCAAGCGCTCATCAGCGGCGAGGATGCGGCTGCAGCGAGGCGGCTCATATTGCTCAGGCCCTCGCTCGACTTCAGCCGCATTCAGGCCGCGGGGCCTGCCATCGACAGGCTCAGAGTTCTGATTGGGGAACTGCGCGGCCCGGAGAGCGAGGCTCCAACGGTGCGCGTCACCGGCACGCTCGCAATGGAGCATGAGGAACTTCTCAGCGTGAGTCGCAGTGCTGGCGTCGCCGGCCTCATGGCGCTCGTGCTCGTTGCTCTCGTGCTCTACTGGGCGCTGCGTTCGACACGGCTGCTTGCGATCTCTCTCATGACGCTCCTCAGTGGCCTTGCGGTGACGGCCTCCTTCGCCGCCCTTGCCGTCGGCCATCTGAACCTGATCTCCGTGGCTTTCGCGGTGCTCTACATCGGTCTCGGGGTCGATTTTCTCCTGCACTTCTGCCTGAGATTCAAGGAACTCGCGGCCGCCGGAAGCGATATTGAGCGCGCCGTCGTCGAGACCGCGCGTGGCGTCGGGGCATCGCTGGTGATCTGCACCATGACGACCGCTGCCGCGTTCTATGCGTTCATTCCGACCCCGTTCGATGGTGTCTCGGAACTCGGGCTCATTTCGGGCAGTGGAATGTTCGTGAGCCTGCTCGCAAGCCTGAGCCTGCTGCCCGCGCTCATCGCGACATTCCTGACGCCCGCATCGAGCGGTGCCGCGCACAACTGGAAAGACAACCGCCTGGCCGCTGCACTCACGGGGCATCCGAAAACCAGCCTGATCGTCGCGTGCCTCGTCGCCGCGCTGACTCTCGGAGCGCTGCCCCGCGTCTCGTTCGACAACAACCCGATTCATCTCAGGGACCCCGATTCGGAATCCGTCCTCGCGATCGAGGACCTCGCGAGCGACAGCGAGGCGCCGCTGCTCAACATGGTCGCACTCGCCGCGGACCGGTCGGCGGCGGCGGGCTGGGCCAGCGAACTCACGCAACTGCCGCAGGTGCGCGAGGTCATGAGTTTCGATTCGCTCGTGCCCGCGGGACAAACCGAAAAGACGTTGCTGATCGAGGACATTGGCCTCGTCATGGGCACCGGTCTCGCGCATGCCGCAAGGGCCCCGGCCGATCCCGAGACGCTGCGCCGCGGCCTCGGGACGCTCGCAGCTGCGCTCGCTGCCGCGGCGGTCCCAACCGGCACCGAGCAGGCCTTGCAGGACGCGGTCGAAGGGCTGCTAGACATCGTCGACGCGGCGCCTGCAGCCGCGGCCGCGCCGCTGCTGGAGACACTTGACGAGGACCTGATCGGAGATCTGCCCGAACAACTACGGCGTCTCGCGGCAAGCCTCGAGGCACAACCCTTCGAGCGCGGCGACTTGCCCGCGGAATTGACCGAACGCTGGATCGACAGCACCGGCCGCGAGCTCATCGAGATCGTGCCGTCGGAAAACATCAACGACAACGCTGCGGCCGAACGATTCGTCGCAGCCGTGCACGGCATCGTGCCCGCAGCCACGGGATTGCCGGTCGTGTTCCGGGAAGCATCGGCCACGGCCGTGCGCTCGTTCCGGCTCGCGCTCGGCTACGCACTGGTCATGGTCACGGTGTTGCTTGCGGTGCTGTTGCGGCGTGGCCGCGATGTCACGCTGGTCCTCGTGCCCATACTGTTCGCGGCCGGCACAACGGCGGGACTTACGGTCTGGTTAGGCATCCCGTTCAATTTCGCCAACATCATCGCCCTGCCGCTGCTGGTCGGCGTGGGGGTCGACAACGGCATCCACATGGTCCACAGGATGCGTACGGAACCGCCGGCCGACGGTGAACCGCTCGCCACGAGCACGCCGCGTGCCGTGCTTGCGAGCGGGCTCACGACCATCGCCAGCTTCGGCAATCTCGCGTTCTCATCGCATCTCGGTATGGCCAGCATGGGCAAGCTGCTGACGCTCGGCATGGCCGTGACCCTCGCGGCAACGCTGCTCCTGCTGCCCGCCCTCTACAAGCTTCAGGCGAATCGATGACAACGCTCGTGACCGGTGCAAACGGGTTTGTCGGCGCCGCCGTCGTGCGCGAGCTTCTCGCAGACAAACGGCCCGTGCGTGCATTCGTGCGCGCGACGAGCGACTGCAGAAACCTCGAAGGCCAGCCCGTGGATATCGTCCGCGGCGATCTCAACGACCCGGGATCATTGCGCGCCGCACTCGACGGCTGCCGCTTCGTCATGCACGTCGCGGCCGACTACAGGCTCTGGGTGCCCGATGCCGAATCGATGTACGAAACGAACGTACAAGGCTCCGTGCGCGTGCTCGAAGCAGCTGCCGCATCGAGTGTCGAGCGAATGGTCCATACCTCGAGCGTCGCCGTTCTCGGCTCGCGCTCAGGCGCGGCGCCGGCGCATGAAGACACGCCCGTGACGCTTGCCGACATGATCGGCCCGTACAAGCGCTCGAAGTTCCTTGCCGAGCAGGCCGTACGCGATCGCGCCGCCGAACTCGGATTTCCCGTGGTCACCGTGAACCCGTCGACACCGATCGGACCCGGCGACGTCAAACCCACGCCGACAGGCCGTATCATTGTCGATGCGGCGAACGGCTGGATGCCGGCGTTCGTCGACACCGGTCTCAACATCGTGCACGTGGACGACGTCGCCCACGGTCATCTGCTCGCGCTGGACAACGGCAACGTGGGCGAACGCTATATCCTCGGCGGAACTGACATGACGTTGCAGGAGATTCTCGGAACGGTCGCCAAGCTCACCGGGCGCAGGGCACCGCGCATCCGGCTGCCGCGCCGGGTCGTCTATCCGCTGGCGGTCTGTGCGGAAGCGGTCGCGGCCGTGACCGGCGCCGAACCGCTCGTGAGCCGCGATGCCGTGCGCATGGCAGCGAAGCACATGTATTTCTCGAGTGCAAAAGCCGAGGGTGAGTTGGGCTACACGTCGCGCGAGCCCGGCGCCGCGCTCGCCGACGCGCTCGAATGGTTCACGCGCCACGGCTACGTCCGCTGAGATGATCAAGGCTGCCACTGCCCGCGCCAGGTCCAACATTGCGCTCGTCAAGTACTGGGGCAAGGCCGAAGGCACGCTGAACGTACCTGCCGTCGGCTCGATTTCGATCACGCTCGATGCGCTGTGGTCCGACACCGAAGTCGTATTCGACCCCGCGCTCGAAACGGACGCACTCGTGCTTGACGGCGAACGCCGTCCCGATGGGCTTGTCCGTGTCTCGGCCTGCCTCGACATCCTGCGTGAGCTTGCCGGCGTCGGCACACGCGCGGCGGTCGTGAGCAGCAACAACTTTCCGACCGGCGCGGGGCTCGCGTCGTCGGCGTCAGGTTTCGCGGCGCTCGTCGGCGCCGCGGCGCGGGCGCTCGGACTCCAGCTCGAGCCCAGGCAGCTCAGCATCATCGCCCGGCGGGGCTCGGGCTCCGCGGCGCGCTCCATTTTCGGCGGTTTCGTCGAGATGCATGCCGGAGCCGCCCCGGACGGGCTCGACAGTTACGCCGAGCCGCTCCTTGCCGGCAAGGAGTGGCCGCTCGACATCGTCGTCGCAGTGACCTCCACGGGCGAGAAGGCAGTCGCTTCGGGCAGCGGCATGCGGCGTTCCGCTCGATCGTCGCCCTACCATGCCGCGTGGCTCAAGACGCATCAGGCCGACATGGCGCTCTGCCGACAAGCCATCCGGACTCGCGACTTCGAAGCCCTCGCGCAGGTCGCTGAGGCGAGCTGTCTCAAGATGCACGCCGCTGCCATGGCCGCAGTCCCCGCGCTGATCTACTTCAACGGCGTCACGGTCGAATGTATCGGCCGTATCCGGCAACTCAGAAAATCCGGAGTCGCGGTACTCTTCACCGTCGACGCGGGACCGCAGATCAAGGCCGTGTGCGCACCCGATGCGCGCGCGGCGGTCCGTGACGCGCTCGCCGACATGCCCGGCGTCGTCCAGATCATCGAAACCGGGCTCGGTCCCGGTGTGGAGACGCGTGCGTGCCCTTCGTAGCGCGGGCACCCGGCAAGCTCGTCGTTCTCGGCGAATACGCGGTTCTCGGCGGTGCGCCGGCGCTCGTGATCGCTGTCGACCGCTACTGCCGGGCAAGCATCGGGCTGAGTGACGACTCGCAATGCCATCTGGAAACGCGCGCACCCCGGCCGCGGCGGATCGACCGAGCGCCCGGCGAACGGACCGGCGTTGCCCTCGTCGATCTGGTTTGCGACGCGACGTTCGAACTTCGACGCGTCAAGCCCTGGCGTGCCGTGCTCGACTCGACGGAACTGTTCGACTCTGAAGTCAAGCTCGGGCTCGGTTCGAGCGCCGCGGCAATCGGCGCATGGGCCGGCGTCTGGGCAGCGTGGGCGGACGCCGCCGGACTGCGGACACCAAGGCCCACTGTCGAGCGATTGATACAAGTGCACAGGGCGTTCCAGCATGGCGCAGGCAGCGGGCTCGATGTCGCCGCGTCGCTGACGGGCGGTGCGATCGAATTTCGCCTCGAGGGCTCCGCGCGCCCTCGCGTCGCTACAGTTCGCCTGCCGAAACGAGTACCATTGAAAGGCATTTTTACCGGCAGCGCCGCGTCGACGACCGGTCTGGTGGCCCATTACAGGAAGTGGGCCGCAGCATGCCCCGAAGCCGCTGGGCAACAGTGGCAAATCATGGCAACCGTCGCCGAGGCCGGCTGCGCTGCTGCAAGGAACGACGATGCAGACGCGTTTCTCGAAGCGGTCACGGACTATGGAAGGCGTCTCGACAGCCTGGGCAAGGCCATGGGCGCGGATATCGTGACGGCGGAGCATCGCGCGATCGGCGCCGTGGCTGGCGACTACGGTGTCAGCTACAAGGTCAGCGGCGCGGGCGGCGGCGATCTCGGGATCGTATTCGCCCGCGACCCGGAGGCGCTCGGGGCTTTTGCATCGGCCGTCCGCACCAGGGGTTATCGGGTCATCGATCTGGAGCTCGACCGGCATGGAATGACCCTCGAGGACGGCACGCTATGAGTTCCGACGGCTTGAGAATTCCGGAGTTCTACAAGCTCAGCGTCAGGGAGCGGGTTCGGGCCGTGCACGAACGTGGCGTGCTCAGCGCGGATGACTTTCGCTCGCTGTCGACCGGCAAGCACACGCTCGACCTCTCGTCAGCCGACAGCATGGTCGAGAACGTCGTCGGCATCATGGGCTTGCCGCTAGCGCTCGGCATGAACCTGCTCGTCAACGACAAGCAGTACGTGGTACCGATGGTCGTCGAAGAACCCTCGGTCGTGGCGGGGCTCGGCTCCGCGTGCAAGCTCATCAGGAACGTCGGCGGATTCACGGCCACCTCGAGCGACCCCGTCCTGATCGGCCAGATTCAGCTCATCGAGCTGCCCGACATCGATGCGGCGAAGCGCGCGCTCGACGAGCGCAGGGGCGAGATTCTCAATCTGGCCAACAGCTTCCACCCGAACATGGTTGCGCGCGGCGGCGGCGCGCGCGACCTTGAACTCTTCGTGCATCGGCTGCCCTCCAGTGGCAAACCCATGCTCGTGATCCACCTGCTTGTGGACACGCGCGATGCCATGGGCGCAAACCTCGTCAACGGCATGTGCGAGGGCGTCTCCCCGCTGATCGAGACGATAACCGGTGGGCAGGCCTTTCTGCGGATACTGTCCAACCTCACCGACCGCGCCCTCGTTCGCGCGAGCTGCACGATACCGGCAATCGAACTCGCCGGCCGCGGCTACACGGGCGAGGAAGCCCGCGACGGCATCGTTATTGCGGCCGACTTCGCCGCCGTGGATCCCTACCGCGCCGCAACGAACAATAAGGGCATCATGCACGGCAGCGACCCGGGCGGGATCGCGACCGGCAACGACTGGCGCGCGATCGAGGCCGGCGCGCATGCCTATGCCTGCCGCGGCGGGCGATACACTTCGCTTACGGACTGGCATGCGGATGCCGACGGCAATCTGCACGGCAGAATCGAAATCCCGATCAAGGTCGGCATTGTCGGCGCGCCGCTCGAATCGAATCCGACGGTCGCCCTCAACCTCCGGCTGCTTGGTGTCGAATCGGCCACGCAACTCGCCGAAGTCATGGCGGCCGTGGGACTGGCGCAGAACTTTGCCGCGATCCGCGCACTCGCGACCGAAGGCATACAGAAGGGTCACATGACACTGCATGCGCGCAGCGTCGTAACGGCCTCCGGTGCGCCCCCGGAAGACTTCGACGTCGTGCTCGACCGCCTCGTGCAAAGCGGCGTGATCAAGGTCTGGAAAGCGCGCGAGATCATGGAGGACCTCAGGCGCGAACGGCAGCGCGGCAACGGCTCCAGTCGACAGCGAAGCACGGATGCGAAACTCGGCGTGGGGCGAACATGCAGTCGTCTACGGCCGCCACGCGATCGGTGCACCCGTACCCATGACGATCAAGGCCCTTATCGAGGATTGCGATGCGGGCATCCACCTCTTGATTCCGCGCTGGGGCGTCGAATACGAGCTCGCGGCGGACCCCAGGGACAGGCGCTCGTTCGAGCGGCCCGCCGGCGTGGTGCTCGACAAGCTCGGTCTCAGCGACCGCAGCATGCGGATCGAAGTCTTCCCTGACGTGCCGCGCGGCATGGGTCTGGGCGGGTCGGCGGCGATGGCCGTCGCGATCGTGCGCGCGCTCGACAGTCACTTCAAACTCGGCCTGACGGAAGCCGAAATCAATGCACTTGCGTTCGAATCGGAAAAGATCGCTCACGGCAGTCCGAGCGGACTGGACAACACGATTGCGACCTATGGCAAGCCGGTCGTTTATCGCCCCGGCGATCCGCCGCTCGTCGAGCCGTTGAATGTCGCCGAACCGATTCCGGCCGTCATCGGCATGAGCGGCGCCGAGGGACTGACTGCGACGACCGTCCGGCGCGTGCGCGAAGCCTGGCGCAAGGACAGCAAGCTCTACGAGCGCATCTTCGACGAGATCGACGCGCTGACCCTGCGCGCCGTGGAGTCCATTCAGGATCGCGATCTCGAGTTGCTCGGGGAGTTGATGAACATCAATCACGGCATGCTCAACGCGCTGCAGGTGTCCACGCCGGAGCTTGAGCAACTCGTCGAGACGGCACGCAGGCACGGCGCGCTCGGCGCGAAGCTCACGGGCGGCGGCGGCGGCGGCTCCGTGATCGCAATCTGCAGCGGTGACACCGAACCGGTTGCGAAAGCGATCAGGGCCGCGGGATTCAAGGCGTTGGCAGTCAACCTGGGGGCGGACCTCGATGGCTCGTGAGCAAGTCGTCTCAAGCGACAGCGAAGAACTGATTCTCGTCGACGAGCTCGACCGGGAGATCGGCGTCAAGGCCAAGAGCGAGTGTCACGCGGGCAACGGCATCCTTCACCGGGCGTTTTCGATTTTCGTCTTCAACGGCGCCAACGAACTTTTGCTGCAACAGCGCAGCGGACAGAAACCGCTGTGGCCGAACTACTGGTCGAATACCTGCTGCTCGCATCCTCGCCGCGGCGAATCGATGGACGAGGCCCTGTCGCGCCGGCTTTCCGAAGAACTGGGGTTCGACTGTCCGCTGCAGTACCTCTACAAGTTCAAGTATCACGCCCAATACGGCACGCTTGGTGCCGAGCACGAGTATTGCTGGGTATACTACGGGCGCCACGACGGCAACTTCGACGTCAACGTCAATGAGGTTGCCGACTGGCGGTTCGTGGACGTGGCGGCGCTGAACGCGGAACTCGAGCTTCACACGGACCGGTTCACGCCCTGGTTCAGGATGGAATGGGCGCACATCAGCAACAATTACCTCGACAATATCCTTGCGGGTGCGGACCCGAAATGACAAGCGAAACGCAGGATCAGGAATAAGACATGGGAATCCCCCTGGTACAAAAGTACCGGATCGGCCGCTACATCCTCGAGCAGAAGCTCAAGCGCAATCGCCGCTATCCGCTCGTGCTCATGCTCGAGCCGCTGTTTCAGTGCAATCTGGCCTGTGCGGGCTGCGGCAAGATCGACTACCCGGACGACATCCTGCGCAAACGCGTGAGTGTCGAGGACGCATTGGCCGCCGTTGACGAGTGCGGTGCACCGGTCGTGTCGATCCCGGGAGGCGAGCCGCTGATCCACAAGGAGATGCCGCAGATCGTGCAGGGCATTGTCGAGCGGAAGAAGTTCGTGTACCTGTGCACGAACGCGATACTGCTCGAACAGAAGATCGCTGACTACGAGCCCTCCCCGTATCTTACGTTCTCGATCCACCTCGACGGCAACCGCGAGCGCCATGACGAGTCGGTCTGCCGCGAGGGCGTATTCGACAAGGCCATCGACGCGATCCGAGCGGCCCGCGAACGCGGGTTCCGGGTCACGGCCAACTGCACGCTCTATGCTGGCGAAGATCCCGAAGATGTCGCGGACTTCTTCGACTACGCGATGACGCTCGGCATCGAGGGCATCATGGTTTCGCCGGGTTACAGCTACGAACACGCACCGCGTCAGGACGTGTTCATGGGCCGGCGCAAGTCCAAGGAACTGTTCAGGGCAATCTTCCGCCGCGGCCGTACGCGCCGCAGCAAGTGGCGCTTCAACCAGTCAAGCCTGTTCATGGATTTCCTGGCCGGCAACCAGAGCTTCCAGTGCACGCCCTGGTCGAATCCGACCTATAACGTCTTTGGCTGGCAGAAGCCGTGCTACCTGCTCGTTGACGAAGGCTATGCCGACAGTTTCCGGGAACTCATGACCACGACCGACTGGGACCGCTACGGCACGGGCATCAATCCGAAGTGCGACAACTGCATGGCGCACTGCGGCTACGAAGGCACGGCGGTCGAGCGCATGATCGCAAGCCCGTTGCATGCGCTGCGTGTGTTCCTGTTCGGCCCCGACCTCGACGGTCAAATGGCGCCGGAACTGCCGGTGCTGCACGGCGGCCAGCCGGGCGGCGTGGCGATCCCCGTCGATCACATCGGCAAGCTGGACCGCGACGAGCGTTAAGAGCCTCTGCCGCCGCATGCGACTCCGGGTTCCGCCGCGGCCTGCCGGCGCGCCACGCGCGCTACCTGGAAGGACCGTGCCTACCAATCCTCTCGCCGCTGGCCCCGCAGCCCGCGCGGCCCACATGCTCGCCGCGGGCATGCTGCTCGCCGTCTCGTTCATTGCGGCCGGCGCGTCCGCCCAGGTGTCCGACGCCGACGCTCGTGCGGCCGAGGCGGTCGTCGCACGCCTGCATCGCGGACTCGTCGAGGTATTGGCGAGAGAGCCTGACGCGAGCCTCGACACTCGTTTCGAACGGCTGCGCCCGCTCATCGCGCGGACCCATGACCTCCCCTATATCGCCGAGCTTGCGATCCGCCGCCAATGGCGGGATCTCGCGGCCGCGGATCGCGAGCGCTTCGCAGCCGCGTTCGAGCGGCTCAGCGTCATGACCTATGCGAGCCGGTTCTCCGCCGTCGATGCGAACGCATTCACGATCCTCGGCAGCGCCGAAGCAGGCTCGCGGAGGATCGAGGTCAACGCCGCGATCGCACGGAGCGGCGGCGGCGACATCACGCTCGACTACACGCTGCAGGAGCGCGACGGCGCCTGGATGATCGTCAACGTCCTCGCAGACGGGGTCAGCGACCTGGCGCTCAAGCGGGCGGAATACCGGCGCATCCTGGACGACGGCACGCTCGACGACCTGATCGACCACCTGGCCGACCAGGCCGACGAACTCAGGTAACGGCCCGCAGCGTTGCCGTGCGCCCTGGCGAGCTAGCGGACGAAGCGGTAGTACTCGATGCCTTCGTCGCTGAAGTTCGGGTTCGTGTCGCTGCCGACGGAGTCGACGACGAAACCGCTCCGCGGCGCGTCGAGACCCGCGGCGTCGCCGGTGTCGTGCAGCGATTCATACTGGGCGCGGTGCAGATCCTGGTAGCTGCCAAGCGCAGCGCCGAAACCGATCTTCGAGGCGGCCTCGGCCCAGTCGTCGCACACCGTCATGGGCAGGGCTTCGGCCGCGTCTCCACTGCCGTAGCCGACGGCGAGCACGTTGCGTCCGGCCAGTTCGAGTTCGCGATCGAGGGCGTCTTCCATTCCGGCCGCAAGCCACGCCGGCAACGCCGCACAATAGATGTTGCCGACTTCCTTCATCGCTTCGGCGCCGAGCGACATCTTCGACCTGACGACGTCGAAGTCCGGTGCCGAACGAAACTCGCGCAGCACGCGCATGCTGAGCGGATACGCGTCCGCATCGATATTGTCGTCCTTGACCAGTTGCAGGACGTCAGGCCGTGAATTCATCTCCGCGATGAGGTCCTCGACACCGAATTCCATGCCCCGGCAGAGCCGCTCGAGCGCCGTGCGACCCGCATCGCCATCGCGGCCGAGCGCGAACAGCCAGCCCATCGCGAACGACGATTCGGGCATCCGGTGATAGGGCCGGTGCATGAACACGGCCGCGAGTTCGCGATAGTACTGCGCCGGTTCCGAACCCATGCGCTGCACCATGTCGTCGAGCGCGTGCAGCGTTTCGTCGAGGTAGCACGTGGTGGAGTACTTGCCGTTATAAACCGGCAGGTCCTGAAAGTGGCAGTTCAGCGTGCCGCGAATGATGTTGCGCAGCACCGGCTTTCGAAAGTCGACGGCCCGGTACGACGACGCGCTGCCGATGTGAGCGAGATCGACGGACAGGATCCTGGGATCGCGCTCGACGAGCATCGCGACCGCGCCCGCGCCCTGCGTCGGCTCGCCGGAACTGCCCCGCGCATATTCGGCGATATCGGCGCTGACGACGATCGCGCAGCGGTCCTGGGGTTCGAGTGCGAGGTACCTCGCCGCGTACTTGAGTGCATAGACCCCGCCAAGGCAGGCATGCTTGACCTCCGGCACCTCGCAGTTGCGGTTGATCGCGGCACTTGCGCGCCCTTGGAGCGCTTCGTCGACCATGCCCTTGACGATGACCGCGCCAGCGGAGTTATCGGTGCTCGATTCTGTGCCGAGGCCCAGAAAGCCGACGCGACCGGGGTCGATATCGTACCGCTCGATGAGCCGCATGACGGCGGTGGCCGCGATCGTGTAGACGCTTTGATCCGGGCCGCGCATGCGAAAACTGTGGCCTATGACAGCCCGCGTCTTGTCCCAGGGAGAGTCGGTCCAGTCGCACCATGAACGCAGGTCGACCCGGTACGGCGGTACGTAGACTGCGAATCCACTGATACCGACCGGAGGCCTCATGGCTGTAACTCCCCGTTTCGCGCGATGGCCGCATCTGTGCTTGCGCGGCCCAGTCTGTTGCCGTTGGGCGGCACCGTCTGCGATTATATGCCAAAGACTCCAAGAGCTGCTCCGGGGGACTCAATGAGCTGCAACCTCGGCCGGGGCCGAACATGGAAGCGACATGCGACACGGCTCGAGCCGTGTTTCACCTGCGCCGCCAGGCACGAAAATCGGTGGCGATCAAATGATGCGTGACAGGCGTTCCCTGATCTCAGCCGGCATCGCCGGGGGGCTCACCTGGCCCTGGCTCAGAACGCTGGCCGAAACTGCGGATTCCGGCATTACGGACACCGAAGTGACTCTCGGGATGTCCGCGGCCTTCTCCGGCCCCTCCAGAGGTCTGGGGATCGAGCTTTACCGCGGCGCCTCCGCGTACTTCGACGACGTCAACTACAACGGCGGAATTTCCGGGCGCCGCATCAGCCTGAAGATCTACGACGACGGTTACCAGCCCGACGCGTCCGTCAACAACACGATGCAGCTCATGCTGGAAGACCGCGTCTTCCTGCTGTTCGGCTATGTCGGCACACCGACCGTGACGCGCGTCTTGCCGCTGCTCAAGAAATTCCAGGATCAGAGCGTTTTCCTCTTCTTCCCGTTCACCGGAGCGCAGCCGCAGCGCGAACCGCCCTACGGGGACTTCGCGTTCAACCTGCGTGCGTCCTATCTGCAGGAAACCGCCGGGCTCGTGGACAATTTCGTGCGTATAGGACGCCGCCGCATCGCCGTGTTCTATCAGGCCGACGCCTATGGGCGCAGCGGCTGGGTCGGCGTCAGAACGGCGCTCGCGCGGCACGGCGAGAGGATTGCCGGAGAAGCGACGTATAGCCGCGGCACCCAGTTCACCGCGACGCTCCGACCGCAGGTGGAAATCCTGCAGGCGGTGCAACCGGATGCGGTCATCTGTGTCGGCGCTTACGCTGCGTGCGCGGCATTCGCCAGGGACGCCGTGGATCTTGGGCTTGAGGTACCGATCGCCAACGTATCGTTTGTCGGCAGCGAGAATCTGCTCGCATTGCTGACTGAAGGCCGCGATCGCGCCGATTCGGAGCGCTACACGCGGTTGCTCGTCAACTCGCAGGTCGTTCCGAGTTACGAGGACACGTCAATACCTGCAGTCCTCGAATACCGGGAATTCATGCAGCGCTACAATCCGGCCGTTCCGGCGGAACTCGTCACGGAGTCGTATACGCCGTTCGATCACAGTTTCGTGAGTCTTGAAGGGTTTCTCGACGCGAAGCTCATGGTGGAGATACTGCGCCGACTCGGCGACGAGCCGGCGCGCGCCGACCTCGAGCAGGCCGTATTCAGCCTCGAGGACTTCGACCTGGGCTTGAGCGAACGTGTTTCGTTCGCCGATGGGCGCCGCCAGGGGCTGCAGCAGGTCTTCTACACGGTGGTCGACGGCGATCGCTTCGTCACGCTGAACGACTGGGACGAGCGGTTCTCCTGATGCAGGTCATCAAGGTCCAGAAACTCTTCCAGAAGACGCTATTCGGCGTCTTCGCGCTATTCGGCTTCATCGGGGTCTCGACGTCGATATTGCTGATCTACACCGTCGACTCCTATCTCACCGAGGAATACGAAACCAACAGCGCGGGAATCGCCCAGAGCATTGCCGATTCGAGCGTCGACATCCTGCTCAATCGCGACCTCTCCGCACTGCAGTCGCTGATCGACCAGTTCGTCGAGATTCAGGGCATCAGCTACGTCTACATCACCGACGAAACCGGGGAGTTTCTTGCCCATACATTCGTGCCGGGCGTCCCCGACCAGATTCGCAATTCCGAACCAGCCACCAACTCGACGATACAACGCCAGTTGCCGGGGATGGGGGACTTCGTCGAGGTCAGCCGCCCGATCCTGGCCGGCGTCCCCGGCGACGTTCACGTCGCCATGGACACCGGGAACATCGCGCTGCACGTGCAGCGCGCGATCGGCCGCCAGGTCTACCTGATCTCCATCGTGTTCGTCGTGGGTGTTTTGGCCGCGGTCTGGCTGGTCAGTCTCGCCTCCCGGCCGATCGGCGAGGCACTCACGTACGCGGTCGCACTGGCACGCGGCGAAGAGGAACAGGCAGCGCCCGTCGCAGGGATACTTGCCCGCAAGGACGAAGCCGGTCAGCTCGCGCGGCTGTTCCTGCACTTTTACCGCCACCGGGCGCCATCCACGCCCTCGACGGACGGCACGGCCTGACAGCCGCCCTCGCAAACTCCATGCCCGCCAGGCGTCACATGCCCCGAATGGTCATCCTGTTGTCCTGCGTGGCGCTGCAGGTCTGTCTCGGCACGGTATACGCGTGGAGCTTCTTTCAGACCATGCTCGTCAGGCAGTTGGGCTGGACGTTCGTGGAAACTGCCGTACCCTTCAGCCTCGCGATCTTCTCGATCGGCGCCGCCGCGGCCTGGGCAGGTACCGCCTTGCCGCGGCTCGGGCCGCGCAAGCTGGCCCTGGCGGGAAGCCTGCTGTTCTGTTGCGGCTATTTCATTGCGAGTCTGGCGCTCGCGATCGACCAGCGCATGCTGTTTTATGTCGGCTACGGCGTGATCGGCGGAGCCGGTATCGGGCTCGGCTACGTCACCCCGGTCGCAACGGTTGCGAAGTGGTTTCCGGACCGCAAGGGACTCGCCACGGGAACGGTGGTCATGGGCTTCGGCATTGGCGCGCTGTTGCTGAGCAAGCTGCTGGCACCGGTCCTCGTCGTCTACAGCGACGGCGACTTGCCAATGGTCTTTCTGGGACTCGGGGCGATATTCCTGGTCATCCTGCTGCCGGTCAGCCTGTTGTTGTCCGATCCCGCCGAGGAAGCGATCGCCCTCGCGGCAACCGGAACCCCGACCCACGAAGCGGACAACGCCGGCGTCACGGCGCGCGAGTGCCTCATGACTCCGCAGTTTTTCTGCATGTGGATCGTTTTCTTCTGCAATATCGCGGCTGGCATCTCGGTCATCAGCTTCCAGTCACCGCTGCTTCAGGATGTCTGGGGACTCGCAGACCCCCTGATTGAGCCGGAGACGCTGGCGGCTTACGGCGCAACGCTGATTGCCGTCAGTTCCGTGTGCAACGGTGTCGGCCGACTGCTCTGGGGCCTGCTCTCTGACCGCCTGGGCCGCACGGCAGTGTTTCGAATCCTGCTTGGCAGCCAGATGGTGGTGTTCGGCGTGCTCATGACCGAACAAAACCCGTGGGTGTTCTCCGTCCTGGTCTGCTACGTGCTGCTGTGTTTCGGCGGCGGATTCGCCACGATGCCGTCGTTCATCGTGGATGTCTTCGGCAACCGGCGCATGTCGACGCTCTACGGCGCAATTCTCACCGCCTGGGCCGCGGCCGGCATCATCGGACCGCTGTATGTCGGCTATCTCAAGGACCAGTATCCGGATCGGGCCGTGACCTACTGTTTCCTGATCGGCATTTTCATGCTCGGGGCGGGCTATATCTTCACGTACCTGCTGAACGACGATCGCGTCGTGATCAGGCGGCCGACGGTAGAAGGTACACTTCGCTACTTCAATATTCCGGCGCAAAGGACATGAGCGATGTGTCTCGCAGACTGTGAACCGGGACCAGCGGCAGGAGCGACAAGGATGACTACGACGAGTGCCGCCTGGCTTGCGCTTGCCGCCCTTTCGATGGGCGCGACTGGCGCGTGGGCACAGGCTGCGGGCGGTTCCGGGGCTCCCGGTGAAACCGATGGCGACAGCGCCGGCGACGTCTTGTTCGACTTCAGGTATCGGTCCGAATTTGTGGACCTCGCAGGATTCGGCGAGAGCGCTGCAGCATCGACGCTACGCTCGAGAATCACCTTCGAATCGGCGACCTTCAACCGGTTTCAGGTCCTGCTCCAGGCCGACAACGTCGCAACGCTGGGCTCGGAGCAATTCAATTCCACGACCAACGGCAGGACGGACTACCCGGTCGTGGCGGACCCGGAGGGAACGGTCCTCAACCAGGCGTGGCTGACCTTCTCGGGCGACTCCGTCACGGTTCGCGCTGGCCGACAGACAATTCGCCACGGCACCGAACGCTTCGTCGGCGGCGTGGCCTGGCGCCAGAACGAACAGGCCTTCGACGGTGTGCGCATCCAGTGGGAACCGGCCGGCGGCTTCGACCTCGACCTTGCCTACGTCAACAGGGTCAACCGGATCTTCGGACCTGACGACGGTCTGAATCCCTCGGCCTTCAAGGGCGACAATTTCTTCATACGGGCCAACTGGAGCCTTGCCGACAACCACAGACTGAGCGCGCACGGATACCTGCTCGATTTCGACCCTCAAAACGGTTACGCGCCGGGTCGTACCGTCAATAACTCCGTCGATATTCTTGGCCTGGAGTACAGCGGCACATTCGAGCGGCTCACGCTCAACCTGAACTGGGACACCCAGCAGGATGCGGGTGCAAGCCAGCTCGACTACCAGGCCGAACATTACCTGGCCGAAATCATCGCAGCTGTGGGCGGGGCGACGCTGACCGCCGGCAACGAAGTGTTCGGCGGTGACATCGGTTCCGGTTTCCGTATGCCGACCGCGAGCTTGGACATAATTCAGGGCTGGACGGACAAGGTCCTCGCGCCACCCGGC
>JAQAJI010000034.1 GCA_028278665.1 Candidatus Rariloculus versatilis
CATTGCGAAGATCACGAACGTCGGAGTCGGCTCGTTGGTCTCCTTCTCCTCTTGGGTGATGTTGCGGCGGTCGAGGATCACGATGTGATCGTGGGAGTCGACGCAGACGCCGCCGACCTGCCCGTTGATCCAGCGCTCCGGAAGCGGCTTCGGCCAGGTGGGATCGACAACGTAATGCGGCTGAGCCTGCACCGAAAGGCTCCCCATGCCCAGGAGAATTACGAGAATCGTTCGGACAGCCATGACTTGTTCCCCCCGCTTGAGACGCCCCGACCTGTTCGTACCTGCGATTCACTGTCGCGTCGGCCAGATCGCCATTCTACGGGAGAAAAATCGTTCGACCGGCCGAACTATCGGACCGGTCCGGCCCGCGGGGCCTGCTATCGGAGCAAATCGGTCAGTTCCCGCACGGACTTGAGCAGCTCCAGCCGCCGCACGAGCTCAACGATGCGCTCCGCCCGCCCCGTGTCAAAGCGCGCAAACTCCACGCAACCCATGAACTTGTCGGCGACCTCGTCGTAGCTCATCGGGTTCGCCGGGCTGCCCTTGCCGAAGTCGGCGCGGCCGGAGAACCTGCGGCCGTCCACGAGCTCGATGTCGATGATCGTCGTCATCTTGTGGTAGCCGGCGGCCTCGGCCTCCGGGTGCACGCCGAAATCGATCTTTTCGATCATCGCTTTCACGTCGCCGCGGTGGACGACCTCGTCGGTGAACTCGGGCAGGCCGCCGCGCCGCTCGAGCAGCAGGATCGCGATGCAGAATTCCATCGAGAACTTGGCCTGCAGCTCGTCGACGGGCCGGTGATGGATCAGGGCGTTCGGCATGTTGTGGTTCGTGCCGACGGCGACGCGAGCCACGTCCTGCGGACGGATGTCGTGCTTGAGGATGAGGTCGAGCATCGTCGTCATGCCGGGATGGGTCAGCGAGCCTGACGGATGCGGCTTGATCGAGATGCCGGGCTCGATGAAAGTCCAGGGTTTGCCGAGCTTGCCGCGGATCGCATCAAGTGCATAGCCGCCGCCGTGGGCCTGGAAGAAGCCGCGCGGCGACTCAAGAATCCGGTCGGTCGCGGTCCAGCCGGCGGTCGCAAAGTCGGCGGCGATGATGCCGGCTTCGGCCGCGCGCCCGGCATGAAACGGCTTTGTCATCGTGCCGAAGTTCTCGCGCAGCCCCGCCGCCTGGCTCGCGGCTATGCCGAGCGCGCGCACGGTCGTGTCGAGATCGAGCCCGTTGAGCTTCGCCGTGGCGGCGGCCGAGGCGAACGTTCCGCAGGTGGCCGTGGAGTGGAAGCCATGCTGGTAGTGCCTCGGCGAGATCGCCTCGGCGATCTTGCTTTCGACCTCGACGCCGAGGTGGTAGGCGAGCGTGAAATCGTGGCCTGCACTGTTGCGGCATTCGGCAATTGCGAGTGCCGCCGGCAGGCACGGCGCCGTCGGGTGAGTGAGCAGGCCGTAGACACGGTCTGCCTGCACGGCGAGCTGCGTGTCGTCGTAATCGTCGGCGTGAACGCCGATGCCGTTGGCGAACGCCGCGAAGCGTTCCGGTACGCGCTGTGCCGTGCCGATGACCGTCGCGTTCCCGGTCAGGTTCTGCTTGTCGAGATAGTCCTGGACGATCCGTCCGCTGCGTGCGACGGAGCCCGCGATCGCAAGGCCGATGCCGTCGAGAATCGACTTGCGGCCGATATCGATCAATTCGTCCGGCAGGTCGTCGCGCGCACTGTCGACGATGAACGAGGCGACCTCGCGGGTCAGTCCCTCGCCGTGTTCGGAATGGATGTCGGGCGTGAAATGGCGGATGCCGGCGCCGGCCGCGTTTTCTGACATATGGCTATGTACCTCCGTTGTGCGAGCTGAGTTTCGTGGGATCGATTGTGGTGCGTCCGTGGGGCTTGTATCTCATCGCGTGCCGATCATCGCGAATCGCGGCCAGGGATGGCTCCGGCGGCAACTGTCGCGATTCATCGCGCGCGCAACGCGCGCAGAAGTTGCATCGCCGGCGCGCCGGCGATTCCGCCGAGTGCGAGGATGAAGAAGACCAATGCGATCGGCCGGCCGAGGAAACCCGACCACTGCTGATCGAAGATGATCATCGACTGGGCGAGCGAGGTCTCCACGAGGCCGCCGAGCACGAGCCCCATGACGATGGGCGCCGCGGCGAAGCCGTAGCGCTTGAGCGCGAGGCCGAAGACGCCGGCCACGATCATGACCCACACGTCGACCATCGACTGCTCAAGCCCGTAGGCGCCGACGAAGCAGAGCACCAGCACGCTCGGCCAGAGCAGCGCCGGCGGCACCAGACTGAGCCGCGAGAAGACCTTCGCGCCGATCAGGCCGATGATGAGAAAGAGCGCGTTGGCAAAGAGCATCGCGAAGAAGATTCCGTAGAGCAGCGCCGGCTGTTCCTCGAAAAGGAAGGGCCCCGGTCTGAGCCCCTGCACCTGCAGCCCGCCGAGGATGACCGCGGCCGTCGCGCTGCCGGGAATGCCGAGCGCGAGCGTCGGCACCATGGCGCCGCCCGTGGCGGCGTTGTTGGCGGCTTCCGGTCCCGCGACGCCGTCAATCGCGCCCTTGCCGAAGTGTTCCGGGCGCTTCGACCAGCGTTTGGCCTCGTTGTAGCCGATCATCGCCGCCACCGTGCTGCCCTCGGCCGGCAATATGCCGATGAAGGTGCCGATGCCGCTCGAGCGCAGAATCGTTGCGAAGACGCCGCGGATGTCGGCCAGCGACGGCAGCTTGAGTGCGGCAAGCGTGACGACGCGGGTCTTGCGGCCGAGATGCTGCGCCTGCGTGAGCAGTTCCGTGACTGCGAAAAGGCCGATCAGTACCGGGATGAAGTGGATGCCGTCGAGCAGTTCCGGCACGCCGAAGGTGAACCGGTCGACGCCGGTCGTCAGATCGATGCCGATCGTCGCGATCAGCAGCCCCAGGCACCCTCCGACGAGGTTCTTCAGCCGCGCCTCGCCGCTGATCGTCGCGAGCATCGACAGGCCGAGCACGGCGAGCGCGAAGTATTCCGGCGGTCCGAAGCTGTAGGCCACGCGGGCGAGCAGTGGCGCGGCAAAGAGCAGCACGAGCACGCTGATCGTGCCGCCCGTGACCGACGCGATCGTTGCCGTGCCGAGCGCGCGGCCGGCCTCGCCCTTTTGCGCCATCGGGTAGCCGTCGAAGGCCGTGGCCGCGGCCGGCGGCGCGCCCGGCGCGTTGATCAGGATCGCCGTGATCGAGCCGCCAAAGGTGCCCGCGCAGTAGAGCGCCGCAAGAAAGGCGATGCTCGGTATCGGGTCGAGATAGAGCGAGAACGGCAGCAGGAGCGCCACGGCCATCGACGACGAAAGGCCGGGCAGGGCGCCGACGACGACGCCGACGAGCGTGCCGACGACGATGAGCCCGATGACCGTCGGATCGGTGAATACGGCCGCCGCAAACTCCAGCCCGGGCAGTCCCATCGGTTCAGCCGAAAAGCGTCGCCACAAGGCCGGTCGGAAACCGGACCTCGAGCGCGACGCTGAAGACGAGGTACACCGCGCCCGGCATGCCGAGCGCGAGCGGCACGACGAACCTGAGCCGCCGTTCGTTCCACAGCAGCGGCAGCCCGAGGCTTACGAAAAATACGGTGGCGAGCGTGCCGAGCAGCATGATCGCGAACGGCACGAGCACGACGAATCCGGCCGTGACGAACACGAGCGGCCGGAGCAGGCTCAATTGGAGGCGCGGCGCACGCAGTCCGCCGGCGACGAGCCCTATGCCGCCGGCCGCGATCAGACCGAGCACGAGCCGCGGGAAAAAGGTCGGCGGCACGTTCTGCGACAGCATCGCCGGGACTTCGCGGAATCCCGTGGTCAGCCAGAACCCGACCGCGCTCAGCAGCACAAGGACGATGCCGGCGATCACGTCCGGATGAGGTCCGCGCCCGTTGTCGTTCCCGCGGGTCATCGATGCAAGCGTCCGGGAGCCTGCGCTACAGAAATTCGCGTACACGAAAGTCCGCTATATCTGTCCCTTTGATTGATGGATTGACAAGAATTATGGGCCATCTTTGATGAATTCAATCAATGAATGGAGATCAAGTAGCGGAATCGCAACAGCGAGTTGCTACGGCGCAGGCTCGGGGGGCTGAATGATGCCGAGGTCGATCATGGCCTGACGTGCGTCGCCGTAGAGTTGCTCGAGCTGGGCGCCCCACGCTTCGCGGCCCGCGACCGCCGAACGGTTCAGACCCGCGCCGTCGAGATAGGCGAGATAGCTCGGATGGTTCATGCCCGCGAGCAGGCCCCGCTCGAGAATCTCGACGCGGTCCTCTGCGGTGCCGCTCAGCACCACGTAGCCGCGCACGGTCGAGAACGTGGCGTCATAGCCGAGTTCCACGGTCGTCGGCGTATCGGGCAGCACCTCGATCCGCTCGCCGGCCATGACCGCGAGTGCGCGGAACTCGCCGCGCTCGATCTGCTGCAGTGCCTCGGTAAGGTTCAGTGCCGCCGCGTCGATGCTGCCGCCCATGAGGTTCGTGACAATCTCGCCGCCGCCCGCGAACGGCACGACGCTGAGTTCGGTGCCTGCGACCTGCGCGAACACGGCGCCCGCAACGTGGTCGATACTGCCGACCTGAGTCGAGCCCCACTTGATCGGCCGGTCCCGGCCCAACGCGATGAGATCCTCGATGTCGTCGATCCCGCTGTCGCTCAGTACGGTGATCACGAGCGGATCGTCGGTCGCGCGCGCCACCGGGACCAGGTCGTCGATCGTCAGCGGACCTTGGCCGCGCGCGATGGCGAAGAGATGCGTCGGCGTTATGGCCAGCACGGTATGGCCGTCGCGCGGCCGGTTCGCGACGTAGCTCATCGCGACGATCCCGCTGCCGCCGGTCCTCGGGATCACGGCGATATCCGTGCCGAGCGCCTCGCGGGCGCCGGTGAGGATCGTGCGTGCCGTGGTGTCGGTACCGCCGCCGGGCGACGCGTGGGTGACGATGTCGATCGGCCCGGACGGGAAGTCGTCCTGCGCGTGAACCGTGCCAACGAGAAAGGCGGCGAAAGTGAGCAGCCCGAATGCCGCAATGAATCGCCTGAGGGTCGAAATGCAGTGCCGCGTCATCGTTTCGCGCTCAATCTCGCCACGCCGTCCCGGTGCGGCTCGGGTCGGCGGTGCGGCGCTCTGCGACATCGCCGGCCCGCTCCGCGCCGATGACGCTCGACCTCATGCCCGGCCTGCCGCAAACGCAAGGGGAGTCGCACTACCGGTTGCTTGAGACCCTCGCCCGCAGGGATGCGGGCGTGGAGCGTACATGGATGTATTCACAGCGTGTCTCAAGCGACCGGGTATCCAATTGTGTAGATAACGTCGATTCAGCGCAGCCTGTCAAGGTCAGGACCTTGCGCCGCAGGCACCCTGGGCATGACTTTTGCGACACGGCTCGCGAACGGGACCACCTCCCACCGAGACAGACACGTCCCGCGTCTGTTATTTTCCACGGCAGCGGCACCGTGCCGCGGGGGTTATCCGCAATGAAGATCCGGCCGTATCTTGTCGCGTCCCTGGGCGCAATGCTGCTCGTCGCGAGCGGCTCTCTGGCTGCGCAGACGATTCTGAGAGCCTCGCACCAATGGCCAGGCGGCATCGACGACCTGCGCGACGAGTTCATTCAGATGATCGCCCGCGACATTGCGGCCGCGGACGTCGGGCTCGAGATACGCGTGTATCCGGGCGAGGCGCTCTTCAAGGCGCGCGATCAGTGGCCCGCGATGGTGCGCGGCCGCCTCGACATCACCGTCCTGCCGCTCGACTACATGAGCGGCCGGCACCCGCAGTTCAGCGCGACGCTCATGCCCGGGCTCGTCAAGGACCACGACCACGCCCAGCGTCTCAACGACTCTCCCTTCATGGCCGAAATCAAGCGGATCATGGACGAAGCCGGCGTGATCGTGCTCGCCGACGCCTGGGTCTCGGGGGGCTTCGCATCGTCGGAGAGCTGCGTCCTGGCGCCCGACGACATCGCGGGCCAGGTCACGCGCGCGGCGGGACCCGCCTTTGAGCGCATGCTCGCCGGCGCCGGCGCCTCGATCGCCTCGATGCCGAGTTCGGAAATCTATACGGCCATGCAGACGGGCGTGCTCGACGCGGCGAACACGAGTTCGGCGAGCTTCATGTCGTTCCGGCTCCACGAGCAGGCCGTGTGCTACACGGGTCCCGGCGATTCGGCGCTGTGGTTCATGTACGAACCGATCCTGATGTCCAAGCGAAGCTGGGAACAGCTCGATGCCGCGCAGCAGGCGGCGCTCGGCACCGCGGCCGAACGCGCCGAGGCGTTCTTTGCGGCCGAGGTGCGCAAGCAGGACCTTCAGGCCGAGGAGATGTTCGAGTCCGAGGGCGTCGAGGTCGTGCACATGTCGCCCGAGCAGACCGCCGCCTGGCTCGAGATCGCCGAGCGCACCTCCTACAGCTTCTTCGCCGAGGAGGTCGAGGGCGGTCAGGCGCTGCTCGACAGCGCTCTCGCCGTCGACTGAATGCGCGTCCCGCGTCGACCGCGACCGGCAACTTCGATCGTATCTCCTTAAATGGAACTCGTAGTCCGCGCGGTCCGCCGCCTGTCCGGCTTGTTCGGATTCGTGGCTGCCGTGTGTCTTGGCGCCGCCTGTATCGCTGTCTGCCACATGGTCTTCGTCCGCTACGTGCTCGGCGCATCGACCATCTGGCAGACGGAGTTCGTGCTCTACTCGGTCGTTGCGGCGACCCTGATCGGCAGCCCCTACGTGCTCGCGATGCGCGGCCACGTCAACGTCGACCTGGTAAGCCATTATCTTGGCCCGCGTGCAAGGAAAGTCCTTCAACTATTCGCGTCGACGCTCGGGATTGTCTTTTGCGTCGTCGTCGCCTGGAGCGGCTGGCGCTACTTCCACGAAGCCTGGACGGAAGGCTGGGTCACCGAATCGGTCTGGGCGCCGCCGCTTTCGATCATCCTGCTGCCGCTGCCGCTCGGGCTCGGGCTGCTCGTGTTGCAGTACCTCGTCGACATCGCGTGTCTGATCACGGGGTACGAGCCGGACGACCTGCCTGACATGCCGCCGGAGCCGCCCGGATGAGTCCGCTCGAAATCGGTGCGCTGATCGGTATCGTCACGCTGCTCGTGCTTGCCTCGGGCGTGCCGATCGCGTTCGGGCTCGGTTTCGTGTCGCTCGCCTTCCTGCTGATCTTCGAAGGGCCCGGCGGGCTCGTCTTCGTCGGCGAACTTCTGTTCTCGTACCTCGCGGACTTCACGCTTGTCGCGATACCGATGTTCATCGTCATGGGTGCGGCGGTCGCGTCGTCGCCCGCGGGGGCGGATCTCTACACCGTGCTCGAACGCTGGCTCGGCCGCGTACCCGGCGGGCTCGTGATCTCGAACATCGGCGCCTGCACGATCTTCTCTGCGCTGAGCGGCTCCTCGCCCGCGACCTGTGCGGCCATCGGCAAGATGGGCATCCCCGAGATGCGCAAGCGCGGTTATCCGGCGGGACTCGCGTCCGGGGCCATCGCCGCCGGCGGCACGCTCGGAATCCTGATACCGCCGAGCGTGACGATGATCGTCTACGGCATCGCCACGGGCACGTCGATCGGGCGGCTGTTCCTGTCGGGACTTCTGCCCGGGCTGCTGCTGACCGCGCTCTTCATCGCCTGGGCGCTCTACTACTCGCGCGCTCGCGGCAGCGCAGGCTCGGCACTTGCGGGACGGCGCTACACCTGGGCGGAAAAGTTCGGACCCCTGCCGAGAGTGCTGCCGTTCTTCCTCATCGTCGCCGGCATCCTGTACGTGCTTTACGGCGGCATCGCGACGCCATCGGAGGCGGCAGGAGTCGGCGCGATGCTCTGCCTGGCGTTCGTGGCGATCGTGTACCGGCAGTGGCAGCCGAAGCGCATCGGCCTGATCTTTCGTTCGAGCATGCGCGAGAGCGTGATGATCATGATGATCATCGCGGCCTCCGGCCTCTTCGCCTTCACGCTGTCGTCGCTGTTCGTGACGCAGTCGGTCGCCGAGACGATCGCGGCGCTCGAGGTCAACCGCTGGGTGCTCATGGGCATCATCAACGTGTTCCTGCTGGTCGCCGGCTTCTTCCTGCCGCCCGTCGCGGTAATCCTCATGACGGCCCCGATCCTGCTGCCGATCGTCAACGGCGCGGGCTTCGATCCGTACTGGTTCGCCGTCATCATGACGGTCAATCTCGAGATCGGCCTGATCACGCCGCCGGTCGGGCTCAATCTCTACGTGATCAACGGAATTGTGCCCGACGTGTCGCTGCAGACCGTGCTGCGAGGTGCGCTGCCCTTCGTGATCATGATGGTGATCGGCATCGTCCTGCTGAGCGTGTTTCCAGGGATCGTGACGTGGCTGCCGGATCTGCTGATGGGGTCGGCCTGACTGGACGAAAGCACGGCAACAGGCGACGAGGGTGCAAGTCTGCCGAAGCTGCCATCCTGGGCCAGTGGCGGTACACGGGTCGACGTTGCAAGTCGCGACGATCTGTATGCCGCAATGCAAGGCCGCTGATTGCGTGTCGATCAGCTCAACCTTCGGCCCCGGCCGACCTGCTATCGGAATCCTGGATCAGTAGTTGGGCAGCCCTTCATCCCCCGACGAGCGCAAGCAGCACGCCAGCGACGACGGCCGAGCCGATGACGCCGGCGACGTTCGGTCCCATCGCGTGCATGAGCAGGTGGTTCGAATCGTCGGATTCGAGCCCGACGCGGTTGACGACGCGGGCCGCCATCGGTACGGCCGAGACGCCGGCGGCGCCGATCAGCGGATTGATCCTGCCGCGCGTCGCCCAGCACATGAGCTTGCCCATGAGCACGCCCGATGCCGTGCCGATCGAGAAGGCCGCGGCGCCGAGCACGAGGATTCCGAGCGTCTCGAGGTTCAGGAACTGATCGGCGCTGAGCTTCGAACCGACCGCGAGCCCGAGCAGGATCGTCACGACGTTCATCAGTTCGTTCTGCGCGGCGCGGTTGAGCCGCTCGACGACGCCGCATTCGCGCAGCAGATTGCCGAAGGTCAGCATGCCGATCAGCGGTGTCGCCGTCGGCAGGAAGGCGGCCGTGACAGCGAGCACCGCAAGCGGAAACAGGATGCGTTCCAGGCGCGACACGGGACGCAGTTGCCGCATCGCAATCCGCCGCTCGCCCTCGGTCGTCAGCGCGCGCATGATCGGCGGCTGGATGATCGGCACGAGCGCCATGTAGGAGTACGCCGCGACCGCGATCGCGCCGAGCAGTTCCGGCGCGAGGCGCGACGCGAGGAAAATGGCCGTCGGGCCGTCGGCGCCGCCGATGATGCCGATAGCCGCGGCATCGGCGAGGCTGAAGTCGAATCCCGGTACGGCGTTAAGCAGCAAGGCGCCGATCAGCGTCAGGAAGATGCCGACCTGGGCGGCGGCGCCGAGCAGGATCGTCTTTGGATTGGCGATCAGCGCGCCGAAGTCCGTGAGCGCCCCGACGCCAAGGAAGATCAGCAGCGGGAAGATGCCCGTGTCGATCCCGACGGCCGAGACGTAGCCGAGCAGACCGTCGGGACCGCCGATGCCGGCCACCGGGATGTTGCTCAGGATCGCGCCGAAGCCGATCGGCACGAGCAGCAACGGCTCGAAGCGCTTGCGGATCGCGAGGTAGAGGAGCCCGGCGCCGACAACGATCATCGCGAGATCGGCGAAGCCGAAGTTCGCGATCCCGGTCGTGGCCCACAGGGCCCTGAGCCCTTCGTCCATCCGTAACGTCAGGCGACGTGCACCAGCGCGTGGCCGAGTTCGACCGAGTCGCCCTCCTGCACCGCGATGGCCGCGACCGTGCCGTCCTTCGGAGAGCGCACCTCGGTCTCCATCTTCATCGCTTCCATGATCACGAGGATGTCGCCCGTTGCGACGCGCTGGCCGGGCTTGACGAGAATGCGAAAGACGCTGCCTGCGAGCGGCGCGTTGACGGCTTCGCCGCCCGGGGCCTGAGCGTGCGCCGCCGGCGCGCCGGCCGGACTGATTCCGGCAATGTCGCCGGCCGGCGAGACGACGACGTCATAGTCGCGGCCGTCGACGCTGACCGTGTAGCGCTCCGGTCCGTCGGATGGCCGGGCGCCGGCCGCCGGAGCGGGCGCTTCGTCGGCGTCGCCGGGCGCGGGCTCGAACGCGGACGGGTCGCCGCGGTGCTCGAGGAAATTGAGCCCGACCTTGGGGAAAAGCGCGTAGGTGAGCACGTCATCGACGCCTGCGACCTTGAGCCCCTTCTCGCGGGCCAGCCGGTCGACCTCTGCGGTGAGGCTGTCCATCTCCGGCTCGATCAGATCGGCCGGCCGGCAGGTCACGGGCTCGGCGCCTTCGAGTACGCGCGCCTGCAGGTCCTTGTCGACGGGCGCCGGCGTTGCGCCGTACTCGCCCTTGAGGATCGCCTGTGTCTGCTTGGTGATGTTCTTGTAGCGTTCGCCGAGCAGCACGTTCAGCACCGATTGCGTGCCGACGATCTGCGAAGTCGGCGTCACGAGCGGGATGTAGCCGAGTTCCTTGCGGACGCGCGGGATCTCGGCGATCACGTCGTCGTAGGCGTGCTCCGCATTCTGGTCGCGAAGCTGGTTCTCCATGTTCGTGAGCATGCCGCCGGGAACCTGGGAAACCAGAATCCGCGCATCGACGCCCTTGAGGCTGCCCTCGAACTTCGCGTACTTCTTGCGGACCCCACGGAAATACGCGGCGATCTCGCCGAGCAGCGGCAGATCGAGCCCCGGGTCGCGGTCGGTCCCCTCGAGGATCGCGACGACGGTTTCGGTCGGCGAGTGGCCGTAGGTCTTGCTGAGCGGCGAGAGCGCGAGGTCGATCATGTCGATGCCGGCTTCTGCGGCCTTGATGTTCGTCGCCGTGCTCATGCCGGTCGTGGCATGGGTCTGCATCGCGATCGGCACGCTGCACGCTTCCTTGAGCCGCGCGACGAGTTCCTCGGCGACATAGGGCTTGAGCAGTCCCGCCATGTCCTTGATGCAGACCGACTGGCAGCCGAGGTCCTCGAAGCGCCTGCCCATGTCCACCCACATGTCGATCGTGTGCACGGGGCTGACCGTGTAGGACATCGCGCCCTGTGCGTGCTTGTCGACCTTGAGCGTGGCCTTGATCGCGTGTTCTAGATTGCGGAAATCGTTGAGCGCGTCGAATATCCGAAAGACGTCGACGCCGTTGAACGCCGCGCGTTCGACGAAGGCTTCGACGACATCGTCGGCGTAGTGGCGGTAGCCGAGCAGGTTCTGGCCGCGCAGCAGCATCTGCTGGGGCGTGTTGGGCATCGCCTGCTTGAGCAGCCGGATGCGCTCCCATGGATCCTCGCCGAGGTAGCGGATACAGGCGTCGAAGGTTGCGCCGCCCCAGCTCTCCGACGACCAGAACCCGACCTGGTCGAGCTTCGCCGCGATGGGCAGCATGTCCTCGATGCGCACGCGCGTTGCGAGCAGCGACTGGTGCGCGTCGCGAAACGCGAGCTCCGTGATCTTGAGCGGGTTGCTCATGGCGCTCGCCTCGTGCGGTACATCCTGACGGCTGCCGCGACGGCCCCTGCGATCTCGGGCTTGACGGACCGCGGCTCGGGGAGCGGGGGGGCTGGGCTCGCCATCGGCGCCGCGGCAGCGACCTCGGGGCGTGCGGCTTCGATGAGCCTTGCGACGGCGGACATCGCGTGGACGACGAGGATCAGCATGGTCAACAGCACAAACGCGACGCCGAGCCCGATCAGCGTGACATTGACTCCAGCCTGAAAGATATCAGCCATGCCCCTGCCCAGCGCAACCCGCGGCCCGTACTACGCTCCGGCAGGGAGGCCCCGGTCGGAAGCCTGTGGCGCAGCATGTCGCGCAAGCGACAATCCGATATCGCGGTCCCTTTCGATCGATCGATTGAGAACAATGTCGAGCCATACTTGACGAATTCGATCGGGTGAAGGGGCGAATGAGCATGGATCGGCAGCCACGAATGCCCGCGCCGCAGGCATGCTTCTGGCGTCGCCGGGTCCGTCTCCGTCTTCGTCGACCCGCGGGCTGTCAGCGGTTCAGGCTTCGATACACGAGACGCGTGAAGGTCTCGGGGTTCATGAAGCCGGCGCCGTAGGTCTCGTTCCACTCCGCCGTCGGGTTGGCCGTGACGACGTCGTCCTCGCTCATGCCCTGGTCGATCATCGACTGGATTCGCTCGCGCACGGTCCTGAGCACTTCGAGGTCGTCGCTGAGATCATCGGGTGTCGCCAGCGGTCCGTGGCCCGGGATGATCATCGTTCCCCCGTCGCTGCGGCTCAGCACTTCCTCGCCGGCTGCGATGAACCCGTCGATCGAGCCGTCGCTCGATACGTCGACGAACGGGAAGAAGCCGTGAAAGAACGTGTCGCCCATGTGGAAGGCGTTGAGGTTCGTGAAGTGCACGAGCGTATCGCCATCCGTGTGCGCGTTCTCCACGTGAATGAGGTTGACGGTGTTGCCGTTCCAATGAAACGTCATGCGGCCGGGGTAGGTAATGTTCGGCCAGGCGTCGGGCGGCGACGCGGGGATGTCCTGGGCGGGGAGTTCGCGGACCTGGTCGGTGCTCATTCTGGCCTTGACGTTGTCGTGGGCCATGACCGTCGCACCGCCCGTGCGGAAGTTCTGGTTGCCGCCGGTGTGGTCGCCGTGCCAGTGGGTGTTGACGACAAATTCGACGTCGCCGCCGCCTGCCGCGTTGACCGCGGCCTGGATCTTCTCGCTGAGCGGCGCGAACTGCGTGTCCACAATGAATGCACCGTCATCGCCGAGCGAGAGCCCGATGTTGCCGCCCTGGCCGACGAGCATGTAGAGCCCGTCGGCTACATCGACGGTCTGGATCTCCACTTCAGAAAAGTCCTGCTGCGCCCACGCGCCCGTGCCCAGAACGAGCGACGACGCCAATCCGACAATCAGTCTTGTTCTCACTGCAGTGCTCCCGCGCTTTTCGGTCGAACCCGCCGGATTATAGGTCAGCAGCGCGCCCGCCCGCGAGTGGCGCAGGAGCGCGGCGGAAGGCGCAAGCCGCGAGCCTGGCCGATCTGCGAATGTGCGGCCTGCAACGCGACGCGCAGCGCAGCGGATGGCGAAACGGTCCGCCGATCTGCGCGTGGATCGAGTTGGCTATAAAATGGCCCGCTGGGCAAGTGCCGCGGGCGCACGGAAACGCAAGGATCAAAGCCATGTCAGACAACGATGTGACGGCCGCCTCCCGCACGGTGGTCAGGAAGGTCAGGGGACAGCCGACGAGCGACGGTGCGGGCGTTCGCATGACGCGCGTCATGGGCACGCCGATACTCGATCACTTCGATCCGTTCCTGCTGCTCGACGAGTTTCGTTCCGACGATCCGAACGACTACATCGCGGGCTTTCCCGATCACCCGCACCGCGGCTTCGAGACCGTCACCTACATGCTCGCCGGGCGCATGAAGCACGGCGACAACCAGGGCAACACGGGGCTGCTCGGTCCGGGCAGCGTGCAGTGGATGACCGCCGGCCGCGGCATCGTCCACTCGGAACTCCCCGAGCAGGACGAGGGGCTCATGTGGGGCTTTCAGCTCTGGGTCAACCTGCCCGCGAGCGACAAGTTCACCGCGCCGCGCTACCAGGACATCCAGGCCGACGGCATCCCCGAGGCCGTGCTCGGCGACGGCGTCAGGGCCAAGGTCATCACGGGCGAGCTCGGCGGCATCACGGGGCCCGTTACCGATGTCGCGACGGAGCCCGTCTATTACGACCTGCATCTGGACGGCGGCGCTTCGTACACCGTGCCGCTGCCGGCCGGGCACAACGTATTCCTCTACGTCTATGACGGCAGCATCTCGGCCGGGCCGCATGGCTCCGCGCGGCGCGTCAGGCGCGGCGAGATGGCGCTGCTCTCCCACGGCGGCCGTGTGGAGATCTCCGCCGACTACAACGGCGCACGGCTCATCCTCGTCGGCGGGCGGCCGCTCAACGAGCCGATCGCACGCTACGGCCCGTTCGTCATGAACACGAACGAGGAGATTCACCAGGCGTTCGACGACTACCGCGCCGGCCGGCTCTGATCGGTCTCACCGCGAAGGTTCGCGGGGCGAGCGGCCGCCGCGTCGCGCGGCCGTGGGTTCACCCGGGCTGTGGGAATCGGACGGTTACCGGCTAGGAGCCTGCGCCGTAGGAAGTCGCGACAGCGAAAATTCGCTATCGCCGTCCCTTCGGTTGATCGATTGAGGAGAATATCGAGCCATATTTGACGAAATCGATCGGGGGATGAGAGCGGATTTGCCGCCGCGAATTCCTACGGCGCAGGCTCCTGGAGATCCCGTGGACGCTCGGTTGGTGCTTCCCTCAATTTCCGAGACGCGCGCGGTCGTGCGCGACCGAATAATCGATGTCCGGACCCACCGGCAGGATGCGGTGCGGATTGATGCTCTCGTGGCTGCCGTAGTAATGCGCCTGGATGTAGGGGATGTCGACGGTCTCCGCGATGCCCGGCTGCTGGTACAGGTCGCAGGTGTAGCCCCAGAGATTCGGGTAGTCGACGATGCGGCGCACGTTGCACTTGAAGTGCCCGAAGTAGACGGGATCGAAGCGCACGAGCGTGGTCCACAGCCGCCAGTCGGCCTCGGTGATCGTGGCTCCGGTCAGATACCTGCGTGTCGCGAGCCGTTCCTCGAGCATGTCGAGCGTCTCGAACACGGCCGTGACGGCTTCCTCGTAGGCGTCCTGGGTCGTCGCGAAGCCTGACTTGTATACGCCGTTGTTGACGGTGTGATAGATGCGCTCGTTGAGTTCGTCGATCTGGCCCCGCAGCGGCTCGGGGTAGAAGTCAGGGCCCGTCGCGCCGACCTCGTCGAAGGCGCTGTTGAACATGCGGATGATTTCCTTGGACTCGTTGGACGCGATGGTGTTGCGCTCCTTGTCGCAGAGGATCGGCACGGTCGCGCGGCCGCTGTATTTCGGATCCGCGGCGAGATAGACCTCGTAGACGCGCTTCGCGCCGTTGATCGGGTCCTCGATCACGCCCGGTCCGGGTTCGAAGGTCCAGCCTTCCGTACCCATGAAGGAATTGACGGCCGAAAGCCCGATCATCGAATCGAGCCCCTTGAGCTTTCTGAGGATCAGCGTGCGGTGCGCCCAGGGGCAGGCGAGCGAGATGTAAAGGTGATAGCGGCCCGGTTCAGCGCGGAAGCCGCCCCTGCCCGAGGGGCCCGGACTGCCGTCGCTCGTGACCCAGTTGCGAAACTGCGCTTCGCTGCGTACGAAGCGCCCCTTCGACGCCTTGGTGTCGTACCAGACGTCGTGCCATTTTCCGTCGACCAGCATGCCCATGCGGCTACCTTAGCGGCTCAGACGCGCCCGTCAACCGCTTTCGTTTGAATTGCGCCGCGCCCGTGGTACTGTCCCGTGGCCAGTGCGGGCAGGCGAAGAGGGCGCATGAAAACAATGAACAAGGTCCGGCAGGCTTGCCTGCAGCTCGCAGCCTGTGGCGAAAGCCCTGCTGCGTTCGACCGGCGATGCATCCCGCCCGAGCTGCGTTGCTCGTCGCTCGAATATGTTCAATATTCTCGCTGCTCGCGCCTTGTCGGGCGGGTCTCTCGCCGGTCCCGGCGCGAAGCGGGGTTCTGCCGCGGGCTGCTACTTGCGCTTGGCGTGCTGTCGCTCGGCGCCGCGGCCCAGGCCGAGACGGTCCGCCTGACCGTCGCCGCCAGCCACACCACGGCGCTGCCCTGGGTCGGCGTGATGCAGTCGCTCGTCGTGCCGGAGTCCAACCGCAGGCTCGAGGCGATGGGCAGCCCCAATCGCATCCGCTGGACACAGGCCTACGGCGGCTCGCTGTACAAGTACGAGAACACGCTCGAGGCCATCGAGATCGGCCTCACGGACATCGGCTGGGTCGGCACGCTCTGGGAACTGTCGAAGATGCCCCTGCAGAACGTGACGTACTACACACCGTTTTCGAACGACGACTACCAGATGCTCTTCGAGATCTTCAACGAGCTGCACGAGGAGCTGCCGTCGCTGAGGGATGCCTGGGCCGTACACAACTCGCGCTTTCTCGGCGGCAGCGTGCTCGACACCTACCACCTCATGACCAATTTTCCGGTCGACTCGGTCGATGACCTCAATGGCCGCAAGATTCTCGCGCCCGGGCCGTCCGCTGCATGGCTCGAGGGCACGGGCGCGGTGCCCGTCGACGGCGGGCTCACGACGTACTACACGCAGATCCAGACCGGCGTCGCCGACGGGGTGCTCACGATACTGACCGGTGCGCCCCCGTACCGGATTCACGAGGTTGCGCCCTACATCACGCTCGTCGGCCTCGGCTCGATGCTGACCGGCGGCATGGCGATCAATCTCGACACCTGGAACGGTCTGCCGGAGGATGTGCAGCAGGTCATTGACGAACTCGGGGCCGAGTACAGCAGGGGGGTGGCCAACGAGCTCGGCGTGCGCTACGAGCGGGGGCTCGAATCGATGCAGGCCGAGGGCGCGATCGTGACGACGCTGCCGCTTGCCGAAAAGCGCCGCTGGCTCGACGGCATGCCGAACATCGCGGCGCGCTGGGCGGAGTTGACCGAGGCGCGCGGCATCCCGGCGCGCGAGGTCCTCGAGACCTACATGGATGCGATCCGCGAGCGCGGCGGTGCACCGCTCAGGGACTGGGACCGGGGGGACTGACGCTTGGGCAAGGACAACGGCCCGCAGCCTGTGACCGAAGCCCGCGTTGCGACCGATCGGGCGTCTTCGGCAAGGCGGTCTTTCTCCCCATGCAGCAGGCCGATTGACGCGGTTCGTTGAGAACACCCCGGGCCTTTTCCAGATGCTGCAACGCTATTTCACGAACTTCGTCGGCTGGATGAACGGCGCGGGCGTCGTGTGGGTGTTCGCGCTGATGTTCCTGATCTGCGCGGACATCACGGGCCGCACGGTGTTCGACAGCCCGATCCGCGGCGTGACGGAGATGGTCTCGCTGTCGCTTGTGGCCTGCGTGTTCCTGCAGATCGCCTATGCGATCCACCGCGCCCGGCTCACCCGCGCCGAAGTCGTCGTCGGCAAGGTTGAGGCGCGCCAGCCGGTGCTCGCAAGCGACTGGTCGGCGGTGCTATTCGGCGTCGGCTGCCTGATGTTCGCGCTGCTCGCCATTGGCGCCTGGCCTGATTTCACGCGCGCGGTCCGAACCGCGGAGTTCGCGGGCGTCGAGGGCATCTTCACGATCCCGGTCTGGCCGATCAAGATGCTGCTCGGCGTCGGCGCCGCGGTCGCGGCGCTCGAGTGTCTGCGCCAGCTCGTCGGCCGGCTCGCCGAATCCGCACGGCTCGGCGGCGGCGCGGCGGCTTCGATGCCGCGCCTGGCAGCCCTAGTCGTTCCCGTGCTCATCGTCGCCTGTGTGGCGATCCTCTGGGCCGCCGGTATCGAGCAGCGCACGGTCGGCGGCGTGATGATCGCGATGGTGCTCATGCTCATCGCGCTCGGCATGCCGATCGCCATCGCCTTGCTGCTCGTCGGTTTTCTGGGACTTGCGATCCTCAAGCAGGACTTCGGCATCGCGACGCGCACGCTTGCGCTCGCCGCCGAAGGCACGATTTCCGAGTATGTATTCGCTGCCGTGCCGCTTTTCGTGCTCATGGGGCTCTTCGTCAACGCTTCTGACATCGGCCGCGACGCCTTCCGCGCCGCGCAGCGCATATTCGGCTGGATCTACGGCGGGCTCGGCGTCGCGACGGTGGCTGCAAACGCGCTGTTTGCGGCCATCACAGGCATTTCGATCGCATCGGCCGCGATCTTCTCGAAGATCGCCGTGCCGGAGATGGTGCGGCAGGGCTATACGGCGCGGTTCGCCGTCGGCCTTACGGCCGGCTCCTCGGTGCTCGGCATGCTGATTCCGCCGAGCCTGCTGCTCATCATCTATGGCGTCATCGCCGAGGTCTCGATCGGCGGGCTCTTCATCGCGGCGGTGATCCCCGGCATCCTGCTCTCGATCGCGTTCGCAGCGGGCGTCGTGCTCATGGCCTGGCTCACGCCCGGGTTCGTCGGCCACGTCGACCGCGCCCGGAGCGACGCCGGGTCGATGAGCTGGCTCGAGGTGCTGCTCGGCATCCTGCCGGTCTTCGTGCTCATCATTCTCGTGCTCGGCGGCATCTACGGCGGCGTTTTCACGCCGACCGAAGCGGGTGCTGCCGGCGCCTTCGCCGCGATGCTCATCGCGCTCGTCAAGCGGCGCCTTGACTGGGCGAAACTCTGGGAAGTAATGCGCGAGACGGGCCAGGTGTCGGTCACGATCCTGTTCCTGATCATCGCCGCAAGCACCTTCAGCCGGATGCTGACGCTGACCGAGCTGCCGCAGGATGTCGCGCTGTTCCTGGGCGACACGGGGCTCGGGATGTTCGGTTTTCTTGCGGCGTATCTGGTGCTGCTCATCATCCTCGGCACGGTACTCGACTCGACCTCGATATTGCTGATTCTGCTGCCGCTTGCGCTGCCGGTCGTCGGCGAACTCGGCGGCAACCTGATCTGGTTCGGGATCGTGACCGTCGTTGGCATCGAGATCGGACTCATGACGCCGCCGCTCGGGCTCAGCGTCTACGTGATCAAATCGAGCCTCGACGACGAGAGTATCTCTCTGGGGACGATATTCGCGGGCGCGTTTCCGTTCGTCCTGATCACGCTCGCGATCACGATTCTCCTGATGGCCTTCCCCCAACTCAGCCTCTGGCTGCTGGGCTTGTGACGAGCGTCAACCCAGGGGTTGCGGCGGCCATCGCGCAGACAGGACATCCGCCCAAACCTCGGGAGGCACCATGAAAAACAAGTTCGCAATCCAATTCAGCGGAGCGCTCGGTCGCATTGTCCACGGTCTGGCGGCGCTGTTGGCGCTGGCAGGGCTGACCGGGACGGTATCCGCGCAGGAACTCGACGGAACCCTGATCGCCGCCAACCGCATCGGCGGCAGCGTTTCGTTCTTCGACCTGACGACGGGGCTCGAGATGGCGAGGCTGCCGATCGGGCCGGTCATTCCGCATGAAATCGCCGTTTCGCCGGACGGGCGCTGGGCGCTGACCGGCGAGTACGGTCCCGGCGACGACCGCGGCCGGCGTCTTGTCGTGATCGATGTCCGGAACGCGCAGATCACCGGCCGCATCGATCTGGGCCCTGAGTCCCGGCCGCACAGCATGATGTTCCTGCCCGACAACCGCCGCGCCGTCGCGACGCTCGAAGACTCCGACCGGCTCGCGCTCGTCGACACCGTCGATCTCGAGGTGCTCGACACCTGGCCGACCGGCGGTCGCGAAGGCCACATGGTCAGGCTCAGCCCCGACGGCACGCGCGCCTACGTCACGAGCCGCGGCGCCGAAGGCACGCTTTCGGTCATTTCGCTCGAGGACGACTCCGATCCCGTGGTGATCGTGACGGATATGGGTGCCGAGGGCCTCGCCGTCACGCCCGACGGGGGCGAGGTCTGGGTCGTCAACCGCGCGGTCGGGACGATTTCGGTCGTCGACACGCAGAGTCTGGATATCGTCGATACGCTCGATTCGCAGGTCGGCGCGGGTCGCGCCGAGATATCGGCCGGCGGCAAGGCGCTCGTGCCGAACGGCACGGGGGCGCAGGAGGCCGTGAAATACCTGACGCTCTACGACATCGAGGACCGCAGCGTGATCGGCGAACTCGCGGTGAACGACGGGCAGCCCGGCACGGGCTCCTTCGGCATCCACATCGTCGGCGAGACGGCCTTCGTCGCCGACCGCGGCGAGCGGTCGATCTCGATCTACGATCTCGATGACTTTCCGGCAGCGCGGACGCTCGCGAGCGACCTGCCGGATCCCGACGGGCTCGGCTATTCGCCGCTCAGGCTCGCCGTCTTCGAGCGATAGCCTTGCAGGAAAACGGTCCCGACCTGCACGACCCGCGGGTACACGCGGCGCTTGATCGCTATTGGCGCAGTAATCTCGGCATCATGGCGACGCTGCTCGTGATCTGGGCGGCCGTCTCGCTCGGCTGCGGCGTGTTGATCGCCGACTGGCTCAACCAGTTCCGCCTGCCGTTTACGGGCTTCCCGCTCGGCTTCTGGTTCGCGCAGCAGGGCGCCATCGTCGTCTTCGTGATCTGCATCCTCGTCTATTGCCTGGCCATGAACCGGCTCGACCGGCGCCACCACGACGAGCTTCAGGCGATCGCGGCCGAGGCCCGTGCGCAGTCGACGGCAGGAGGCGATTGATGGCAGCCCGCGAGCGAACACCAAGTACAACCGTCAACGACCGCAACATCGGGGCGGACAAGTGCAGGTGAGCAAACCGCGCGACCCGGTGCGAGCCGGTGGGCGACTCGGCGATCTCGCCGCGGCGGAGGAGGGTGCCTGATGGAAACGCGCGAATGGACGATGCTCTTCGTCGCGCTGACCTTCGGGCTGTATCTCACGATCGCATGGCTCTCGCGCGTTCGCGACACCGGCGGCTTCTACGTGGCCGGGCGCGGCGTGCCGGCCATGGCCAACGGCATGGCGACGGCCTCGGACTGGATGAGCGCGGCGTCGTTCATCTCGATGGCCGGGCTCATCTCCTTCATGGGCTTTGCGGGCGGCGTCTACCTCATGGGGTGGACGGGCGGCTACGTGCTGCTCGCGCTGCTGCTTGCGCCGTATCTCAGGAAGTTCGGCTATTTCACGGTCCCGGACTTCGTCGGCGACCGATTCGACTCGAACACCGCGCGCATCGTCGCGGTGCTCTGCGCGCTGTTCATCAGCACGGTCTACGTCGCGGGCCAGATGCGCGGCGTCGGCGTCGTTTTCAGCCGCTTCCTCGAGGTCGACATCAACACGGGTGTGTTCTTCGGCATGGCGATCGTGTTCTTCTACGCGACGCTCGGCGGCATGAAGGGCATCACCTGGACGCAGGTCGCGCAGTACTGGGTCCTGATCACGGCGTTTCTGACGGCTGCGATCGCGATCGGGATCAAGCTGACGGGCGTGCCGGTGCCGTCGTTCGCGATGGGCGCTGAACTGCTGCCGGAGCAGTCGGGCGGGCAGGCCGCGTTCCTGCTCGAGCGACTCGACCAGATCAGCGTCGATCTCGGCTTCTCGCGCTACACGGAGGCCTTCGTCGGCAGTTGGGACAAGGTCAACGTGTTCTGCGTCACGCTCGCGCTCATGTGCGGCACGGCCGGATTGCCGCACGTGCTCGTGCGCTTTTACACCGTGCCGAGCGTGCGCGCGGCGCGCTGGAGCGCGATGTGGGCGCTGTTCTTCATCGCGCTGCTCTATCTGACCGCGCCCGCAACGGCCGCGTTCGCGCGCTACTTCATGATCGAGAGCCTGAACGGCGCAACTGCGGAGACCTTGCCGGAGTGGTACCGCAACTGGGAGCAAACCGGGCTCATCAACTGGTTCGACGACGGCGACGGGCAGGTCCTCTACTCGGCCGGCGCCGACAACGAGATCTACCGCAACGGCGCGGTCGGGGCGGTCGAGATGGCCGAGATCGAACGCCGTCACCAGCAGTGGCTCGACACCGGCGGCGCGGAAGGCGCCGACGCGCGTGCGGAACTCGGCGCGCGCGGTCTCGCCGGACCCGATCAGGACATTATCGTGCTCGCGACGCCGGAGATGGCGGAGCTTGCGTCCTGGATCATCGCGCTGATCGCGGCAGGGGGGCTCGCCGCGGCGCTATCGACCGCGAGCGGACTGCTGCTCGTGATGTCGTCGGCGATCTCCCACGATCTCTACTACCGCATCTTCAGGCCGGCGGCGACCGATGCGCAGCGGCTCCTGGTCGGGCGCTCGGTCATCGCAGTGGCCGTCGTCATCGCGGGGCTCTTCGGCATCTACCCGCCGGGCTTCGTAAGCCAGGTCGTCGCGTTCGCGTTCGGCCTTGCCGCGGCGAGCCTCTTCCCCGTTCTGATCCTCGGCATCTTCTCCAAGCGCGTCGGCACGGTTCCGGCGATCGCCGGCATGCTCGTCGGCATCGGCTTCACGGCCTCGTACATCGTGTCCTCGGTCTATTTCGGAATGGCGCCGTGGACCTTCGGCATCCTGGAAAACGGTCTCAACCCGCAGGGCATCGGCGTCATCGGGATGCTGCTCAACTTCGGGGTGACGCTGTCGCTGACTCCGCTCTTCCCGGAGCCGAGCGAGGCCTCGCAGGACATGGTCGACCAGGTTCGAGAGCCTGAAGGTGTCGGTCCGGCGACCCGGATCGAGCAAGCCGTCGATCACTGAGCCTGACGCGATATTCGCGCTAACCCGGCAGCACACGGTTCGGGTTGAGTATCCCCTTCGGATCGAGCGCCGCCTTCAGTACCCGCATGAGCTCGATTTCTTCCGCCGTTCGCGATTCGTGCAGGTAGCCGCGCTTGATCGTGCCGATGCCGTGTTCGGCCGCGACGGAGCCGTCGTGCGCTCCGGTGGCCGCGTAGACGATGTCGCAAAGAGCCGGCATGTCGGCCTCGCGCCCGGTCGTGACGGCGAGATGCAGGTTGTTGTCGCCGATGTGGCCGAAGACGTGGTTTTGCACCGCGTCGAAGCCCGCTGCGAACTCGCGGTCGACCCGCGCGAGAAATGACGGCATTTGCGGGATCGGCATGCTCACGTCGATGGCGAGCATGGGTTGCAGCAGCGGCGTGATGTCGCCGATGCCGTCGCGGATCGCCCAGAAGGACTCGCGCTCGCGTTCCGAGTGGGCGATCGCCGCGTCGACGATGATGCCCTCGTCGAGCGCGTACTCGAGCGCCGCCTCGACGCGCTCGCGGTCGGCGTCCTCGTCCGAGCCTTCGGTCTCGATCAGCACGTACATGGGGTGGCGTTGTCCGAACGGCGAGCGCACGCTTTCGACATTGTCGACGACTGAATGCAGATACGACTCCCACATGGCCTCGAACGCGCTCAACGATCCTGCGAGCCGCGACTGCAGGGCCTGCAGCAGGGCCACCGCCTCGGGGAAACCTTCGAGCGCGCAAAGCGCGGCGGTCTTGCTCGGCAGTTTCGGCCAGAGCCTGAGCACGGCTCGCGTAACGATGCCGAGCGTGCCTTCGGTGCCGATGAAAAGTTGCTTCAGATCGTAGCCGGCGTTGTTCTTGAGCATCCGGTTCATGGAGCTCACGATCGTGCCGTCGGCGAGCACGGCTTCGAGCCCGAGCACGAGATTGCGCATCATGCCGAAGCGGATGACCTGGTTGCCGCCGGCGTTCGTCGCGATGTTGCCGCCGATCGTGCACGAACCGCGCGCGCCGAGGTCGAGCGGAAACAGGAAGCCGGACTCGGCCGCGGCTTCCTGCAGCGTCTGCAGAGGCGTCGCGGCGAGCACGGTGGCCGTCATGGAATCGGAGTCGATCTCCTCGATGCCCGCCATGCGTTCCATCGAGATCGCGATCTCGCCCGGTTGCGGTGTCGCGCCGCCGGCAAGCCCCGTCATGCCGCCCTGCACGACCACGCCTTGCCCGGCGGCGTGGCAGTGCTTCATCGTGGCCGCGAGTTCTTCGGTTGAGCCTGGCCGGATGACGGCGCACGGCGCGCAGGCGTGTTCGCCGCTGAAGTCGACGTGATGCTTCTCGCCGATCTCATCGCCCGTGAGCACGCGGCCGGGGCCGAGAAGCTGTTCGAGTTCGGTGAGGATTGCTGTCGTTGCGGTCATGCCCGTAGCGTAGTCGCTCGTTGCGCGGAGCGCCGATTGTCGGCGGTCGCGCTGTACGGAGTCCAGCCTGCTTCTAGCGGAAGGGCTCGGCGCGTTGGGGCCGCTGCAGGCGCCACCGGCGCGAGCGTATCCGGTACCATGCGCGGCGTCGCGAAGTTGACAGCACGAAGGACGCGGTTCAAATGACGATCGATCTTTACACCTGGCCGACGCCGAACGGGCGCAAGGCGTCAATCATGCTCGAGGAAGTCGGCCTGCCGTACCGGGCGACTCCCGTCAACATCGGCAAGGGCGACCAGTACGAGTCCGAGTTTCTCAAGATCAGTCCGAATAACAAGATTCCTGCGATCGTCGACCACGACGCGGGCATCTCGCTCATGGAGTCCGGCGCGATATTGCTCTATCTGGCCGAGAAGACCGGAACGCTCATGCCGACGTCGAGTCCTGCGAAGTGGAAGGCCATGGAATGGCTCATGATGCAGATGGGCGGCGTCGGCCCGATGCTCGGCCAGACGCATCACTTCAACCACTTCAATCCCGACAAGTCCGAATACGCGCGCGAGCGTTATCTGAAGGAGGCGGCACGGATCTACGGCGTGCTCGACCGGCGGCTCGCGGAATCCGAATTCCTTGCCGGCGACTACTCGGTCGCGGACGTTGCGACCTGGCCGTGGATCTCGCGTTACGAGTGGCAGAACATCGATCTGGCGGACTACCCGAACCTCAGGCGCTGGTACGCGAGCATCGCGGCGCGGCCCGCCGTCCAGCGCGGCTACGACGTGCCGCACTTCGTCAGCCCCATTCCGCTGCCCGACGAGTAGGCGTTACCGCGACCTTGGGTGACGCCAGGCTCTGCCACAGGGATCGCTCGTGGCACCGGGGGAATTCTGGTGCCCGAGCAGGATCCGGCGGCAACGAAACCAACCATGCTTGACTGACATATCAGGCGTATATACGCTTATGACTGATATATCAGTCAATTCTCTGTCATGTCCAACATTCCGCGCAGCTATTCGCGCCTCACCGCAGAGGCGCTGCTCCTCTTGGGCAAGCAGATCAGGCTTGCCCGAAGGCAGGGCCGCATGTCCCAACACGATCTCGCGGCCCGCATTGGCATTGCGAGAAGCACGTTGCAGCTCATCGAGAAGGGTCATCCATCGGTCGCGATCGGCCTGGTGCTCGAAGCGGCCACGCTCACGGGTGTCGATCTGTTCGTTCCGGAAGCGACGACACTCGTTCCGCAGTTGGAGCGGACCGATGACAAGCTTGCCCTGATGCCGGCTTCGGTCCGCAAGCCCACTCGCGTGGCCGACGATGACTTCTGACATCCTGCGGCCTCGCGAGGCGTTCGTCTGGATCTGGTTGCCAGGCAAGACCGCGCCAGTGATCGCCGGGCGCGTTTTCGCGCAAGACGATCACTTCGTCTTTACCTACGGCCGCTCATATCTGACCCGGACAGACGCGATAGCGATCTACGAGCCCGAACTGCCTCTGCACACGGGCGCCATCGCGCCCGAACCGCCGCTTGAGATTGCCAACTCCCTTCGCGACGCTACGCCGGATGCCTGGGGTCGACGGGTGATCGCGCATCGTCTTGCTGGCGATCGCGGCAGGGCGAACGGGATTGCCGACCTCGACGAACTTACGTACATGCTCAAGTCCGGTTCAGACCGCATCGGCGCGCTCGATTTACAGTCTTCGCCGAGGGACTATGTTGCTCGCGAGGCCGACAACGAAACGCTCGAGCGCGTGCTTGACTCTGCTGACCGCGTTGATCGCGGGCTGCCATTGGCGCCCGACCTGGCCGAAGCACTGCAGCACGGTACAGCGATCGGGGGCGCAAGGCCGAAGGCGCTCATCCGCAACGGGGACAGCAAATTTGTCGCGAAATTCTCCTCGTCGACCGACGCCTTCAGTATCGTCAAGGTGGAGTTCATCGCCATGCGCCTCGCTGAACTTGCCGGGCTTGACGTTGCGCCGGTAAGGCTCGTGCGAGCAATGAACCGCGATGTCCTGCTGATCCGGCGTTTCGACCGGGAACCGTCCGCCGATGGGTGGATGCGGCGGGCCATGGTTTCCGCATTGACCCTGCTCGGGCTCGATGAGCGATTCGCAGCGCACGCTTCCTACGAAGCGCTCGCCGATATCGTTCGGGCGCGTTTCACTGCGCCGACCGAGACGCTGGAAGAACTTTTCGCGCGCATGACCTTCAACATTCTCGTCGGCAACACGGACGACCATGCCCGCAACCACGCCGCGTTCTGGGACGGCGCCAGGCTCACGCTCACGCCCGCCTACGACATCTGCCCGCAATCGAGAACCGGTCGCGAAGCCTCCCAGGCGATGCAGATCTTTGGTCGCGAACGGAGGAGCCAACTGTCGTTATGCCTCACTGCGGCCAGCAAGTTTCTGATCTCCGATGAGCGCGCACTTGAGATCATGCGACACCAGACCGCCGTCATCGGCCGGAACTGGGACGCGGTCTGCAACGAGGCGCAATTGCCTGACGCCGATCGACGGCTGCTATGGCGGCGGCAATTCCTGAACGATCTGGCCTTCGAGGGTCTGGAGAGAAGATTCGATGGGGTGACCGGTTTCGATTCGTCCGCTTCGTCGCTGCCCTGAATCCATCAAAGCCGCGGACCGAGCCAGGTTTGCGAGGGTCAAGGCCGTTTGCCGCTGTGTTGATGTGCGACGTCGCGTAGCGCGCGGATGTGGTCCGGGGTCGCACCGCAGCAGCCGCCGAGCACGCGGGCACCGGCTTCGATCCAGTCGCCGGCAAGGCTTGCGAGCGTCCCGGGAGCGGGAATCGGCGGCTTCGCTGTTTTGTCCGTACCGTTCTCGTCGAGCACCGGATAGGCTCCGGCAGGCCCTTTCCAATTCTCCTGTACCACCTCAAGCGCAAGGCCGACCGCATCGGGCGGCGTGTGCATGACGGCGACGACCGCGGGCTCGTGCTTCAGCAGCGCCTGCAGCGGCACTTCGACAGGCAAATCGAAAAAGTCGAACCCGACGAGCGAGTCTCCGTCGCGGCCGAACCGGCAACTCAATCCGAGCCACCACGGCAGACCGACTGCTGCCGCGGCCTCGCAGGCACGCCCCGAATGTTCGTCGTCCTCCATCATCTCGAGCAGGAGCAGGTCGACGCCGAGTTCGGCGAGCAATTCTGCGAGTTCGACGTAGGCGGCGGCTTCCGTGACCGGGTCGGGGTAGGCTCCGGTATCGAGGCCCGGCGGCATGCACGAGATGGATCCTGCGATGGCGACATCGGCGCCCGTCGCGTCGCGGGCTTCGAACGCTGCCCGAACTGCCCGCTCATTGATCGCACGAAACTCGCTGCCGTACCCGGCGGACTCGAGCAGGAAGCGCGTGGTGCCGAAGGTGTTCGCCGTGATGATCTCGGCGCCCGCACGGATGAAGTCGGCGTGAATCTCCGCCAGCAGATGTTCGTGGGAGGCCGAGGCAAGCCCGCTCCACGCGTCGTCACTCAGGCGAAAACCCCGCCGTCGGAGTTCGCTGCCGGTGCCGCCGTCGATCACCACGACACGGCCGTCGGCGAGTTTTCGTTGCCACGATGCGCTCATTTTGCTGAGCGTAGCAGGAGCTACCTCGCCCGGTGCGGCATCACTGGTCTTCCGCCGCGAGGATGAGGGCGCCGACACGCGTTATGGCCTGAAAATGCGCGTCGAATGTGAGTACAGTCGTTCCAGAGCGGATTGCCGCCGCGGCCACCCAAAGGTCGTTGGTCGGCAGCGGGCGGCCGCGTGCACGCAGATCGGTGAATATCTCACCGTAGATACGTGCAACGCTCGCGTCCAGCGGGATGACGTTCACTACGGGGTGCGCAAGAAACTCCGCGAGTTCGGTTTCGTGTTCGTCGGCTCGGGTCCCGGAAAGAAAGCCTGCCCACAACTCGCCCAATACGACGCTTGGCACTCCGATCCACTCGGCGCGGTCGATGTGCGCGACAACCTGGGCTTCGCCACGGCGGAAGTGACTGTAGGCAGATGTGTCCAGGCAAGACCGGCTCATCGCCAGAGCTCGGAGTCGACCTCGCCGAACGGAGCCACGCTCTGCTCGAACTGCCGGAACCGTTCATCGCTCCATGTGCCGGCGAGACGACCCAAACCATTGCTGCGGATATTGCCGCTGACACCCAGCGACTCCTCTATCAGAGCCAGCACTGTCCGGTTCAGCGACAGTCCCCGCCGTTGTTTTTCTTCCTTGAGCGCGGCAGCAAGTTCTGCGGACACATTGCGTATGGTCATGGTGCTCATGAGACTTCCGGAATGCATGCACTAAATGACACATCATGATAGCAATAACATGCAATCATTTTGGATCCTGCCCGTTTGACAACTTCGACGATGCTATGCTCGCATCGCGTGCCGCGGCCGGGAACGAAGACCGTGCCTCGGGAGCCGCACCAGGCGGGCAGTCATCCGCCGACGGTCGCAACACAGAACCATAGCAACGTGAGGGCAACGGTATGAATCTCGATCAGGAGCCACCGGGCGAAGGGTCGCTGGCGGAAAAGGCCGAGCCCTGGGAGTCGTGGGAGACGGCGCTCGTGTGGTGGAGCATCGGTGTGGGGCTCGCCGGGCTCATCGTGCTCGGCTGGCTCGTCGACAGGTTCATTCTGTCCTGATCAGGACAGCCCTCCGTGAACAGCAACATCATGGCGGACGACCGCGAGCGTCCCGCAGGGTGCCGGGCGCGGCGTGCGCGACGCAGGGGCAGCAGTAATGTCATGGCGGCGGACCGCGAGTCCTGCGAGTTCGTTCTGAGCTTCGAGCGCGGCCGGTGGCTTGCCGCGTCGGGCGAAATTGCCGTTGACGGCGAGGATCTGCCTGACCTTGAAGCATCGCTGGCGCACGCCTTCCGCTCGAAACCCGCTCTCGCCGCACGCTTGCCGGCGCGAGTGCAACTGCGGTTCGACTACGCCTCGCTGCCGCGCTGGATGCGGCAGTACCAGGCGCACTACTTCAACTACACGCTGGACATCGACGCCGGGACTTCGACGGAGGATTGCGGATGACGCCGTCCAGGCTGTGGCGACACAGCGCAGTAGCCTCGCCCGGGGATCGCCGATGACGACGATCCGCCTGCGGCGGTACAGCGGCACAGCCTCTTCGGAGGATCGCCGATGACGACGAACCGCCGATGGTACAGCGGCATGGGCTCCACCGAGGACTGGTGGGCCGTGTGGCTCGGGCTGTTCCTCTTCGGCGTCAGCCTGATCTCGATCTGGGGACTCGATCTTGTCGGCTGGATGGCGCGGCCGCGGCCCTGGGAGTGGACGAGCCTGACGTCCGACTTCAGTTTCGCGGGCATATTCCGGCCCGCCGGTGCGGCCTACGCCGAGTGGCATCCGCTGGCACTCTGGCTCGTCACCTACCTGGTGTTCACGGGGCTGCTCACCATCGGCGCCTGGTTTCAGGGGCTCAATCTCAAACGCTTCATCTCCGGGTTCACGGTGCTCTTTCTCGTGACCTGGGCCTGCTGGCTCGTAGGCAACGAGATGCACCTGGCGACGATCGACGCCACGCAGAACGGCCGCAATCCGTATGTCGAGAACGGTCTCGGCTGGGGCCTGCAGCTCGGCGACGGCGCGGCCTATCTGCTCGCGCTAACGGCAGGTCTCGTCATCGGCAACTTCGCCAAGGGCCTCGCCGCGTTTCTCAGGGAGGCCGCCAAGCCCGAGTGGTTCATCAAGACCGCGATCGTTTTTCTCGGCATCAAGCTCGGCGTGATGACAGTCGATGCGACGAGCTTCGCGCTCGACCTGATCCTCACGGGCGCCGCGGCAACCTTTGTGGCGTATCTGTTCTTCTGGCCGATCGTCTACGCCATGGCGCGGCGCCTGTTCAAGCTCGGCCGCGACTCCTCGGCCGTGCTCGCGTCGGGCATCTCGATCTGCGGCGTATCGGCCGCGATCGCGACGGCGGGCGCCATCCGGGCCAGACCGGTCATTCCCGTCACCGTGTCGATGCTCGTCGTGATCTTCGCGATGTTCGAGCTCATCATCCTGCCGGGTGTTTACGTGGCGTTCGCGCCCGACCAGCCGATCGTCAACGGCGCCGCGATGGGCATGACCGTCAAGACTGACGGTGCCGATGCCGCGGCCGGCGCGCTCCTCGACGAACTCATGATCGGCCAGCACCTGCAGACGGCCGGCGAGCAGTGGGAGGAGGGCTGGATACTGAGCGCCGCACTCCTCACCAAGATCTGGATCGACGTCTTCATCGGCATCTGGGCGTTCCTGCTCGCGCTGATCTGGGTCTACAAGGTCGAGCGCCGTCCCGGCCAGGTGTCGATCAGCCCGGTCGAGATCTGGTTCCGTTTTCCGAAGTTCGTGATTGGCTATTTCGTTGCGTGGCTCGGGTACGTGGGGCTCGCCGCGTGGTTCCCTGACCATGTCGCTGCAGCAGAGGTCGGCGCGAACACCGTCCAGAGCCCGATGCGCCACATGATGTTCATGCTGACCTTCGTGAGCATGGGCGTCATGACGGACTTTTCGAAGCTCAAGGGGATGGGGCGGCTGGCCGCGCTTTATGCGGTGGCGCTCGTCGTCGTCATCGCGCCGATCGCCTACGTCGTCGCCTGGCTCTTCCATCGCGGGCTGACGCCGCCGCTCGTGACTCAGTGAGCCCGCTGCGAATAGCCGTCTTTGCGTCGGGCACGGGAACGACGCTGCAGGCCGTCATCGATGCCTGCGAGTCCGGTGCCCTGCACGCAAGGATCGCCGTCGTGATCGGCAACAACAGTGGCTCGGGCGCGGCGCGGCGGGCCGCGGCGCACGCGATCCCGTTCGTGCATCTGAGCGGGCACACGCACGCCGATCCCGCCGAACTCGATGCCGCGATCCGCGATGCGCTGATCGCGCACGACGTCGAACTCGTGCTGCTTGCCGGTTACATGAAAAAGATCGGGCACGAGACCCTGCACGCGTTCGCCGGCCGCATGATCAACACCCACCCGGCGCTGCTGCCGAAGTTCGGCGGGCAGGGCATGTACGGTTCGAACGTCCATGCCGCGGTGCTCGCAAGCGGCGACCCGACGACGGGCATCTCCGTGCACCTTGTCGACGGCGACTACGACACGGGCCGCGTGCTCGCGCAGCGCGAGGTCCCGGTCGAGCCCGGCGACGACGCAGGCACGCTCGCCGCCCGCGTGCAGAGCAACGAGCGGCCGTTCCTCATCGAGGTGCTGCAACGCATCGCGACCGGAGCTCTCGTCCTGCCCGCCGTGTAGTCCACGATCGGTCGAAGCGCACGCGACCGGACTCCGCGCGGTCAAGGCATGGATCCGCCGCGCCCGCGTGAGGGACCGACCGGGACATCCTTGCGCGGCGCGCCCCTGATCGGAACCGCCGCGCCCGCATGAGGGGCCGACTCCAATCCTCCCGTTTGACGTGTTGGTGCCTTGCGTCGTTTTCGACGCAGGCGCGAGTCGATGAGCGCAAGCAGGCAGCTTGCGGTGCGCTGCACGGCGTCCGGATGGCGTTCGCCCCCGCAACGTCGGTCGTGCTTCGTGTATGATTTCCACATTCTGATAGTTTCTTTAATGTGGAATAATATACTCATGAAGGTCATACAAATTACCATGGATGCAGAGCTCGCGGCGCAGGTCGACGAGTGCGCCCGGTCGGTTGGCGCCACGCGCTCCGGGTTCACACGCGATGCGTTGCGCGCTGCGTTGCGACGCAATGAAGAAAAGCTGCTGGAGGAGCGTCACCGGGCCGGGTACCGCGGTACGCCTCCCCGCTCCGGTGAATTCGAGGTGTCCGAGGACGACATCGTTTGGGGCGACGACGGCTGGAGCGATGACTGATGCGCCGTGGTGAGATCCGCTGGTATCGATTCGCCCGCCCGGACAAGCGCAGGCCCGTGCTGATTCTCACGCGCGATTCCGTCATACCCAGCCTCGCCGAGGTCACTGTTGCGCCGTTGACGACCACGATCCGCGACATTCCAAGCGAAGTGGTGCTTTCCAGGGAGGACGGGCCGCCACGGGAGTGCGCAGTGAACTGCGATCATCTGCAGACCGTGCCACGCAGCAGACTCGGCGGGCCGATCGGCAGCCTTTCCACCGAAAAGATGGAACAGGTGGTCAAAGCCGTCCGGTTCGCACTCGCGCTGGACTGAACGGGGCCACCGCAGCTACCGTCCGGCCAGCCGTGGATTCGCCGGGCGATTGCGCTAGCATTCACGTCGGGGCCGGCCCGCACGAAGGTCCGGCAGGTTTTTCAGGCGCAAGTATCGAAAGGATGAATTCATGAGCACATACGTTCTGGTGCACGGTGCATGGCACGGAAGCTGGTGCTGGAAGCGCGTTCGCACGGCGCTGCGGGCACAGGGTCACGAAGTCTTTACGCCGACGTTGACGGGGGTCGGCGAGCGCTCCCACCTGATCGTCCCGGACATCAATCTCGACACCCACATCGACGATGTCGTGAATCTCATCAAGTGGGAGGACCTGTCCGACGTGGTGCTCTGCGGGCATTCCTACGGCGGTTGCGTGGTTTCGGGCGTCGCCGACCGCGTTCCCGACCGCATCCACGGAATCGTCTACCTCGATGCGTTCGTGCTCGGCGACGGCGAGTGCCTGTTCCAGCACGTGCCCGAAGAACAGCGCGCGCTGCTCGAGGGCGGGGCGCGCGAGATCGGCGACGGCTGGAAGATCCAGCCGATTCCGGCCGAGGTATTCGCCGTCAACGAGAACGATCGCGACTGGGTCAACAGCCAGTGCACGCTGCAGTCGATCGCGACGTTCGAGCAGCCGATCAAGCTGACCGGCGCCCTGGACCAGGTCACGAACGTCACCTACATCCGCGCCACGAATTTCGTCGAGGGCTCGCCGTTCGGGCCGTTCGAGGACAAGGCGCGTGCCAACGGCTGGAAGGTCGTCAGGTTGGCGGCCGGCCACGACGTCATGCTCGACCTGCCGGAGGAACTGACCGAAGTGTTGCTGGACGCCGCGGCTGCCTGATCGATCTCCCGGAACCGAACGAATGCCGCACGGTCCCGATGGCACACTGTTCATCCGCGGCCGCTCCATCCGGTTTGCCCGCGGCCGCTCCATCCGGCGATCGCAGCTTGTTCCGCGGGCGACGCCGACAATTTGAGGAGCGCTCGCCGCGCTGTTGAGGGCGCGAAGCGATACGTGTGATCATTCGCCGCTTGCGCCAGTGCGGCCGGCGATCCGGTCGGCCTGGAATCCATCGGGGAGCACAGCATGGCTGACAAGTACAACGTCCTCTTTCTCGGGGCGTCCTACGGATCGCTGCTCGGCGCCAAGGCGGCGCTGGCGGGGCATTCGGCCCATCTCATCTGCCTGCCGCAGGAAGCCGAACTCATCAACGCCGAAGGCGCCATCGTGCGGCTGCCGGTGCGCGGCCTCGATGAGCCCGTGGAACTCAACACGAAGGAGATGCCGGGCACCGTCACGGCCGGTGCGCCAAGCGACGCGGATCCGTCCGACTACGATCTCGTCGTGCTCGCAATGCAGGAGCCGCAGTACCGCGTCGATGCCGTGAAGGAGCTGCTCGGGCGCGTCGGCGCGTCGGGCAGGCCGTGCATGTCGATCATGAACATGCCGCCGCTAAGTTATCTGAAGCGCATCCCGGCGGTCGACGGCGATGCGATCCGGGGCTGCTACGCGGATGCCTCGGTCTGGGACAACGTGGCGCCGGAGTCGATCACGCTCTGCAGTCCGGACCCTCAGGCGTTTCGCCCGCCCGAGGAAAAGGTCAACGTGCTGCAGGTGGGCCTGCCCACGAACTTCAAGGCCGCCCGGTTCGAGTCGGGCGCCGACACCGCCATCCTCAGGACGATCGAAGCGGACATCCTCGCGATCCGCCACGATGTCGGCGGGTCCGAAGTCGAACTGCCGGTCAAGCTTCGCGTGCATGATTCGGTGTTCGTGCCGCTTGCGAAATGGTCGATGCTCCTCGCCGGCAATTACCGCTGCGTGCGGGAGGACGGGATGATCCCGATCCGGGAGGCCGTGCATTCCGATCTCGACGTCTCGAACGGCGTCTACGACTGGGTGCAGGACCTGTGCGTGGAGCTCGGGGCCGACCGCGACAACCTCGTGCCGTTCGAGAAGTACGCCAATGCGGCGCTGTCGCTCGGCAAGCCATCATCGGCGGCCCGTGCGCTCGCCGCAGGTGCGCCTTACATCGAACGCGTCGACAAGCTCGTGCAGGCGCTCGCGGCATCGCGAAACATGCAGTCGGACAGCGTCGACACCACCGTTCGGCTCGTCGATGGCTGGCTGGAACGCAATCGCAGCGCGGCGGAGCGCGTGGCTTGACCTGAAGGCGTGCTCGCACGATGGCGCCTTCGGCGTTGATGGGGTCGGCTTCCTGTGGCAGGCAGATGACGTGGCCGAATGCCCCGCTAGGGCGGCGTTGTCAGCGGCATCCGGGAACGCAAGCCTGCGCCCGGGCGGCGAATTCGAACTCTTGCGTTCGCGAATTCCTGAGCCGCCCGGTCCCCCGGAAATCGTTGCGCAAAGGCCGGTTTGCTAGAATCGACGCGTCCGACAGACAACAACTGAAAAGAGGAACAAGAGCATGAATTGCACTTCACGTACCTTGGCTCTGGTAACGGCTGCCCTCGCGCTTGGCGCAGGCTCGTCCGCCGTTGCTCAGGAAATGGGTTTCTTCGTCACGAGTTCCGGCTCCGGCGACGGCGCGAACCTCGGCGGACTCGAAGGCGCCGACGCGCTCTGCCAGGAACGGGCTGCGGCGGTTGGCGCCGGCGACCGGAGCTGGGCCGCCTACCTCAGCACACAGGGTCCGGATGCCGTCAACGCGCGCGACCGCATTGGCTCAGGCCCCTGGTACAACGCCGCCGGCGTCATGATCGCGGCCGACCTCGACGAGCTTCACACGGACGAGGTGAACATCGACCACGAGACGGCGCTCGACGAGAACGGCGAGATCGTCCCCTACGTGCACCTGCAGGACGACGGCACGGCCATACCGCCGCCCGAGCAGCCGGAGCCCGTCGAGCACGACATTCTCACCGGTACGATGGCCAACGGCATGGCCTTCGCCGAGGGCGAGGACCGAACCTGCGGCAACTGGACCTCGAACGCGGACGGCGAAGGCAGCGCCATGGTCGGCCATAGCGACCGCCGCAGCCTGCAACCGGGCCTGTCGCCTTGGGCAGCCGCCCACCCGTCGCAGGGCTGCAGCCAGCAGAATCTCGTCAACACGGGTGGATCGGGCCTGATCTACTGCTTCGCGACAGACTGACGCGCGGCTTCGGTCGCGGCTCATGCAGCCAAGGCAGTGCGGTAACGCACAAGGGGCCGTACCTTTCAGGGTATGCGGAGCGGCGCTACGTAGCGGCCACCTATCTGGGCCGCTGAACGGGGTCATGTTCGGGGGGCGTGCATCGGGGCCCCTCGCGCGGTGGTACACAGTGGGCCGCTGTTGTGTATAATCCGCGCTGCGTTTCAGGGGAAACGGATCTCAACGCGATCGAATCTTTCGCGTAACTTATTGAAGCATATAAGCAAGTAGCTCGGTGAGTTGTTGTGATCGCGCCGCCGTGGGCGCGTTGTATCGGGATTCGCACAAATACATAACGAGGAAACCCAAAATGAAACTTGTTGGGAAAGTGAGCGTACTCAGTGCCGCCGTCGCCACATTCTTCGGCGCGTATACCGCGCCGGTTCTTGCGCAGGATGGCGTAGCAATGATCGAGGAGATCGTCGTCACGGCCCGTCGTCGCGAGGAGAATCTGCAGGAAGTGCCGATCGCCGTCAGCGCGTTCAGTGCCGAAGCACTCGAAAGCCGTAGCATCGAGAACATCAGGG
>JAQAJI010000035.1 GCA_028278665.1 Candidatus Rariloculus versatilis
GCAAGCTCAGCGGCCGCGCCGGGCGCTTCAACCTCGGCGCACTGGCGGTACGGCAGGCGGAATTCGGGGATGTCGCCGAGACGGACCTTTTTGTCGGCCGGGCGACCGCAAACGTGCTCGCCGAATCGACCGTCGGATTCATCGTGACTGACGGCGACCCGCACTCGAACCTCAACAGCTCGACCGTGGGTGCGGACTTCAGGTATCGGAACACGCGATTGCCGGGCGGCAGGATCCTCGAAGGCGAAGCCTGGTATCAGCAAAGCGATACCCAGGGCATTGGCGCCACGAACAACGCCTCGTATGGCTTCGGACTTTCCTCGCCAAATTCCACGGGTCTGCGCGGCAGCTTCAGCACGCGCCATATCGAGGAGGACTTCGATCCGGCCATGGGGTTCGGCAACGAGACCGCAATCCGGCGCTACAGTGGAGTAGACGGTAATAGGCATGGCAATTCGGCGGGAGCGTGCGAGCCTTTCGCGTCGAGCGCCTCGACACCGGTGGGCTCGACCGCGAGGACATCTCGGCCGGAATCGAGATGAGCAACAACACCGCGGACCGACTTTTTTCCCGTGTCAACATGAACCGGGAAATCATCCCCTTCGACTTTCCGATCTATACACCGTCTGACGGCTCACCGCCCGTCATCGTCCCGGCCGGAGACTACACCTGGACCGACGCGTTCGTCGGCCTGCGCACGGGCGAACATCGTCCGGTGGCGCTCTTCCTGGGCGCGAGCACCGGTGAGTACTACGACGGAGAGAATACGCTGGTCAGGGCAAACGCGACGTGGCGCCCGTCCCCGAACTTCAGTCTGAACGTCGGCTACCAGGTCAACGACGTTTCGCTGCCCGGCGGCGACTTCGTCGTGCGGCTGTCCTCGATGACGCTTCAATACGTGTTCTCGTCGACGCTGTCCTGGGTCAACCTGATCCAGTACGATAACTTCTCCGAAACCATCGGCTTCAACAGCCGCCTGCACTGGATTCCCGAAGCCGGCCGGGAAGGATTCATCGTCCTGAACCACAGCGTCGCCGACCGTGACAAGAACGACTCCTTCCATTCCACGGGCGCCGACCTCGCGGTCAAGTTCAACTACACGTGGCGGTTCTAGGAGTTGTCGCCCCGGCAAACCGCGCACTGACGCTGAGGGAACAGAGTACTTCCATGCAAGCCTGCGGCGCAGGCTCGTGCCGAGCGAGCTGCAATTGCCCGTTGTGTGTTTCCGAGAGCAGCGCGCGACGGGATAGCGGGCGCCCGGCGCGGAGTAATCCTGCAGCCGGAGGATCCCGGTTGTTGTGAGCCGCAGCATCGGGACTGTAGACTCTCGAACCGGATCGGTCCTGGTAAGTGCCATGGAAGCAGTCATTTCCGACCTCGTTGAACGCTTCGAGCGAGGCAAGCTCTCACGCCGGCAACTGATCGGCGGCCTCACGGCTCTTGCCGGCACGGCTGCTGCGACGCGTGCCGGCGCCCAGCAAACGCCGTTCAGCTCGACCCGGATCGATCACGTCAGCATTCAGGTCACCGACCTGCCGCGCTCGATCGCCTTCTACCGCGAAGTCTTCGGTCTGGAAATACTGAATGAGGACGTGGAGAACCGGATCGTCCGCATGGGCACGACGAGCGTTCTCGTCTCGCTGCACGCGAAGGAACCGACCGGCATCGTCGATCATTTCGCGATCTCGATCGAGAATTTCGACCAGGAGGCCGTCACCCGGACGCTGCTCGAAGAGCACGGCCTGACGGCGCAGCAGAACCTCGACTACGGCTTTTACGTTCGCGATCCGGAAGGCATACCCGTGCAGATCATGCGGACCTGAAGGTATGCTCTGGAAACCGGTCGCAACATTGCGGAACAATAATTGCGGGATCACCGGTCGCTCGCGCGGCCCGGCAGGGTAACAGGAACGGGAAAACATCCGATGAAGAAAACGATTGCAGTATTGGCAGCAACGATTTCGGGCGGCGTTGCGCTCGTCGCGGGATCCGCGCTGGCCCACCATTCCTTCGCCATGTTCGATACGTCACAGCACATACTCGTCGAAGGCACGATCACCGACTGGCACTTCAACAATCCCCATAGCTGGCTGTACATCGAGGCCGCCGGCGAGAACGGCGAAGTTCAGCAGTGGGGCTTCGAGGGCGCCGCCCGCGTGCACGCCATACGCCAGGGCGTCAATGGCAACACGTTCACCCAGGGCGAGCAGGTGCGGGTCGTCATGAGCCCGCTGCGCGACGGGAGGCCGGCCGGAGTCATGTGCTTCGTCGTCAAGGAAGATCAGACGATCGTGCAGCCGAACGACGGCATCTGCAATGCGCCCCAGGTCATCGAGCGCTGGCAGACAAACGGTTGGCTCGAGAGCACGGCACATCTGGGCGTCCATCCCGCAACGGCCGAGTAGGCGCCCCGGCGCAGCCCGGACGGGAGATTTTCCAATACGACCCGCCGCGTGCGCGACGCCGTCCGCGCGGTGCGCGCGACGCTTCAGGAAAAGTAGATCCAGGCTGCCGCAACGAGCACAAGGACGAGCGCGCTCAATGCGACATCGGCGCCGCGGTTGACTTCGGCCTGCCGGTCCGGGCGGTCGCCGCCGAGCGTGAGCGGGGCGATCCGGTCCCGATCCGGCGCTTCAGTCCACAGGCTCACTAGCACGAGGATCGCGATCGAGGCGACGAAGAGCACAATCGCGAAGTGCAGGAAGTTCATCGTCGCGAACGTCTCGAGCCAGCCGCTCAGCGATGTGCGGTTGAGTTCGGCGACGAGCCGTGAGAGGCCGACCACGAGACCCGCACCGAGCGCCGCGAGCGCGCCGCTGGAGTTGGCGCGCGGCCACACGACCCCGACGAGGAAGACCGCCGCGATGGGCGGTGAGATGTACGACTGCACGCTCTGCAGGTACACGTAGAGTTGGCTCGATATCACGTCCATGAACGGAATCCAGGCGAGGCCGAACCCGACCATGCCGAGTGTCGCAACCTGCCCGACGAGGACGAGGCGACGCTCCGACTGCTCGGGAGCGAGCTTCTTGTAGACGTCCATGGTGATCAGCGTCGCGCAGGAGTTAAATACGGATGACAACGAACTCATGAGCGCCGCGAGCAGCCCCGCGACGACGAGCCCCTTGACGCCGGCCGGCAGCAGCGCCCCGATCAGTGCCGGCAGCGCCTGGTCCGCGTCGGCGAGCTCAAGCGCGCCCTGCTCGGCGAGCGTGTAGGCGATGACGCCCGGCAGCACGAAGACGAAGAGCGGCAACTGTTTGAGAAACGCGGCGAATATCGTCGCGCGCCGCGCCGCCGCGATCGACGCGGCGGACAGGGTCCGCTGAACGATGAACTGATCCGTGCACCAGTACCAGACCGCGAGAATCGGCGCGCCGAAGATGATGCCGGTCCACGGGAAGTCCGGGTCCGAGCTTGCGCGCCATAGATCTAGGAACTCCGGGCCCGCCGTCGAACGGACGCTCTCCCAGCCGCCGGCCCGGTCAAGCCCGATCAGCGTCACGGCGGCCGCGCCGCCGATCATGACGATGAACTGCATCATGTCGGCGTAGAGCACGGCCCGCATGCCGCCGATCACGGTATAGACCCCCGTCGCAACGACGATGATCACCGCGCCGGTCCAGAAGTCGATCCCCATCAACGCCTCGAACACGAGTCCGCCGGCCGCGATCGTCACGGAGATCTTCGTGAGAACGTAGGCGAGGATCGAAATCCCGGCGAGATAGTAGCGGGCGCCGGCAGAGTAGCGCCGTTCGAGGAACTCCGGCATCGTGAACACGCCCGAGCGGATGTAGAACGGTACGAAGAGCCAGCCGAGCAGCAACAGCGCGAACGCCGCGAGCAGCTCGAACTGCGCCGCGGGAAAGGCCCCCGCCGCGCCGCTGCCGGCGAGACCGATCAGGTGTTCGGAACCGATGTTCGAGGCGAATATCGATGCCCCGACGATGAACCAGCCCGCGTTTCGTCCGGCCAGGAAGAATTCGGTCGAGTTGGCCCGGTTAGTCTTCCCGTGCCAGAAGACGAACGCGTAGGTCGCGCCGAAATAGAGCGCGATGACGGCCCAGTCGATGAGCTGAAGCTGGTTCACTGACGGATTGCGCGCCTGTGTTCAGTCAATAACGACGCGCTCTTGTGCGGTGCGTTGCTGCCCGCTGAAACAGGCGCGGCGCAGGATGGCGAGTCGTCGCAGGGTGCGTTCATGGCGGCCGGAGTATGGGCCATTGCGCGTGCGTTGCTCAAGATCGCGAAGAGGCATGCGGGTTCGAAGCCGGTGCCCCTGCGATAGTTGGGCGACATGTCTGCCCGTGTTTCGGCCGAGGGGTACCCGCCCCGCAGATTTGCGGTATATTCGCCGTTCCTCATCGCCTGGTCGCCGCAGTATCGGTGGTTTCGCCGTCGCTTGCCGTGGCCGAAGGCCGAGTTTCAGCCCTGTAACAGTTTGCGACTGGGCTGTTTTTTTCAAGGAAAAAGAGAGAACCAATGGCAACCACCCGGGAAGTCGCCCAGACCACAGACCACACCACGCGCAGCAAGCCCTTCACTTCCGACGAATACCTCGAAAGCCTTCGTGACGGCCGCGAGATCTGGATCTACGGCGAACGGGTCAAGGACGTCACGACGCATCCGGCATTCAGGAACACCGTACGGATGCTCGCGAGGCTCTACGATGCTTTGCACGACGAACGCAAGGAGATCCTCTGCACGGAAACGGACACCGGCAACGGCGGCTACACCCACAAGTTCTTCAAGGCGCCGACGAGCGCCGAGGACATGGTCGGCGGGCGTGACGCGATCGCCGAATGGGCGCGCGTGACCTACGGCTGGATGGGGCGGTCGCCCGACTACAAGGCCGCCTTTCTCGCAACGCTCGGCGCGAACGAGAGCTTCTACGAGCCCTTCGACGCCAATGCGCGCTACTGGTATGAGAAGGTCAACAACGAGGTCACCTTCGTCAACCATGCCATCGTCAACCCGCCCGTGGACCGCGACAAGGAACTGGCGGAAGTGCGCGACGTGTTCATGCATGTGGAGAAGGAGACCGACGGCGGCCTTATCGTGAGCGGCGCCAAGGTCGTAGCGACGACATCGACGCTGACGCACTACAACTTCATTGCGAACAACGGCCTTTTGCCGATCAAGACGAAGGACTTCGCCTTCGTCTGCATCGTTCCCACCAACTCGCCGGGCGTCAAGCTCTACTGCCGGCCTTCATACGAAATGACGGCGTCGGCGATGGGCAGTCCCAACTACTAGCCGTTGTCGAGCCGGCTCGACGAGAACGACTCGATCATCGTCTTCGACAAGGTGTTCGTGCCGTACGAGAATGTGTTCGCCTACGGCGACATCGACAAGGTCAACAACTTCTTCCCGCGATCGGGTTTCCTGCCGCGCTTCATGTTCCACGGCTGCACGCGCTTCGCCGTGAAGCTCGACTTCATCGCGGGGCTCATGCTCAAGAGCACCGAAGCCACGGGGGTGAAGGACTTTCGCGGCGTCAAGGCGCAGGTCGGCGAGGTGCTCGCCTACCGCAACCTGTTCTGGGGCCTGACCGACGCGATGGCCCGCACCGTCACGCCGTGGACCGAAGGCCACGTCTCGCCGAACATCGAGTACGGGCTCGCGTACCGGGTGATGTCGAACATCGTCTGGACGAAGATCCGGGAGATTGCCGAGAACGTGCTGGCGAGCGCGTTGATCTATCTGCCCTCGCACAGCAACGACCTGAAGGTGCCCGAAGTGCGCAAATTCCTCGACCCGTACGTGCGCGGTTCGAACAACTACGGCGCCGAGGAGCGCATCAAGCTCATGAAGCTCGTCTGGGACGCGCTCGGCACGGAGTTCGGCAGCCGCCATGCGCTTTACGAGCGCAATTACTTCGGCAACCATGAGAACATCCGTACCGAGGTCGTCATGCTCGCCGAGGTCATGGGACAGGCGGACAAGTACAAGGGTTTCGCCGAACAGTGCATGGACGAATACAACCTCGACGGCTGGACGGTACCCGATCTCATCGACCCCGACGACATCAGCGTCGTCATGAAGAGATAGAAAAGCGGCGATTGCAGCGTCCGCGCCCTGAAACGCGGCGCGCATCGGGAATCTGATCCTCCGGGCGAACCGGGAACCTCGTTGTGCGCAGGCTCGACGTCTCGTTCCCGGCTCTTCGCGCTGGCAACCCGTGGTGAAAGTCGCGCGAAGCACCGGGACCGGCGCGCCGCCCGCCCCGCAAGGCGTTTCGCCCCATGCAGCGGGAGTCTTGCCGCGGGCTTGCTAGAATCGGGAGAACCGAGATGGAGGCGTGAGATGGTCACGGGAGTCTTGCCGAGAGCCCGCACCGGCTGGTCGCTCTATCTCGGACTGAGCCTGCTCTTCGTGCTCATCGTCGCGGTCGGCTTCTGGCCGAGCTATTTCGGCGCGTTGACCACGGGCGACGTCGACCGGCCCTGGTTCATCCACTTTCATGCGGTCGTGTATGTCGGCTGGCTCGGGCTTTTCGTCACCCAGGCGGCGCTGGCGGCAAAGGGCAGGCTGCGCCAGCACATGCGGGTCGGCAACTTCCTGATCGGCTATGGCGTCGTCGTGATCCTGGTCGGGCTCCTGGCGACATTCGGCATGTTCTGGGTCCGGGTGCGCGCCGGCGCCGTCGCCGAAGCGCAGGCGGGACTGATCAGCCCGCTGCTCGACATGATCGTGTTCACGCCGTTCTTCGCCGCGGCCGTGTATTTCCGCCGCGTGCCGGATGTGCACAAGCGCCTGATGATCGTTGCGACGACGGTGCTGCTGATCGCTGCGGTTGCGAGGATGCGCTTCCTCGGCGGCGACCTGCTGGCCGTCTACCTGGTATGGGTTTCCCCGATATGGATCGCGATGATCCGCGATTTCTTCAGCCGCAGGATGCTGCACCCGGTCTACGTTGTGGGACTCATCGCGATCGCACTGGAGGGGACGCCCACACGGCGCTTCATCCGGGAGACCGACGCCTGGCTGGATATAACCGGCCGGCTGGCTCAGGTCATCGCATAGCCTGGGACCGCGGGAGCGTAGTGCCGGTTAGACCTTGATCTCGCCGCGCCGTCCTGGCGCCGCTCGAATCGACGTCGCGTCGCTCTGCGCCGTCCCTGGCACGCTCTGCGCCGACGACGCTCGAACGGGAATTGTGCACCCGCCCTCGGGGCGTCGAGCGCGGGTGCCGGAGCGAAAGCTACACGGCGGCGGGGGCCGTCAGGCCCGACGCGTTGCCGAAGGTCGTGCCCTCGGCGTTGACCGCACCGCGCAGATTGCCGGCGGGCCTGCCGTCCTTGAGCGGATTGGTCTTGATCGTCACGGCGTCGCCAGGCTGCCAGAAGTTCGGCGAGATGCCCTCGCGGCGCAGCCGCGGCGGTGCGCCGAGTTCAAACCCCCACTCCGTGTTCGTGCCGTCATCGTTCTCGACGTTGACGTAGAGCCACGAGTGCGGATTCAGGTAGTCGAAGCGTGTCACCACACCGGTCAGCGTGAGTTCGACCTGATCGTCGAACATCGCGGCCGAATGGTGGGCGAGCGCGGGCGTCAGTAGCAGCGAGGCGGCCAGCGCAGCCCCGGCACCTGCAGTCGTTGCGGCAATCGATCGTTTCATGGTCTCAAGTCTCCTTCCAGAGTCTGCATGGTTGCATTTTAGCGGTCATTGGCGCCCGCGCCAGCAATTTCCCTGTCGAACCTCCCGATTCAGGTCGCCGCGCTGCGAAGTGCCGCAAGCGCAAGGCGCGCCTCCCGGTTCGGGTCGTTCGCGACCCTGACCTCGTCACCGAACATCATGGTCGGAAGCTCGGCCGGGTTGAACGCCGGCCAGTGCGGCATGTCCGGATGATCCGGGTTGCCGTTGCGCGCGAACGCGGCCCAGGCGGCGCTCATGACGTGACCGAGTTCGTAACGCGCCTGTGACGAGCCCGTCATCGAGGCGCCGATGTCCATGTTGTAGAACACGAACGGAATATCGAGCGTGTGGTACGCGCCCATCCGGTTGTTGTGCACCGGGGAGTACCAGTCGAAGAAGTACAGGTAGCTCGACGCGCCGCCCTGTTCGTACTTGAGCCGGCCGAGTGTCTGTGCGTCCCAGCGCCGGCTGTTGTCCGATTCGGCCGTGAGCCAGACCATCTGGTTGCGCTTTTCCGGGTGCAGCCGCTTGTACAGATCGAGCAGCCTGCGGCCTTCGTCCTCGTCGTTGTTCGCGAGTTCGACAATGAAGTTCTGCAGCATGTCCTCGTCGGACAGCTCGTAGGGCGGCGGGCCGACCCAGCCGTCCTCGGTCTCCGTCGAGCCCATCATGAACGGGACGTTCGCCGAGTGGGCCGGGGCGGTCGGGTCCCACTGGTTGCGCGGCAGGATGGTGCCGTCGACGACGGGGCCGTTGCCGAGTCCGGCGATCCTGGGTTCGCTGTAATAGGCGTTCTGGATCTGTTCGATCGACATCGTCTGCAGGCGGTCCAGTTCGTCGTTGCCGACACCGAGCTTGCCGAGGAAGCGTTCAGTGGCTTCGCTCGCGTCGGATCCCGACATGCCCCGGAAGCGCGAGCCGCTCTGCGCGATCGAGCGGTGGAACAGGCCTTCGGCGGACGGCATGGCCATGAGCGTCGTCGTCTTGCCGCCGCCGCCGGACTGGCCGAATATCGTCACGCGGTCGGGGTCGCCGCCGAAGTTCTCGATGTTGTCGCGAACCCATTCGAGCGTCGCCACGAGATCCTGAACGCCGACGTTCGTCGACTGCGCCCACTTCTCCCCGCCGATGTCCGCCAGGTGCAGGAAGCCGAAGATGTTCAGCCGATGGTTGACGGCGACGACGACCACATCTTCCTTTTTGGCCAGATTCGTGCCGTCGTAGAGCAGGTAGTTGCCGGAACCGGCCGAGAACCCGCCGCCGTGCATCCAGACCATGACGGGCCGCGCGGCATTGTCGAGGGCAGGCGTGAATACGTTGACCGTGAGGCAGTCCTCGCCCTGCGCGCTCAGCCGGTTCAGTGCCGTGACGACCGGCGCCGGCTCCTCGGCGCCCGGTGCGATGACGGCGTTGTTGCTGACCTGGAAGTGGTCCTGCACGCCGCTCCAGGACTCCGGAGGCTGCGGCGGCATCCAACGATTCGCGCCGGCAGTCGATGCGCCATAGGGCACGCCCCAGAACTGCTGCACGCCGTCCTTGATGAGCCCGCGAACCCGGCCGTAGCGCGTCAGTGCGACGTCGCCGACCGTCGTGAGGCGCATGTCCTGGGCAAGGGCAGGCGTTGCCGCGCTGCCGACGAGAAGTCCGGCGGTCGCCAGTCCCCCGGTCTCGAGAAAGGCGCGCCGGTTCATCCCGGATCGCTTGTCAAACTGCACTCGATACATGTCTTCCCCTCCTTGCAGGCACCCGAGCTACGAACGCCGGACCATCGAAATCCGGCGAGCGGCCAAATATACTCTGTTTTGGCTGGCGTGTTGGTCCGCACGGCTGCGACGCGGCTGCAGGCGGCATCCCGACTGCCGCCAGGTGGTTCGCCTCACATTCCCGATATTCTCTTTCCCCGCGCCTTGCCAGCCGGTCGTCTCGCCGGTCTCGGTGCTCGCGCGACTCTTGCCACGGGCTGCCGGGCGCCGTGCCGGTCAATGCGTCATCGCATAGATGACATAGTTGATGCCGAAGCGATAGGCGGTCGCGGTCATCGGCGCGGGGTAGTGCGCATCGTCGGCGTGCTCCCATGCGTCGCCCATGTCGATGTTGTGATTGATCGCGACCATGAGGCGCCCGTGATCGTCGTAGATGCCGCGCCAGTGCGGCGGGCCTTCCATGCGCTGCCGGCCGAGGTGGCGCTCGCCCGGGATCTGGGTGCGCTCGTCGAGTTCGAACAGGATGCGCAGCAGCATGTCGTTCTCGGGGATGTCGACGATCGCACGGCCCGGCAGCACGTTCGCCATCACGGCCTGCAGCACGCTCCAGTCGTACTCGCCATGGAAATCGTCGACGACGAGAAAGCCGCCGCGCAGCAGGTACTCGCGCAGCCGCCCGGTCTCCTCGATGGACGGGTTCCAGTTGCCCTGGCCGATCTGCTGCACGAAGAGCCAGGGGTAATCGAAGATGCTGTCGTCGAAGGCCTGCACGTGCGCGCTGTCCTCGGATGTCTCGATGCGCGTCATGCGCGTCACGGCCGGCAGGAAATGGATCTCCGCATACGGATAATCGATGGCCCACCAGGTATTGCAAAAGCCGCGCGAACCCGCACAGCCGCGCGTGTTGTAGGCGAGCCGGGCCATGTGAAACTCGGCCTCGGGCAGGCTGACGGGATTCGGCTCGGCCTGCCGGAACCTGCCGCCACGGCCACCGAACTGGCCGTACACCGTACTGGCGATCAGGCCAGCGATGACGGCCAGCGTGACGATCGCGGCGAAGCGCCGCGAGCCGCCTCGCATGGCAGCGGAAGGCGAGCTGATGGGCGATACCGGTTTCATGCCGTAACTGTACATTGGGGTGCCGGAAATTGCAGGCCGTCAGTGTGTTTGCGACTGCGACTGGAACTGCGATCTGCAAACCGGATCGACGCCGCCGCGTGCAGTTGCGTTTTCGATGCGTCGAAGGTTCCGCGAAAGACGGCATCGATTCGAAACGGATGAAGTATCGGCAAGGTTGACAGACCGCAAAGTGTGTACTATATATGACACATGACTCAATTCGGCGATAATGTACGGGCAGTCCGGGAGCAGCTTCGTCAGGATGACCGTCGGTTTTCCTTGCGCCAGGTCGCTTTTCGCATCGGGGTCGAGCCCGCCTACCTGAGCAAGGTCGAGCGTGGCGACGTCGCCCCGCCTTCGGAGGCCACCACCGTCCGGCTCGCTCGGGAACTGGGCGAGGATCCGGACGTGCTGCTGGCCATGGCGGGCAAGGTCTCCGGAGATCTGCAGCAGATCATCCGAAAGAGGCCCAGACTTTTCGCCGATTTGATCAGGCAACTCAGGGAAGCACCGGACGACGCCATTCTCCGGGTCGTCCGCGAGGTGCGGGACGGAGAGTGGTAAGGAGTACACCAATGATCATCCTTGAAAACGACACGCTCGACTTCCGGTTTCCGGAGGTTCACGAAGACGCACGCTGCTCGATCGGGTTCCAGCGGACCTTGCGCATTCCCGACGACGATACGGACTATCCGCTGCCTCCGGGCCTGGGCCCGTTCCCGCTGCGGCACCTCGACGACCATGCAGCGCGTCTTCCCGACGCCTGGCATCGACGCGGCGGCGTTATCTTGCCGATGCACCAGGCCGAAGCCATGTGGATCGACCTCAGTTCGGAGTGCGGCTACCCGTTTGCGGTCAAGATCGCGACCGGAAAGATCTGCGCGCTTAGCGGCGACGCCTGGGTCAATCACCTCAACCGCGATCCGCAGGACTACGTCGTGCTCCCGGAACAGCCGTGGCTTGACGGCTACTGTGTCGAGCGGGGTGTCATTCGCCAGTTCGTCGCCATGCCCCTCGGCGAGGGCTACACGGTAGAGGAGCAACTTAGCGGCGTGGCGGCACATGGGGGCTTGCAAGTCGGGGCTTATCCCATGAAGGCCGAACGATATGGAGCGCTGTTGCAAGAGCAGTCGTCCATGCACTACTTCGGTCGCATGGAGGCGCCCCGCGCGGACATGGGACTCGCACCCGGCGGCCGAATGAGACAGGAGATATATGACGATCCTTACGGTCTGGACGCCTGGGACCAACGGCACTCCAGCCGCTGTTTCATCACCGTCGCGAATTCCATGCAGTGGATGGCCATGACCGGGGAACCGCCGCCGCTCAGTCCACCGACGGCCAGGACTTACACCGAAATGGGACTCCCGTGGTTCGAATACTACGGTGGCGACGCCGGGGCCGTGGCCGGCGCCGGGAAGTTCAAGACGATTTCAAGCGTCGCGAAAATTGCCGGGGCAAAAGGAAACCCGCCGTTACCGGACAACGAACCCATCGACGTAAGCCACACCGTCAAGCTGGGCCGCCGAGGCGCGCGGCAGGTTCGCGAAGGCGCGTTCACGGAGGTTGCGGGTCGTTGAGGCCATGGGAGGTCGATGAGACCGCCGGAACGGAACAGCGGAATCATCGCGCTCGACGGGCAGGCGTCCGACATCCGCAAGCCTGCGAGCCACCTTCGGAAGGCGTCACCGACGGTACGATGCCGGGCACCGAAAGCTGCTCTGCCACCGTCTCGTCCTGACGCGTTTTCGGCGAAGTCGGAGATTGACGCCGAACGGCCACTGGTCTCTGAATCCGAACCAGGGACTCGATCGTAGCGGGTCGGCTCGAAGGCGCGCGAGGCAGGCTCTTGGAACGATATAAAGTATTGACACATAAGATAATTATAGTCACAATATTGTACTTGTAAACAGTGCATGGAGCGCACGATGAAACACATAAGGGACTACCCGTCCGAGTTCCCCTCCCCCAAGCTTGACGATACCGCGCTCGATTCCCTCGAAGCGCAGATCACCGAAGTCTGTGGCCACATCAATGCCGCCACCTTTCGCTTTCTCGAACTCGTCGCCGAGTTCGACCGCACTCAGGGCTGGGCCCGGCATGATCTCGCCAACTGCGCCCAGTGGCTGAACTGGCAATGCGGCATCGGCGCTTGCGCGGCCCGGGAAAAGGTGCGGGTTGCGCGGGCGATCGAGTCCCTGCCGCGGATCAGCGAGGCCTTTCGGCAGGGACGGGTGTCGTACTCGAAGGTGCGGGCCATGACTCGGGTCGCGACGCCGGACAACGAAGCCACCTTGCTGACCATCGCGCTGCACGGCACGGCGTCTCACGTGGAACGCACGGTGCGCAAGTTCCGCTGGGTCCAGCGGGAGTGGGAACGCCGCGAAGCCGACAACGTCCACCAGAGTCGTTACGTGCGCTGGTGGCACGAGGATGACGGTTCGTGGTGCTTGCGTGCGCGGTTGGCGCCGGAAGTCGGCGCACTGGTCGAGCAGGCCATCGAGGCGGCATTGGCTGCCGAGAAGGAAGCGGCCAGTGGCGCACCGCGGATGCTCGTGCACGACGCGCCTGTTTCCGCGGAAACTGCCCGCGTCGCAGGAAGTGAACTCGCCGTTTGCGCAGAGACAGCTGAAGGTTCCGGAGGCGAGCTGACCGTTTGCGCGGAAACAAATCGAACTGCGGAGACGGGAGCGGTTGTTTCCGCGGAATCTCCTGAAGGCGAGAGGCGCGCTTCGCCGGCGGTGATTTATACGGTCGACGCGACGGGCCGCAGGTTGCCTGTTTCCTCGGAAGCCTTCAATGAGCCGCCGTCACCCTGCGCCCGCCGCGCCGACGGGCTCAGACACATGGCCGAACAGTTTCTCGCGCATCGGTCGGCGTCTGCCGGAGCCGGAGCCGACCGCTACCAGGTCGTGGTTCACATTGCTCACGACGCGCTTGGGGACGCGGCCACGGCAGGATCGGACGACACGCCGCGCTCTGCCCGCCCGCTCGGCGGCGCCGAACTCGAGAGCGGCCGCGAGATCGCCATCGAAACCGCTCGGCGGCTCGCCTGCGGCGGTTCGCTGGTCGGCCTGGTCGAGGACGACGATGGCGAACCGCTGAACATCGGCCGCAAGACCCGCGCCGTTCCCCCGGCGATCCAGCGCGCCCTTCGCTCGAGGGACCGCGGCTGCCGCTTCCCGGGTTGCGACCGCACGCGCTTCACCCATGCCCATCACATCCGCCATTGGGCCGACGGCGGCGAGACGAGCCTGAACAATCTGGTCACCTTGTGCTCCCACCACCATCACATGGTTCATGAAGGCGGTTATGACGTGCGCAAGGTCGCCGGCGAGATCGAATTCGTGGCGCCTGACGGCACGCGGATACCGACTGCCGGCCGAAACGGCTACTGGAACAGTGCAAGTTTCCGCGGAAACAGCGGCGAGTTCGCGAGGATCGATCCGGGCGAAGTGCCACTGGCGGCGTTCAACGGCAACCGCGGGCTTGGCGTGGATACGTACACGGCTCGTTGCGGCTGGCGCGGCGAGCGGATGGACTACGGCATGGCGATGGAGCGGTTGTGCTGGGAGAGCGGGATCGGGCAGTAGTGATTGCCTGCGCCGCCACAAATCTACCGGGCTCGAAGTAGGGAGGACACGGCGCGATGAGGTGACGAGTTGAAAACGGACCGAGTTCCTGTAGGCATTGGCGCAGCGATTCCGGGAAACCCTACTCCAGGTCGAGTCCGAACAGCCGGATCGCGTTCGTACGGCCAAACTTCAGACGATCTTCCTCGGAGATGACCTCGGTCGAGTCGTACCAGGCGGCGGCGTCGTCCATCGTTTCGAACGGGTAGTCGGCGCTGAAGTAGATCTTGTCGTGATCGATCGTGTCGAGCGTGCAGCGAAATGCCGCATCGTCGAAGTTGCCGCTCGTCGTCAGGTGAAAGTGCTCGCGGAAATAGTCGCCGAGCGGTCGCTCGCCGCGGTAGCCCCGGCGCGAGAAGGCCATGCGGGCGTCGATCCGCCACAGGCCGAACGGGATGTTCTCGCCGAGGTGACCGACGCAGACGCGCAGATTCGGGTAGTCGTCGAAAATGCCCGAGCCGCACAGGCGAAGCGCGTGGATCGAGGTTTCCACGGCGAAGCCACAGGGCGAGCTCATGAGCCATGGATGCCCTTCTTAGATCGGTGCCCGCGAGGGGATCTGCATGCGCGGGTGCAGGTAGAACGGTACGTCAAGCTCCGCGACCGTCGCCCAGAAGGTCCGGTACTCCGGCATATCGTAATACTTGACGTTTCCGGCATCGCCGACCTGTTGAAATCCGTTGACCATGCAGCCCTTGAAGCCGAGTTCCCTGACGCAGCGGGTGAGTTCTCCGGCAGCGGCGTCGGGGTCGTGCATGGGCAGTGCGGCAAGCGCCGCGTAGCGGTCCGGGCGTGCGGCGACCGCGTCCGCCATGCGGTCGTTGCCCTTTTTCGCGACGGCCATGGCCTCGTCCGCGTCGAGAATTTTTTGCGCCCCGGGAGCGTTGAGCGACAGGATCGCAAGTTCGATACCCGTCCTGTCCATGTGGTCGAGGCGTTCGTCGCCGAGGTCGAGGATCCGGCGCGTGAAGTCGTCCCATTGTCCGGAGTCGCCGGCGAAGGCACGCGTTTCCGCGAGCGTTTCCTCGATCGAAAAGTGCTCTTCAAAAGCTATTTTTCCTTGCATCGTCCCCTCGTTCGGGCTGAATTCGCGCCATCCATGCGAGGCTTGCACTCCGGCCGCTCGTGCCGCGATTCGTCGGCTCCGGTTCCGAACGGCGCGTAACCTTATCACGCTTGCCAGCGAACCGTCGGCGGAGCTTTCGCGCTCGCGGCCGGGTACCGGTTTTCGCTATCCTTCCGCCTCCGCAGAACCGATCTCCCGGCTCGCGATCGCAGGAAAACAGCACCATGAACCGTAAGCTCGCCGTTCACGACCCGCGCGGCTACCCGCCAAAGGTCACTGGCAAGCGCCTCGCGCCGCGCCTTGAAAGCCTCAGTGGCAAGGTCGTCTACCTCGTCGACTGCCTCTTCGACAATTCGGACGTATTCATCGGGCAGCTCAGGGACTGGCTCGGCGACCGCTTTGCATCGGCCGATCTCAGGCTCATCAAGCCGCGCGAGAGCTGGGTCGACGACCCGGACATGCGCGCGCGCATCGAGGCCGACGGCGACGCCGCGATTCTCGGCGTCGGGCTCTGAAGCACCTGCAGCCCGACGGTCGTCGGGCTTGCGATGGCGCTGGAGCAGGGCGGCGTACCGACCGTCGCCGTGCACACGAACGTGTTCGCGCGGCTTGCGCAATCGGTTGCACGCGCGAACGGCATGCCGACGACGCGGCAGGCCTTCGTGCCGCAGCCGGTCGTCGGCAAGTCCGCGGCCGAGCTACGCGCCTACATCGACGGCGACGACCCGGTGAACGGGCGGCCGTTCGCGCAGGAACTCATCGCCGGGCTCACGGATCCGCTCGACGATGCGGACATGACGGGCCTCTCTTTCGAGCGGTCGACACCGCGCCTGCTCGAACCTGACAGCGAGGATCGCCTGCACGCGCTGTTTGCCGAGAGCGGCTGGACCGACCATCTGCCGATCGTGCTGCCGACGGAAGAACGTGTCGCGGCGATGCTCGCCGGCACGAGCCGTGCGCCCGACGAGACCGTCGGACGCCTCCGGCCGACCTTCTATCGCGAGTTCTGGGAGTTCACCGTGGAGAAGGTGGCGGTCAACGCGGTCATGGCCGGGGCGCGGCCGGAGTATCTGCCCGTGATACTCGCGATGGCCGCAAGCGGCCAGTCGGGCCGCTCCAGTTCCACGACATCGCAGGCGACCGTGGCGCTCGTCAACGGCCCGATCCGCGACGAGATCGGCATGAACTACGGCGTCGGCGCCATGGGCCCCTACAGCCACGCCAATGCGGCGATCGGCCGCGCCTTCGGCTTGCTGTCGCAGAACCTGCAGGGTGGCTCGGTGCCGCACGAGTCCTACATGGGATCGCAAGGCAATTTCCTGAGCTACAACGCGACCTTCGCCGAGAACGAGGCGGCGAGCCCCTGGGAACCGTTTCACGTCCAGCACGGCTACTCGCCTGACGAAAGCACGGTGAGCCTGTTTCTCGGCGGCTGGTACACGGTGTTCGGCGGCGGGCCGCGCGAAACCTGGGAGCAGAAGTTCACGCGCTCGCTGCAGGCCTGCGACCCGTACACCGGCCCGATCATAGCGCTCGACCCGATCGTCGCGAGGGACTTCGTCAAGCTCGGCTTCGACAGCAAGCAGAAGCTCATCGACTGGTGCGTCGAGCATGCCCGCCTGCCGGCCAGGGAGTTCTGGGACAATCAATGGGTGCAGACGCTGCTGCACCCGCGCGCCGTCGCCGGCATCGAGCCTTACGCGACGATGCTCGCGGCCGATCCCGACGAGGAGATCCGCATATTTCGGCCCGAGGACATCCACATCGTCGTGGTCGGCGGCGAGACGGGCGCGATGTGGAAGATGCTCGGCAGCGGGCCGCGCCGCGTGACCGTGAGAGTGGACGACTGGCGCTAGGAGCCTGCGCGGCAGGAATTCGCTGCAGCTTCAGGGAAGAGCACACGTAGGGAAACACATGAGCAAGGCGAAAATCGTATACACGCTGACCGACGAGGCGCCGCTGCTTGCGACGTACTCCTTCTTGCCGATCGTCGAAGCGTACACGCGGCCTGCCGGCATCGCGGTCGAAACGCGGGACATCTCGCTCGCCGGGCGGATTCTAGCCGCGTTCCCGGACCGCCTGGCGCCCGTTCAAAGGCAGGCGGATGACCTCGCCGAACTCGGCGACCTCGTCACGACGCCAGCAGCCAACATCATCAAGCTGCCGAACATCAGCGCGTCCATACCGCAACTCAAGGCCGCGATTGCGGAACTTCAGGGCAAGGGCTACGCGGTCCCGGACTACCCGGAGGAGCCGCGCGACGACGCCGAAACGGAAATCCGCGCCCGCTACGCGAAGGTCCTCGGCAGCGCCGTCAATCCGGTGCTGCGCGAAGGCAACTCCGACCGCCGCGTCGCTGCGCCCGTCAAGGCGTACGCGAAGGCACACCCGCACTCGATGGGCGCCTGGAGTTCGGAGTCGAAGACCGACGTCGTGCACATGAGCGAGGGCGATTTCTTCGCGAGCGAGCAGTCGTGCGTGGTGAACCGGGCCGGTAGCCTCCGGATCGAGTTCGTCGAAACCGACGGTACGACACGGGTGCTCAGAGAGTCCGTCGAGGTGCTCGAAGGCGAGGTCGTCGACGCCGCCGTGATGAGCTGCCAGGCGCTCCGGAAGTTCTTCGAGGCGGAAACCGCGGCCGCGCGCGAACAGGACATTCTCCTCTCGCTGCACGTCAAGGCCACGATGATGAAGGTCTCCGATCCCATCATTTTCGGGCATGCGGTGAGGGTGTACTACGCCGACGTATTCGAAAAGCATGCTGCCGTGTTCGAGCAACTCGGCGTCGATGCCGACAACGGCATCGGCGACGTGTACGCGAAGATCGCGGCGCTGCCGGACGCCGTCCGTGCCGGGATCGAGGCGGACATCGACGCGGTCTACGCGACGCGCCCGAGGCTCGCGATGGTCGACTCCGATCGCGGCATCACCAACCTGCACGTGCCGAGCAACGTGATCATCGACGCATCGATGCCGGCGGCGATCCGCGCTTCCGGAAAGATGTGGGGACCGGACGGCAGGCTCGACGACACCCGGGCGATGATTCCCGACCGCTGTTACGCGGGCATCTACGCGGAGGTCGTCGCGGACTGCAAGCGGCACGGCGCGTTCGACGTGCCGACAATGGGCAACGTCTGCAACGTCGGCCTCATGGCGCAGAAGGCCGAGGAGTACGGCTCGCACGACAAGACGTTCACACTGCCCGCAAGCGGGACCGTACGCGTGACAGATGCCGACGGCCGCACACTGCTCGAGCACGAGGTCCAGGCCGGGGACATCTGGCGCATGTGCCAGACGAGGGATCTGCCGGTCAGGGACTGGGTCAGGCTCGCGGTCGAGCGCGCACGTACGACGGGGGCCGCGGCGATATTCTGGCTCGACGCCGGGCGTGCCCACGACCGCAGCCTCATCGACAAGGTCGAAAACTACCTCGGCGATCACGATACTTCCGGACTCGACATCCGCATCCTGGCGCCGGTCGAGGCGATGCAAGCGACGCTCGAGCGGGTCCGCGGCGGCAGCGACACGATTTCGGTGACCGGCAACGTGCTGCGCGACTACCTGACCGATCTTTTTCCCATTCTCGAACTCGGCACGAGCGCGAAGATGCTGTCGATCGTGCCGCTTCTCGCCGGCGGCGGGCTCTACGAGACGGGCGCCGGCGGTTCGGCCCCGAAGCACGTGCAGCAGTTCGTCGCCGAGGGTCACCTGCGCTGGGACTCGCTCGGCGAGTTCCTCGCGCTCGCGGTCTCCATCGAGGATCTGGCCAGGCAGACGGACAACTCGGGCGCAGCCGTTGTCGCGCGCGCGCTCGACCGAGCCAACGGCCGGTTCCTCCAGAACAACAGGTCGCCCTCGCGAAAGGTCATGGAACTGGACAATCGCGGCAGCCACTTCTATCTCGCGCTCTACTGGGCCGAGGCACTGGCCGAACAGACCGGGGACGCGGCCTTGCGCGAGCGCTTCGGGCCGATCGCCCGGGAGCTTCTGCTGAACGAGGAACGAATCGTCGCCGAACTCAATGGCGCGCAAGGGCGGCCTGTCGATGTCGGCGGTTACTACCATCCGGATCCCGAACTGGCGTCGAAAGCCATGCGCCCGAGCCCGACGTTCAACGCCGTGCTCGACTCGCTCGCCTGAAAGGAGCCTGCAAGGGGCGACGGGCTCCGCGCAGCGTCACACCAAAGGGAGCCCGTTAGCACTATTTGCTAAAACGAAAACTGTTATTGGTGTGACATCGCGATACTTATCCTGTTTTTAGTGGGTTCATGCGACCTCCATGTCGATCGGCCGTTCGTTCAGGACTTTGGGATGGCCCGGCAGTTGCGTGACTGCGGCTATTCGAACTTCGCACCACGCGCTATGATCGCAAGTGCGTGGTCCGGGCAATCGGCCCGGGCATAACTGGAGTGAACCGCATGAATGCCCAGTACCTCGCTTGCCTTCGAACGGCCGCAATGGCCCTTGTCCTGCTCGCCGCGATGTCCGCGAGCGCCCACCACTCGTTCTCCGGACAGTTCAACGCCGACGACCCGGTGTCCTTTGAAGGCGTGGTCACAAGGATCGAGTGGCAGAACCCGCATGTCTGGTTCTACGTCGACGCCGCGGATGAGGACGGCAACGTCGTGCATTGGGAGGCGGAGACCACCAACCCGAATACGCTGCTAAGGCGCGGCTGGAAACCCGACGATCTCAAGGTCGGCGATCGCGTCACGGTTTCGGGCGCGCGCGCTTTCTGTTGCGAGATCGTCATGAGTGCCCGCTCGGTCACGCTGCCCGACGGGCGCAGCGTCTTTTCCCGCGATGCGCGCTAGCACGAACGTCCGACGCTTTGCCGTCGCAGTGGCTGCCGCTGCGGCGCTCGCGGCCGCGGCGGCGAGCGGTCAGGCGCCGCGCCAGCTCGCCGCGCCGCCGCCCCCGGACCCGGGCCCGGAAGGCTTGCCGGATTTCAACGGCGTGTGGAGCGTGGAGTACATCCCGAACGTCGAACAGCGCATCGGTGGGCCTGTGCCGTACACCGAAGCGGGGCAGTACGCCTGTGACAACCGCGTCTTGGGCGAGGATCCGACCG
>JAQAJI010000036.1:0-2987 GCA_028278665.1 Candidatus Rariloculus versatilis
GGGCTTCCCGCCACTTCGGCGCTCGCGCAGTTCGATCTGTCCGGGGAATGGTCGCCCCGCTATCACGAGGATCAACCGGAACGCATACCCGGACCCGATCTGGTCGAGTTCCACGGCATTCCGATCAACGAGGCCGGCAGGCTGCGCGGGCTGAGCTGGAGCCCGTCGTTGCTCACGCTGCCCGAACACCAGTGCAAGCCCCATCCGTCGGACTACGCCCATCGCGGACCGGGCCAGATGCGCATCTGGAACGAGTACGACAGCGATTCCCAGCAACTCGTTGCCATCCGCACGCGGCTTCGCTGGCAGGCGCCGGAACGGACCATCTGGATGGACGGCCGGCCTCATCCGCCGGAGTACGCCGCCCACACCTGGCAGGGGTTTTCCACGGGCAAGTGGGACGGCCAGCGGTTGACAGTCACAACCACGCACCTCAAGCAGGGCTGGTACCGCCGCAACGGTCTCGCGCGCAGCGACGAGGCCCACGTTACGGAGCACTTCCTCCGCCATGAGAACTACCTGACCCAGATCGTCATCATCGACGACCCGGTGTATCTCGAGGAACCGTTCATACGTTCCAACAACTGGGTGCTCGATCCGCGCCAGCAGCTCACCCCCTACCTTTGCGACATCGTCGTCGAGGTCGATCGCCCGCAGGGTACGGTGCCTCACTACCTGCCGGGTCAGAACCCGTTCCTCGAGGACTACGCCAATCTCTATGGGCTGCCCCTGGAGGGCGTGCTCGGCGGCGCTCACACCATGTACCCGGAATTCATTGAATGAGCGAGGCAACACAAGCGAACTTCGCTCAATCCGCAATGGTGCGCGTCAATCGATCGGCGCGCACGGCCGCGAGTATCGCGGCGACGGCCGCGCTGTGCGGGCTTGCCTGCAACGCACTGGCCCAGAGCGGATCCGATGACGCAGCACCTGAAATCAGCGTGTTGCCCGTGCAGGGCGGGATCTACATGCTCGTCGGGCCGGCAGGCAATGTCACGGTTCAGATCGGCGACGATGGCGTCCTCGTGGTCGACACGATGGGGACAGCAATGGGCGAGGCCCTGCTCGCAGCCATTCGGGAAATCACGGACAAGCCGATCACCTTCCTGGTCAATACCCACGCGCATCCCGATCATATCGGCGGCAACGCTGTCCTTGCCGAGGCGGGCAGCAACATCGCCGGCGGAAACGTTGTCGGCACCATCGCCGACGCCGGCGCAACGGCCAGGATCGTCGCCCACGAAAACGCGCTGATCGCGATCACCGCCGCCGCCGAACCGCTGCCGTTCGAAGGCTGGCCGACGGACACCTACTTCAACGACCGAAAGGAACTGTTCTTCAACGGCGAAGCCGTGCAACTGCTGCATCAGCCGGCCGCCCATACCGACGGCGACAGCATCGTGTTCTTCCGCCGCTCCGACGTCATCGTCACGGGCGACATCTTCCTGACCACCGCGTATCCGTATATCGACCGCGCCGCGGGAGGCTCGTTTCAGGGCATCCTCGATTCCCTGAACCGCATCCTCGATCTCGCCGTACCGGCAGACCGGCAGGAAGGCGGAACGATGATCATCCCCGGACACGGACGCCTCTGCGACGAGGCCGATGTGCTCGAGTACCGCGACATGCTGACGATCATCCGGGATCGCATCCGGTATCTTGTCGACCAGGGGATGTCGCTCGAGGAAGTCCGCGAAGCGCGCCCGACGCTCGATTACGACGGCCGCTACGGCGCCGATTCGGGCTTCTGGACGACCGATCAGTTCATCGAGGCGGTGTACGAGGAATTGAGCGAAATGGCCGGCGAAACCGCCGGTTGACATGCAATAAGAGGTTGAAACCATGAAACGTGCATTTCTACTTGGTCTTGTCTGTGGCGCACTGACGCTTGGCGCGTCTGCGAGCGCACATCACTCCTTCGCAGCCACGTACCTGATCAACGACGAGCAGACCGTCGAGGGTACTCTGGTGGCGTTCCTGTACCGTAACCCGCACGCCTTCCTGCACCTCAACGTGACCGACGAGGCAGGCGAGACGGTGCGCTGGGCCGTCGAATGGGGCGGCGCGACCACGCTGACGGGCGAAAATGTCACGCGCGAGACGCTCAAGCCCGGCGACCAGGTCGTGATCACGGGCAATCCCGGTCGCGATCCGCAGGATCACCGCTTGCGCCTGCGCAGCATCGAGCGGCCGTCCGACGGCTGGGCCTGGAGTGGCGACTTTGACTGAGCGGAGGATGAAGTATGCGATCGCAACGCTGTTGGCGGGCGTTGCTTTCGCGGCCATTCCCCCGGCAAGCGCCCAGGAGGCGGTGACGGCTCGAAGCACCGCACCGGCCGACCTCACCGGATACTGGACTGCGGTAGTTACCGAGGACTGGCGCTGGCGCATGGTGACCCCGCCCAAGGGCGACTACGCGAGCATGCCGCTCAGCGAAGAGGGTCGGCGCGTCGCCGACAGCTGGGATCCGGCCGAGGGCGGCAATTCCTGCAAGGCCTACGGCGCCGCCGGCGTGATGCGCATGCCGCTCAGGGTGCGAATCTCCTGGGAAGACGACAACACGCTCCGGATCGATACCGACCACGGCATGCAGACTCGGTTGCTCCGTTTCGAAGCGCCACCGGAGCCGGAATCCGCGGACCCCACGCTGCAGGGATACTCCCGGGCAAGCTGGGGCGGAACGGACATCGGATTCGACCGCATCGAGCGGCGGATGGATGACGTAAGCTCCACACTCAAGGTGATCACGAGCCATCTGAGCCCCGGCTACCTGCGCACCAATGGCGTACCGTACGGCGAGCAGACGGTGATGACCGAGTTCTTCGACCGCCATGCGGCCTATGGCGACGAGTGGTTCACCGTCACGACCATCGTCTCCGATCCGGATTATCTGAGCCAAGAATACATCACCAGTTCGGACTTCAAGCGCCTGCCGGACGATTCGTCCTGGAACCCGACGCCGTGTGACTGATCGCAAGGATGCGGGG
>JAQAJI010000036.1:3245-47096 GCA_028278665.1 Candidatus Rariloculus versatilis
CCCGCGACTCCGTCGATCTCGCGCAGTCCCTGAATGAGCTCGACGCAGATCCGCCGGCCTTCGGCACGCGCGTCGTCCGCGCCCTCCAGTCGAGCGATCGTTTCGTCGGGAACGTGAACGCCGAACAGGTTCTTGTTCATCCAGATCGCCGATTTTGCCGACCTGATCGGCCCGACGCCGATGATCACGCCCACGCGGTCCGTGATGCCGTCGTCCCGCAAGCGGCCGATGTAGCCGCGCGCGACATCAAGATCGAAACAGAACTGTGTTTGGATGAAACCGGCGCCGGCATCGACCTTGCCCAGAATCCACTTCGACTCCCACTTCTCGTCGGGCATCCGCGGGACATCGGCGCCCCCAATGAAGAACTCCGGCGGCGGGTTGATCTTGCGCCCCGACGGCAACTGCCCCGTATCGCGCATGTCTCGGGCAAGCATCATGAGTTCGGTTGACTTCAGATCGAACACGGGCTTGGCATCGGGCTGATCGCCGCCCCCGGGATCGTCACCATGCAGCACCAGCATGTTGTGCACGCCCTGGGCGGATGCGCCGATCAGGTCGCCCGCGAGCGCGATGCGATTGCGGTCCCGGCAGGTCACCTGCAGGATCGGCTCGATGCCGTTCTGGACCAGCAGCGCGGTCGCCGCGAAACTGCTCATGGCCGTTCGGCCCGCGGCCGCATCGGTGATGTTGATCGCGTTGACGCCGCCGCGCAGTTGCGCCGCCTCATCAAGCAGGCTCGCTCCGCTGCCCGACAACGGCGGAACGATCTCCGCGGTAATGACGAATTCCTTGTTGGCGATGCTGTCCTGCAATCTTGTCGACATGTCTTGTGGTCCCTGAACGAGTAGGGAATCGATGATTCCGGGATCGGGTGGCGATCGAACGCGTTATTGTATCGCCGCGCCCGGAAACCGCACGCGATGGTGCCGTGGTGACCCGGGCGGCGCGCGAGGCTCTTTGCTTCAAGGCGGCCTCGGTCCCGCCGGCTCCCGGTCCCGTCAGCTTCCGTACCCGCTGCGCGAGGTTCGCGCGCGCTTTCCCTACGGCGGCGTTGTCGTATCGAACGACGACCCTGCGAACACTTCTCTGCCGTCGCTGAGCGTGACCGTGCGCGCGTTTGCCACGTTGTCTTGCGTCTTCGAGCGGAATCCCTCGACGGTAACGACAGTGCCCGGCACCAGCGAATCCCTGCGCCAGCCGAGCCGCATCAGACCGTTCGGCGGCCCGAGCTCGAGGTCCCAGTGCACGATCTCGCCATTCCCGTTCGGCGCATCGATATAGAGCCGCGCGTGCGGGTTCGTCCACTCAAGCAGGATGACGGTGCCGGTAATCGTGACCGGCAGGTTGCGGTCGTATTCGGCGAAAAAGGAATGGTGCGGCAGTGCCGCTGCGCCAGCCAGAATCGACCCGCAAGCGATCACCGCCGCGATCGAAGTTCGAACGTTCATCGGGCCTCTCCTTGACGGGCGTGCGAAACGCTATGATAAGTGCGGCTCGACGTAGCTGTCATGGCCGCAAACGGATGCCGTCGTGACGTATGCACGAGAGCGCCGGGAGAATTCGACTTTTGCGCCGCCGGGGTCTCGTCGACCAGGCGCTTCCGCAGGCACGGAGGAAGGAAATGTCCCGTCTCGCACGCCACATCGGACCCGGAGTAGCGGTGCTGGCCGCAGCGCTGCTCGCGGCCGGGTCAGCGGCGGGACAATGGCCGCGCTTCCCGACGCCCGACGTCCCGCGCACCGCCGACGGGGAAGTCGACCTCTACGCTCCGGCGCCGCGCACGGCCGACGGCCGCCCGGATCTGTCGGGACTGTGGCGGATACGCAGAGGTTCGCAGCAGGACGAGGACGCGCCGGAACCGCAGCCGGACAGCCCACCGGTCGCAGGCTTCCGCGACATTGCAGAGAACATGGAAGGCGGACTGCCGTTTCAGCCCTGGGCCCAGGCGCTGCTCGAGGAGCGCGCGGCGGCCGGCAGCGCGGACAACCCCGAAGCGCATTGCCTGCCGATGGGCAACCTGCAGTTCCACACCCAGGGCGCGCCGCGCAGGTTCGTGCAGACGCCCGGTCTGATCGTGATTCTCTACGAAGCGAGCATGGGAGTGCGGCAGATTTTCACCGACGGGCGGCCGTCGCCCGACAACGATCCGCAACCATGGTGGTACGGCTATTCGACGGGCCAATGGGAGGACGACACGCTCGTCGTCGTGACGACCCATTTCCGGGACGGCGGCTGGCTCGATATCGTCGGCAGCCCGCGGACGGACGCGGCGACGATCACGGAGCGCTTCAGGCGCCCGAGCTACGGCCGGCTGGAAATCGACATCACGGTCGACGACCCCAGGGCCTACACGGAGCCGTGGACCGTACGCGTGAACCAGGAAATCATGGTCGACGAGGACCTCATCGAGTTCGTCTGCCTCGAAAACCAGCGCTTCGGGCTGTAAGGCGCAACGCAACTGAACTCGCGGCATGGCAGAGCCCCATCCCGTACCGATACAGTCCTGAACGGGGGATTGGCGGCACGGTTGTCGGACACCCGACGGGCAGCCCGCGTGTATCATCCCGGCGCATGAATCCGGTCTGTCAGGTTGGTTGAATGCCGGCATTGCGTACGAACCGCGCAAGCGACCGCAGCACCGTAGGGTTTCGAGGCTTTCTGGAGTGGCGCCAATGGGAGTGATGATCGACGGCAAGTGGACGACGGACGAGGAAGCCTCGGCGCTCAAGTTCGACGACGGCCGCTGGCAGCGCGATGTCTCGGTAATTCGCCACTGGATCACGGCCGACGGTTCGCCGGGTCCGACCGGTGAAGGCGGCTTCAGGGCGGAACCCGGCCGCTACCATCTCTTCGTCGCCTATGGCTGTCCCTGGGCGCACAGGACGCTTATCTTTCGCGTGCTCAAGGGACTCGAGGACATGATCTCGGTGTCGATCGCGCTGCCGCGCCGTAGCGACCAGGGCTGGATCTTCGACGCGGAAGGCGAATTCAGCGACGGCCTGCTCGGCAAGCATGCGCTCTGGGAGGTCTACGCCGAAGGGCACCCCGGCTATACGGGCCGCGTGACGGTGCCCGTGCTTTACGACAAGGAGACCGGGCGCGCCGTCAACAATGAATCCGCCGACATCATCCGCATGCTGAACGGCGCCTTCGACGAAGCCGGAGCCAACGACCGCGACTACTATCCGCAGGCGCTTCGATCCGAGATCGACGCGCTCAACGAGCGGATTTACGCCAACGTCAACAACGGCGTGTACCGCGCCGGTTTCGCGCGCAGCCAGGACGCCTACGAGGAAGCCTTCGACCAGGTGTTCGAAACGCTCGACTTTCTCGAGGATCGTCTGGGCCGGCAGCGGTACCTGTGCGGCGACCGGCAGACGGAAGCGGACTGGCGCCTGTTCCCGACGCTCGCGAGATTCGACGTCGCGTACCACTATGCCTTCAAGTGCAACCTGAGACGGCTCATGGACTATCCGAACCTCTGGCCGTACACGCGCGAACTCTACCAGTCGCCAGGCATCTCGCGGACAGTGAAGCCGGACATCTACAAGCACGGATACTTCTCGATCAGCGAGCTGCGCAATCCGCTCGGCATCGTGCCCAAGGGGCCGCTCGTCGACTTTACCGTCGCGCACGACCGCCAACGCCTGAGCGCGGCCGCCTGATTTCGCACCCATTTGCGCGCGACTGAGCGCGCTACGATAATGCCCGCTGGAATGCCGTGGCGAATCTCCGCGCCGCACCTTGAACGCAGCGGGCGCTTGCCATGGGACGCCACAGGCTGAGCATACAGACAGAGGCGGGAAGACAGATGCAACGACTGAGTCACACTAGCGCACTGATGATCGCCGCGGCGGCGTTCAGCTACGCGGGCACCACGTTCGCTGCCGACTGGAACGTCGACAAGGCAACGAGCACCTTATCGTTCGTGGGCGTCCAGCAGGGTACGAAGTTCACGGGACGGTTCGGGACCTTCGACGCGACGATCAGCTTCGATCCCGCCTCTCCCGAAGGCGGCAGTGTCGTCGGAATTGTGCAGACCGACTCCGTCAACACGCGCGATCACGATCGCGACGCCGCGCTGATCGATGGCGACTGGTTCGACAGCAGCCAATATCCCGAAGCAACCTTCGAGTCGGAGAGCATCGTGGCTCTCGATGACGGCACGTACGATGCAGTCGGCCAGCTCACGCTCAGGGGAAACACGCGGCCGATGACGCTGCATTTCAGCTTCACCGACGCCGGCGACGGCACCGCGAAATTCGCGGGCGAGTTTTCGATCAACCGTTTCCGCTACGGTGTCGGCGCAGGCTGGAACGACACGAGCTGGGTCGGCGAGGACGTCGACGTCTCGATCAATCTGAATCTGACTCAGTAGGCCAGCTTGACGGCCGGGCGCCGCGAGCGTCCGCCCGCAGCCAGGGCGTCCGCCGGATGCCGGGGGCGACAACCACCGTTGCCCACGCAAACTCCTGCTTCGCAAGACCGCAAGGAGAGTCGTACCGTCTCGCGCAGGGCAAGGGCAGTGCCTTGCGGCCGCCTGCCTGCGCCGCCCCGGACGACTGAGGCGCGCCGCCCGGACAACACTCGCAGAAACGCCGCTCAGATGCGGATGCCGGGCGCCGGGAACCCTCGGCAGAACTCGGTCACCTCGGCACGCACTCTGGCGATCTTCGCATCGTCACCTGCATTGGCGATGACTCGATCGATCCATGCCGCGATCATCGGCATGTGCTCCTCCAGCATGCCGCGCGACGTGACAGCCGGCGTGCCGATCCTGAGTCCACTCGGATCGAAGGGCTTGCGCGGATCGAACGGTACCGTGTTGTAGTTGCACTCTATGCCGGCGCGGTTGAGCGCCTGAGCCGCGGGCTTGCCGTTGATGCCGCGCGGCGTGACGTCCATGAGGATCAGGTGGTTGTCGGTTCCGCCGGAGATTAACCTTAGCCCATAGCCCGCCAGTGCCTCGGCCAGCGCCTTGGCGTTCGCAACGATCTGGTGCGCATAGGCCCTGAACTCTTCCGTTGCCGCTTCCCTTAGCGCGACCGCGATCGCCGCCGTCGTGTGATCGTGCGGTCCGCCCTGTAGTCCGGGGAAGACCGCACGGTCGACTTCCTTCGCATGCGCTCCGTCGGAAAGGATCATCCCCCCGCGCGGGCCGCGCAGCGTCTTGTGAGTTGTCGTCGTGACGATGCTGGCGTGCGGAAACGGGTGCGGGTGGGCGGCCGCGACCACGAGACCGGAGATGTGGGCGATGTCGGCGACGAGCACCGCGCCCACGGCCGAGGCGATCTCGGCGAAGCCCGCGAAATCCCAGGTCCGCGGGTAGGCCGTACCGCCACAGAAAATGAGCTTTGGCCGCTCCCGGCGCGCGAGATCCTCGACCGCATTGAGATCGATGCGATGGGTCTCCCGATCGACCTCGTAGCCCACGGACCTGTAGATCCGGCCCGAAAAGTTCACGTTCAAGCCATGCGTAATGTGGCCGCCGAACGGCAGCCCGAGCCCCATGACCGTGTCGCCGGCCTCCAGCAGAGCCATGTACACGGCCTGGTTGGCCGGGGATCCCGAATATGGCTGCACGTTCGCGTGCACCGCGCCGAACAGGGCCTTCGCGCGCTCGATCGCGAGCGTTTCGATCCGATCGATGAAGTCCTGACCTTCGTAGTATCTGCGCCCCGGATAGCCCTCCGAATACTTGTTGCAAAGCACCGATCCGGTCGCCTCGAGGACCGCCGAGGACACGTAGTTCTCCGACGCGATCAGGCGGATGCACTCACCCTGCCGTTCGGCTTCCCTGCAGACGAGTTCGTGGATATCCGGGTCGGCGGCTTCAAGCGCAGACGATGACGACATGGTTTCTCCCTCGAATCGACTTGCCGGGACGGCGGGACCGCCGACGGCGAGCGCTATTCTACCGGACTGTTCGCAGGACCGTGGATGCGAACCGCCGGCGTGAGCGCGCGTGCCCGATGGCGCCGAACACGGTCGCGGCGTATCCGGCGTCGGGGCATGAATTGAGGGCGTCAGAGACCCCGGCAGCCCGTGGCAAAAGCCCCGCTGCGTTCGACCGGCGATGCATCCCGCCTGAGCTGCGTTGCTCGTCGCTCAAATATGCTCCTCGCGCCTTGTCAGGCGGGCGCCTCGCCGGTCTCGGCGCGACGCGGGGTTCTGCCACGGGCTGCTGGAGGAATGCCGCCTCGCAACAGTACTGTGAACACCGCCCGCAGCAGCACTATCGAGGCGGCGGGCCGGCTATTGCCCCGCCCTGACGGACCCCCTATTCTGCTTGGCCATGAATACGAAAAACTGCTTTGTGCGTCTTGGCGCACTCGCCGCGGCCGCCATGTTGGCAGTCTCCGCGACGGCCGAAGTGACGCGTATCGAAGTGACCTCTCAAGGCGAGATCGCCGGTGGTCAGCACTTCGGTGACGCCGGCGCATTCGAGAAGGTCGCCGGGACGATGTACTTCGCCGTCGACCCCGATGCCGCCGCCAATCGAATTGTCAGGGACATCGCTCACGCTCCGCGCAACGAAGAAGGCAGGGTCGAGTTCTCGGCCGACTTCTTCCTGATCAGGCCCGTCGACACCGAACGCGGCAACGGGACGTTGCTGTTCGATGTCGCAAACCGCGGCCGCAAGCTCATGCTGTCAGTCCGGATCCCGAGTCCGCCGCCGACTTCGGCGACGGCTTCCTGCAGCGGCACGGCTACTCGCTGCTGTGGGTCGGCTGGCAGTTCGACGTGCCGCAGGCCGATGGCATGATGCGCGTGAACGTCCCGCAGGCCGGCGCCGGAGGCACACCGGTGAGCGGTCTCGTGCGCAGCGACTTCATCGTCCGCGAACGCGTGTCGAGCCAGGGGCTCGGCGACCGCGGCCATGTCCCCTACCCCGTCGCCGACCCGGACAACCCGGCCAACGTCATGACCGTGCGCGACAAGCCCGGCGGCGAGAGACAGCCGATAGATCGAACGCAATGGGGCTTCGGCAGACTCGAAAACGGAGAAATCGTTCCCGACCGCGGCATGGTGTACCTGCGCGGCGGCTTCGATCCGCACCGCATCTACGAGGTCGTCTACGAGTCGGAGAACCCGGGCATCGCAGGACTCGGGCTCGTGGCAATCCGCGACGCCGTCTCGACACTCAAGCACGACGGCGCCGCCGAACTCGCCGTCAGCGCCGACGCCTTCGAGCGCGCGATCGTGTTCGGCGCCTCGCAAAGCGGCCGGCTCGTACGGACCTTCCTCTACGACGGGTTCAACGCGGACGAGCGGCAACGCAGGGTATTCGACGGCGCGATACCGCATATCGCCGGCGGCGCCAGGGGCAGCTTCAACAACCGCTTCGCGCAACCGTCGCGCGCGAGCTGGAGCTTTTTCTATCCGAGCGCGATCTTCCCGTTCATGAGCCGCGAACAGACGGAACCCGCCTGGGGCGAGTGCGAAGGCTGCGGCGGCCTGACCGACGGACTGCTGGCCGGCATCGCGCCTGAACATATGCCGAAAGTCTTTCACACGAACTCGTCGAACGAATACTGGCGCAGCACCGCCGCGCTCACGCACATCTCGCTCGATGCACAAGACGTGCCGCCGCTCGACAATGAACGCATCTATCTGCTTGCCGGCACCCAACACGGCCCGGCTGCTTTCCCTCCGCGCATCGGCCAGGGCCAGCTCCCGGCGAACCCGAACCAATACAGCTGGTTCCTGCGCGCACTGCTGGTCGCACTCGACGCCTGGATCGCCGACGAAGTCGAACCGCCGCCGAGCAGTTATCCGAAGCTCGCCGACGGGACGCTCGCGGCGCTCGGGCACCTGAAGTTTCCGGACATACCCGGCGTGTCGACGCCCGGCCACATCGAACCCGTGGCGGGACTGGATTTCGGGCCGGGATTCAGGACCGATGGCGTCGCCACGATCGAGCCGCCGACGATCGGTCCGGCCTACCCCCTGCGGCTTCCTCAGGTCGATGCCGACGGCAACGAGACCGCGGGCCTGCGCTCGCCGGACCTCGCCGTGCCGCTCGCGACCTACACGGGCTGGAACCTGTTCAATTCCGCCGCCGGCCCCGAAAACGAACTCGTGAGCCTGCTCGGCGCGTACATCCCCTTCGCTGCGACAGCCGACGAGCGCGAACGGCGTCAGGATCCGCGCCCGGCCATTCTCGAGCGATACGCTGGCCGCGACGCGTACATCGGCGGCGTCACCCAGTATTCCACCGGGCTCGTCGACCAGGGCTACCTTCTTGCCGAGGACGTGCCGGAAGTCGTTCGCCGTGCGGCCGCACACTGGGACGCACTGGTACCGGACGGGGAGTAACGGCCGCGGTTGTACCGATGACTTGCAGCAGTTTGCACCTATAGGACCAAGACCACTCGCCCTGCCTGAGCGACAAGCCATGCGTACCATCACGATGCGCCAGGACTCGAACAACGCGCCTCTCATCGCGCAAGCTGCGGCACTGACCGTGGCGGCATCGGCATGCTGGCTCACGACGGCGGTCGCGGCGCTGCCGCCCGTCCCCGTGCCCGTCGAAAACCCGGTCACCGAAGAAAAGCGCATTCTCGGCAAGGTCCTGTTCTGGGACGAGCAGTTGTCGAGCGACAACACGGTCGCCTGCGGTACCTGCCACGTACCTGCCGCCGGCGGTGGGGACCCTCGCAGCGGGAGGCATCCCGGCATCGATCCCGGCACGATAGACGATGTCCGGGGCTCGCCCGGCATCGTGAGCCTCGACAGCCACGGCCGACCGACTGAGCACCCCGTCTTCGGCTTCGAACGCCAGGTTACGTCTCGCCTGAGCTTGTCCAATTTCGGTTCGTTATGGGCCAGTGAAGCGTTCTGGGACGGCAGCGCGGCAGGCGAGTTCCGCGACCCCCTGACGGGACGGGTCGCGATCGAAGCAGGCGGAGCACTCGAGAACCAGGCACTTGCGGCGCTCTCGAACGAGGCCGAAATGGCAAAGCACGGACGTACCTGGCAGGAACTCACAACCAAGCTTGTCCGAGCGACTCCGTTGGGTGTCGCAAGCGATCTGCCCGACGACCTCGCCACGGCGCTTCGCGACTCGCCTGGCTATCCGAAGCTCTTCGCCGACGCGTTCGGCGACCCGGCGATTACCCCGGTGCGCATCGCGTTCGCGATCGCGAGCTACGAACGGACGCTTCTGCCGAATCAGACGCCATGGGACCGCCACCAGGCGGGCGATTCCGACGCGATGAGCGAGGTCGAAATCCTCGGCTGGCAGGCGATGCAGGACTTTCAGTGCGTCAAGTGCCACGAAGCGCCATTGTTCACGAACAACGACTACTTCAACATCGGGCTAAGACGCGCCGACTACGACCCTGGCCGGCAGGCCGTTACGGGCGATCCCGAAGATGCAGGCGAAGTTCGGGTGCCGAGCCTCAGGAACGTGGGCCTCAGGCCCCGGTTCATGCACACAGGGGAGTTTCAGACGCTCGGCGCCGCCATCGGCTTTTATCGCACGGGCGCCGTCCTGGCCGAGCGCGACGTGATCCCGGGCGGAGGCAACTATGCCTTCAACATGAGCAACGTGACAGAGGGCGATATCCGCGCGTTTCTCGAAAACGCGCTGACCGATCCGCGCGTACGCGACGAACGATTCCCGTTCGATCGACCTGCACTCAGGACCGAACGCCACGGCGCCGATGCGCTACCGCCCGTCGCGCCACGCAATTTCGGGGCGACTGCCGGGGAAAACTCGCTCACGCTGAGCTGGGACTCCCCCGCGGACAACACCGGCGTCGTCGACTACGTCCTTGCGCGCGACGGCAGCGTCATCGCGCTGCTTACCGCGACGTCCTTCGTGGATGCCGATCCACCACTGGCGTCGTCCGTAACCTATACTCTGCTCGCACGCGACGCCGCGCAGAACGAATCCCCTCCCGCGCGGCTGACGATCTCCAGAGCCCAATGACCGAAAATGCACTGCGCAAGACTCGAGACCTCGCGGGTCTCGATCTCGACAGCCGCACGGGCTGGCCAGCCGAGTTGCGCGTGCTGCTCGACAAGATTCCGCGCGAAACCTGGAGATCCAGACCGTCGCCGGTCGCCGAGTTCTGGCTCGACAAGCACGACTGGTTCCGCCACCAGTGCACGGCACTGAAGTCCGCAGGCGACGATTACCGCGAAGGGCGCAGCGATGCAATGGTCTTCGCGAGCTGGCTCGCGCCGCGCCTGCAGAACTTCCTGGCGCACCTGCACGGGCATCACCAGATCGAGGACTACCACTACTTCCCGGCGTTCCGCGCCGCCGAAGAGCGGCTGGCGCCAGGTTTCGACGCTCTCGCAGCCGACCACGAACTGCTGCACGAAGGAATCTCCGAGCTCGTAACGACCGTCAACGCCTTTTTCGAGGCGCTGCGCGGCGAGAATGCGGACGACGCCTCGCGTCACGCAGCCGACCGCTACATCGCCTGTAGCGAGACGACGTTCAGGCGGCTGCTGCGCCACCTCGGCGACGAGGAAGACCTTATCATCCCGGTCATGCTCGACCGCGGCTGAAAGACGCGCTTGACGGTACCCCCGACGGGCTGTGAGGTCGTGGTGTGGTCAAGGCTTGACGGAACCCGCGCATTCGGGGCTCAGCGGTCGGGCGCCAGATCCTCGACGATCCGGTGGTGCCGCAAGTCCGCGATGACCTCCCTGACGCGCAGCGCGGCACGTTCGACGGTCAAGCTTCGGTGGATATCCCGAGACGAGGTCGCGACGTAGAACCGGTATTCGCCCGGGTCGACGATCCATGCGCGCTCGTCCGGGTCGAACGAGGCGAGATCCTCGACCCGTATGTCCATTTCAAGCGTCTGCGACTGGCCGGTATCGAGCAACGCGGTCTTGGCATAGGCGCGCAGTTCCCGGATCGGCTTGACGAGCCGCTCCGACGGCGCTTCAACGTAGATCTGCACAACCTCCTTGCCGGCGAGATCGCCGGTATTCGTTACCGTCACGGCGGTGCGGTAGCCGGAATCGGTGAGTGTGGGCTGCAGCGCGTGCACCTCGAACGTGGTGTAGGACAGGCCGTGGCCGAAGGGCCAGGCCGGCTCCACGCCGAACGTGTCGTAGTAGCGGTAACCGACAAAGAGGCCATCGCGATACTCGACCTGCGCCGGCCTGCCGCGCGACAAGGCCCCGAACCCGGGCACCTCCTCGTCCGACAGTTCGATACCCGGAAAGCTCATCGCCGAGGCCGCCGACGGTACGTCGCTGTACGCGAGCGGGAAGGACGTCGGCAACTTGCCCGACGGGTTGACCCTGCCCGTCAGCACGTCGACGACCGCGTGCCCGGCCTCCTGTCCGCCCTGCCAGGGCAGGATGATCGCGTCGGCGTGTTCGCGCCAGCTCGCGGTTTCGATGACGTTGCCGACATTGAGGATCACGACCACCTTCTTCTGCTCGGCGCGGAACGCTGCCGAAACGTCGGCGAGCATCGTTTGCTCGGCCTGGGTCAAATCGAAATCGCCCTCGATGTCGCGGTCCTGAAACTCGCCGGAACTGCGTCCGATCGTGATTACGGCAAGATCGGCGGTCTGCGCGGCCCGCTCGATCGCGGCCGGATCGAGCGGCATTTCGGGAATCAACGGCACGAGCTCGAAGAAAAACTCGGGCTCGGGCAATTTGGCTTCCTCGACAGCGCGGTACTCGGCATAGGTTTGCGCGAGTTCCGCCTCGATCTCGAAACCCGCCTCCTCGAGCCCCTGCACGAGCGATACGGTATAAGCCTCGTTGACGTCGCCGCTGCCGGAACCGCCCGCAATGAACTCGTACGAGGTCGCGCCAAACGCGGCGATGCTTCTTTCGTTGTCGGCCAGCGGCAGCACTGCGCCGTCGTTCTTGAGCAGCACCGTGCCTTCGGCCGCAGCCGCGCGTGCCGTTGCGGCGTGCGCCTCAAGATCGGGCTCGTTGCTGTACGCATACCCTTGCTGCGAACGCGACCGCGCAACCATCGTCAGGATGCGCTCTACGTTGAAATCGAGTTCCGCCTCGGTAAGTTCGCCGGTCTCAAGCGCGCGGCGAATCGCTTCGCTGCGCTCGGGCACGCCCGGCATCAGCAGATTGTTGCCGGCCTTCATCTGGGCGACCGGGTCATCGCCGGCAAACCAGTCGGTCATGACAACGCCTTCGAAGCCCCACTCGTCACGCAACACGGTGGTCAGCAGATCGCGCGACTCCGACACGGGGCTGCCGTTGATCTGGTTGTAGGCGCTCATGATCGCCCAGGGCTGTGAGCGTTCGACCGCGATTTCCCAACCGCGCAGGTAGATTTCGCGCAGCGTGCGTTCGTTGATCAGCGTATCGATGAGCTGACGGTTCGTTTCCTGATTGTTGGCAAGGTAATGCTTGATCGTCGCGCCGACGCCGTTGGACTCCACACCGTTGACCACGGCAGCGGCCATCGTCCCGGACAACAGCGGGTCTTCGGAGAAATACTCGAAATTGCGCCCCCCGAGCGGATTGCGGTGCAGGTTCATGCCTGGCGCGAGAAACACATCGACACCGTACTCCCTGATTTCCTCGCCCATCGCGACACCGACCCGTTCGACGAGTTCGATGTCCCAGGTCGATGCGAGCGCCGTCGCCACCGGGAACGCCGTCGCGTAGTAGGTCGCATCGTCGTTCTCGCGCTGCGGGAGAATGCGCAGACCCGCCGGCCCGTCCGCGAGAGCCGCGTCGCGAATGCCAAACTCGGGCAGCGCAACCGTGTAGCCTGCAGCGCCCGGAACCCTGTCGATGTCCTGCTCGAGGCTCTCGGGGTCGCCGCGTGAACCGCTGACGAGACGCGCCTTCTGCTCGACGTCAAGTTGAGCCATCCACGCGCGTACCTGGGCATCCACCGCGGCAGCCTCGGCGCTCGCGCGAGCCGCCCCGGCGGCATCGTCCGTCACGTCCGGGCGCTCCGCGATGTCGTTCGCTTCGGCGGGCACCGTCTCGGCAGGTTGCGCTGCCGGGTTGTCCGGCGTGGAATCAGTGCACGCGGCAGCGAGCGCCGCGAGAAGCACGATGACTATGGCTCGCATTTCAGCTCCCGATGGTCATTGCAGTCAGTCTGCCGACGTTTCCGCCGTTGAGCGGCAAGGCTTGAGCGCGGTCCCTTGTCAGCGCTCAGGACGCGTCGGAATCCTGCAAGGGCGCGCCGTGCAGGTCTTCGGCCCGTTCGACCTTGACGAGCACCGCGAATCCGTTTCTTTCCGGATCGCGTTCGCGCTCGATCTGCAGGATCCTGTCCCAGACCTGGTCGCGGATCGGACCGTCCTTGTATACCGTCGCCGTTCCGAAAAACCGCGCGACGCCCGCAAATGGCAGCAGGCTCTCCCGGAGTTCGGCCTTCTGGTAGAAGACCATGATCTTGTCGCCATCGGCGATATCGCTCACGCCGCCCCGGCTGCGTTCCCAGAACGCTATCGTATCGTCGTCGAATACGCAGGTGCTGCCGCGCAGGGAAATCCGCGGGTAACCGTCGCCATCCACGGTTCCGAGCAGCGGTGTATCCGGCCACAAGGCGTCGTTGATGTGCGGCTGCAGCGCTGTGGGGATCTTCGCCATGATTCGCTCCGCAAGAAACCGGCTCAGTTTATCGACGGCGCAAACGCCCGCCAAGCACCGCAGGCTCGGTGTCGAAACAAGACCGTCGTCTCGAACCGCTCCGGACCCACGAGGACCCCTCTCGATTGCCGACGGCGGCTCCCGACGAGTCCGGACCCTGGCCTGCAGCGAACACTCAACCGCGCCTGAACACGACCGTCAGGTTGTTGGCCGGCATCTCGACGACTTCGTCGAGCACGAAGCCATATTTGCCGGCTTCGGCTGCGACGTCGTCTAGATCGCGAACGCCCCACTCGGCGTTCCGGGCCTTGAGGTTCGCATCGAAGGCCTCGTTGCTCGGCGCAGTGTGCCGGCCTTCGCGCCTGTAGGGACCGTAGAGCACGAGAGGCGCGGTTTCTCCAAGGACACCGGCGACGCCGCGAAACAACGCTTCGGTCGCTGTCCACGGCGAGATGTGGATCATGTTGATGCACACCACCGCATCGGCGCCCGGGACCGGCCAGGGCTGCTCATGCACGTCGAACCGCAGCGGCATTCTCGCATTGGCGAGCGCACTCGCATCGACGAGCGACTCGATCCAGGCGAGCGCGCGGCCGTCGGAGTCGCTCGGCTGCCAGACGAGTTCCGGCAGCGCCCGTGCGAAATACACGACGTGCTGACCCGTGCCGCTCGCGATCTCCAGCACCGTTCCCGTCCGCGGCAGCACGCGTTGCAGCACGTCGAGGATCGGCGCCTTGTTGCGCTCCGCCGCGGCGTTGCTGACGACGTTGGGGTGGTGCCGGGGCATGGCGGTATTGTGCCGGAATCGACGTGCCCGCGCGCAGCGTGAACGGTTCGCCGCAGGCAGGGTCTCATGACGTACAATTCCGGACATTCTGTGAAGTTTCGGCCGATGCAAAAGTCCCGCCACTGTGCCAAACGCCCGAGTCGCAGGAAGTCGTGGCTGCAATTCCGCTCTTTTCGCCCCATCGCCCGGTCGATTTCGTCAAACATGGCTCGATACTCTCCTCAATCGATCGACCGAACCGACGGCGATAGCGAATTGTCTCGATCGCGACTTTCTGCGACGCAGGCTCCTGGCGGGCAATGGCGCATCGCATCCGCCATTGCCCGTGCAGCAAGGGAGCAGAGTTTGTGAACGCGATGCGTTTTCGACACGTCCTTATCGTTCTCGCGATCTGCGCTCTGGCGGCCTGCGGGGGCGGGGGCAGCTCGACTCCGCCGCCGCCAGCGGAGCCGCCACCCGTCCAGCAGCAGCCGCCGGACCCGCCTCCGGATCCACCACCGGACCCGCCACCGGACCCGCCTACAGATCCGGATCCACCGCCGGATCCTCCCACGGACCCGGATCCACCACCCGATCCGCCCACGGATCCGGATCCACCACCGGACCCGGACCCCGAACCACCGCCGCCGCAAGGTTCAACCTGGACGCCGAACGTCTTCCTGCCGGCCGAGACCTTTGCTGCGCAGTGCGAAAACCCGCGTAGCGGCACCGACCCGGAAACGGGCCGGCCCTACCCGGACATTCAGGGCTCGACGCTCGCCGAAAACAACTGGCTGCGCTCCTGGAGCAATAACCTGTACCTGTGGTACGACGAGATCGTGGACCGCGACCCCGGGCTGCACCTGACGCGCGACTACTTCGACCTGCTAAAGACCGAAGAACTCACTCCCTCGGGAAGTCCCAAGGACCGCTTCCACTTCACCTTTACGACCGAAGAGTGGATCCGCCTGGCGCAATCGGGCGTTTCCGCCGGTTACGGGGTCGAGTGGGCGCTGATCTCGCGCACGGCACCGCGGCACGTCGTCGTTGCGTATACATCTCCGGACACGCCCGCCACGCGGGCACCGGCGAATCTCGCTCGCGGCGCGGTCGTGCTCGAGATCGACGGCGTGGACGTCGTCAACGCCACGGATGCCGCCGCCGTCGACACGTTGAATGCAGGGCTCTTTCCCGACGGTGCCGGCGAAACGCATACCTTCCGGATTAGGGATCCGGGTTCGGACACACCACGCGAGGTCACATTGCGCTCGGAGTTCGTCACGCTCGAGCCGGTGCAACACGTCAAGACCATCGATACACCAACCGGCACGGTCGGATACATTTTCTTCAGTGACCACATCTCGACGTCGGAACCCGCGCTCATCGAAGCGGTCAACGAACTCGATCAGGCCGCAATCACCGACCTCGTGCTCGACCTGCGCTACAACGGCGGCGGCTTTCTCTACATCGCGAGCGAGCTCGCCTACATGGTCGCGGGACCGGTTCCGACAGCAGGACGGACGTTCGAGGAACTGCAGTTCAACGACAAGCACCCGGTTACCAACCCGGTTACGGGCAGGGCGCTTACACCTCTGGAGTTCCTGCCGGAGTCGATCGGGGATTCGCAATACCGCGGGACGCGGCTCCCGTCACTGGATCTGCCGCGCGTGTTCGTCCTGACGGGGCGGGGGACCTGCTCGGCCAGCGAATCGATCATCAACGGCCTGCGCGGCGTCGACGTCGAGGTCATCCAGATCGGCGGATCGACCTGCGGCAAGCCGTATGGCTTCTACCCGGCCGACAACTGCGGCACGACCTACTTCTCGATTCAGTTCAGGGGCGTGAACGCCAAGGGTTTCGGCGACTATGCCGACGGTTTCTCGCCGAACAACGTCACCGGCCGGGCCGGCACGACGGTTCCCGGCTGCGCCGTGGCCGACGACTTCACAAGGCCGCTTGGCGACTCCGAGGAAGGCAGGTTCGCCGCGGCGCTCGCGTACCGGGTAGACGGAACCTGCCCCGCGACTCCGGCAAGCATGATCTTGCGGGATTTTCCCGCGGCCGGGGCCGCTGCCGGCGCGACCTTGTTTCCCGCGGACGACGTCGCGCTCAATCGGTCGCCGCTGCGTGAAAACCGCTGGCTGGATAAATTACCATGATGGCCGACTCGCACGTGACGCCAGCGAAACGGGGCCCGGTCCGCCGCTGCGGCGCCCGCGTGGGCGATCTGCGTCGCCGACCGCGGGCGAATGCGCAAAAGTCACGTCCGGTTCCCGCACCGCGCCGGGAATCGCAGAATCTACGGACAGGTAAGAGCACGTAAGGGATGCCTCACGTTTCAATCACGTTTATCGCCGCGACGCTCGTCGTTTTGTCCGCCTGCCGCGGCGGACGGGCGACGCTCGAGGACGTACCCGCCCTGATTGTGAACCCGACGCCAACGTCGCGGTTCGAACTCACGCGCGTCGTGACGACCGCGATCAACGACACGGCCATCGCGCTGGCTGACGACGCGCTGACCGAGACGAGTATGCTGATCCTCGAACGCTCGCCCCCGCGTTCGATCGAGGAACAGCCGGCAACCGGCCGCCTGCTCGATCGGCCGGTCCGCTTCCGCCTCGTAATCAACGCTGAGAACTGCGTGCTCATCAACGAGGCTGACGGTCGCCGCTGGCGCCTTTTTCAGACCGAGTGCATACCGGCGCCGGACTAGTACACGAAGCATATGCCATGAAGAGACTTGCCGTCATCGACGACTACGAGAACGCGGCGCTCGGGTCCGCTGACTGGGCCACCATCGGGGACGACGTCGAGATCAGCGTCTTTGACGATCACCTGGCGGACGAGGACACTGTCGCAGAACGCCTCGAACCGTTCGAGATCGTCACGATGATGCGCGAGCGCACGCCGTTTCCGCGATCTCTGCTCGCCAGGCTCCCGAATCTCGAACTCCTCAACACTACGGGCATGCGCAACGCCTCGATCGATCTGGAAGCGGCGCGCGATAGCGGCATCGTCGTCACCGGGACGCCGATCCTGCCCTACCCCGCGGCCGAGCACGCCTGGGCGCTCATTATTGCGCTCGCCAAGCGCGTACCCGAGGACGATCGAATCATGCGCGAAGGACGCTGGGGAGAAGGCCTCGGCGTCGGCCTGAACGGCAAGACGCTCGGCGTTGTCGGTCTCGGCAGGCTCGGCCCGCAGGTCGCGGGAATCGGTCAGGCGTTCGGCATGAATGTCGTGGCCTGGAGCCTCAACCTGACGCAGGCGCGCTGCGAGGAGTTCGCGGTCACGCTCGTGTCGCGGGAGGAGCTTTTCGCCACGTCCGACTTCGTCACGGTGCACCTCACGCTCGGCGACCGCAGCCGCGGCCTGATCGGCGCGGCCGACTTCGCACGCATGAAATCCACGGCCTATTTCATCAACACGAGCCGCGGTCCGATCGTCCAGGAAACAGCCCTGCTCGACGCACTTGAATCCGGCGGCATCGCCGGCGCCGGCCTCGACGTTTACGACATCGAACCACTTCCAGCCGACCACCCGTTGCGCGACCTTCCGAACACGGTCCTGACGCCGCACACGGGTTACGTGACGAAGGAAAACTACGAGCTCTTTTTCACGACGACCGTCGCCAACATTCGTGCCTGGCTCGACGGCGAACCCGTAAACGTCCTGACCTGACCCGCACGGCCGTACCGGCCAGCAGCCTGAGGAACTCCGCCGCCGGCCGGGGAGGTCGGATTCGAACATCCGGCCGCCTCCTTGTAGGCTCTGAGAAGCGATCGTTGTAGACTCCGCCGGACGCACTTCGGCACACGCGACGAGCGAGACAATGGCATTACAGAAACTCGACCACGTAACCGTAAATACCGACGACCTGGAAAAGACCAGAGATTTCTACTGCAACGTGCTCGGCATGAACGACGGTTACCGCCCGGAACTCGGATTCGAGGGGGCGTGGTTCTACGTCGGCGACACGCCCTGCATTCATGTGTGCGAGTGGGAATCGTACACGGTTTGGGCCGAAGCGCAGAGTCTCCCGCACTCGAACCGCGCGGCCGGCACCGGGTCGCTGGACCATGTCGCGTTCAATGCGGAGGACTACGACGGTGCCGTCGCAAGGCTCGAAGCGAGCGGACATCAGTTCAGCCGCAACTTCGTACGTGACATTTCGCTCCGGCAACTCTTCGTCAGGGATCCAAACGGCGTTTGCGTCGAACTGAACTTCCGCGGCGACTGACCTTGGCACGGAGGGATTTCCCGGGGGGCACTCTGCCTGACAGCAGTCGAACTGCAGGGTGATTGACCGCGATGCTCTGCGGCAGAACTTCCAGATGCAGCGTTGAATGGCGCGTGGCTTCAGCCCCGCGCTGACAGATGATCGATGCCCGACGCCTACACACAAGCCTGCGAACGTTCACTGACCGATCCTGAAGGCTTCTGGGCCGAGGCCGCGAGCGGCGTCGACTGGATTGAACCCTGGGAACGCGTCCTCGACGATTCGAACGCGCCGTTGTACCGCTGGTTTGCCGGCGGACAACTCAACAGCTGTTACAACTGCCTGGACCGGCACGTGGAACGCGGCCGCGCGGAGCAGCCTGCGCTGATCTACGAAAGCGTCATGGCCGAGGGGTCACGTACCTGCAGCTACGCGGAGCTGCGCGATCTCACGGCAAGGTTCGCAGGCGCGCTTGCGCGAGCGGGCGTCGCGAAGGGCGACCGCGTCATCATATACATGCCGATGGTGCCGGAAACCGTCGTCGCGATGCTGGCCTGCGCGCGTCTGGGCGCCGTGCATTCGGTCGTCTTCGGCGGCTTTGCGGCCGCCGAGCTTGCCACGCGCATCGACGACGCGAAGCCGCGCGCCATCGTGTCCGCAAGCTGCGGTCTCGAACCCGGGCGCGTCGTGGCCTACAAGCCGCTGCTCGATGCCGCAATCGACATGGCCGCGCACAAACCTTCGGCCTGCATCATCCTGCAGCGTGCCGAGCTTGCAGCCGAACTCGGCCCGGACGACATCGACTGGAACGAGGCGATTGCGGCAGCGCAACCGCACGAGTGCGTCCCGGTCGCCGCGACCGACCCGCTCTATATCCTCTACACCTCGGGCACGACGGGGCAGCCCAAGGGCATTGTTCGCGACAACGGCGGCCACGCGGTCGCGCTCAACTGGTCCATGCAGGCGATCTACGGCATCGAGGCGGGGGATGTCTATTGGGCCGCATCCGACGTCGGCTGGGTCGTCGGTCACTCCTACATCGTCTATGCGCCGCTGCTCAAGGGCGCAACGACGCTGCTCTTCGAGGGCAAGCCCGTCGGGACACCCGATGCAGGAACGTTCTGGCGTATCGTCGAGCGGCACCGCGTCAAGGTCATGTTCACGGCGCCGACGGCGCTGCGCGCGATACGCCGCGACGACCCGGAAGGCCGGTCCATAGCGGCGCACGACACAAGTTCGCTGGAAGCCCTGTTTCTGGCCGGCGAGCGCAGCGATCCGGAAACCTTGAAATGGGCGGGCGCCCAGCTTGGCATACCCGTCATCGATCACTGGTGGCAGACGGAAACCGGCTGGGCAATCACCGCCAATCCACTCGGACTGGGCCTCTTCCCGATCCGCCCGGGATCGGCCAACAAGCCCGTCCCGGGCTGGGACGTGCGCGTGCTCGACGACGACGGCAAGCCCGCGGCGGCGGACCGCATCGGCGCGATCGCCTGCAAGCTGCCTTTGCCGCCCGGAACGCTGCCCACGCTCTGGAATGCCGACAGGCGTTTCAGGGAAGCCTATCTGTCGCGATTCCCCGGCTACTACACGACAGGGGACGCAGGCTACATCGATGCCGAGGGCTACGTGCACGTACTCACGCGCACCGACGATGTCATCAACGTCGCGGGGCACAGGCTGTCAACCGGAGCGATCGAGGAAGTTCTGGCCTCGCATCCGGACATCGCCGAGTGCGCCGTGACGGGTATCGGCGACGCCATCAAGGGTCAGGTACCGCTCGGCTTTCTGTGCCGGAAATCCGGTCACGATCGCCCGGAAACCGACATCGTCCCGGAGGTCGTCGCGCTGGTCCGCGAACGTATTGGACCCGTCGCCGCGTTCAAGCAGGCCGTCGTCGTGGAGCGGCTGCCGAAGACGCGTTCCGGGAAGATCCTGCGCGGCACGCTGCGCGCCATGGCCGACGGCAGGGAATACCCGACCCCGGCCACGATCGACGATCCGGCGATCCTCGACGAGATCGCCGAAGTCCTGCGCGAGCACGGCTTTCCGGTACCGTGATCAAGCGGCCCGTCCGCCTGACCCGAACTCATTAGTCATTGATTTATCTTCCTTTGTGCCTGTTCCAGGCGCATGTGTCTACTTTCCCGGGCGGGAGCGGACGTATACTGACTGCGGTTCCGAACGGAGGTTGCCGTGAGCACGGCGACGATCAATTTCCTGCTTTGCGCTTTCCTGGCCGCGCTCGCCTTGTCGGACGGCCACGCCGCTGAACTCACGGTTGCAACCTGGAACCTCGAGCACCTGAACGACACCGTCGGCGAGGGCTGCGTGCCGAGAACGGAGTCGGACTACGCCGAGCTTGCACGCCGGATTGCCGCGCTCGACGCGCATGTCGTCGGTTTCCAGGAAGTCGAGAACGAGGCGGCGGGGCGGCGCATCTTTCCGTCCGGCGAATGGGACATCGCCTTCTCGACCCGCCCGTCCACGGGCTCAGGTCCCCCCTGCTACAACAGGCCCGAGGCGCGGCTCAGCCACCAGGGCACGGGCTTTGCGATCAGGAGCGCACTTGCGTGGCAGCGCCACCCGGATCTCGAAGACATCGCGGCGGGAAGCCGGATCTATCGCTGGGGAACCGACATTTCCGTAAGCCTGGGCGGCCGCGAGCTCAGACTGCTGTCCGTGCATCTCGCCTCCGGCTGCTGGGGCGAGCGTGAGGATCGCAGTTCCCGGCGCAGCAGGACCTGTGCGACGCTGCGTGAACAGTTCGATGAACTTGGCCAGTGGGTCGAGGCGCGGCGCGACGAGGACTCCACGTTCGTGATGCTCGGCGACTTCAACCGCCGCCTTGCGATTCCCGGGGACTGGGGCTGGCGCGCACTGGCGCCACGCTCGGCGCGGCTGCAGCTGCTGACAGGCGAAATCGACACGCAGTGCGACCCGGATTTCTCCGAATTCGTCGATCACCTGATCGCAAACCCTGCCGCGTCGCGGCTGCTCGTCCCAGGGTCCATCAGGGAACTGCCCCGGGAGACGCCGCACCCGGATCACTGCGCGGTCGCGGCCACTTTCCTGCTTGAATAGCCGAGCAGCGTCATCGTCGCCGCACGGACGGGCGTCCACGAACTCTCTATTCCGTCCCGCATCGGACCTGCCGAGACCATGCGGCACGATCCCGGCGCGAACGCGCAGCCATGAATGCTTACTTGATATGCACTGTGGGCGTGCCACGATCGCAGGTCGTCATCGAGTGGGCAGCCAACAGGCACGAGCGATCTCAAGCTCTCCATACTCAACCGCACCACCGCGTCGAGTAGAATCGCAGCGAACAAGCACGAGAGAAAATCGATGTCACGAATCCACACCACGCTCCCCTGCGCAGTACTCCTGCTCGCCGGCGCACAAGCCTCAGCCCAGGACTTCCCGCCCGGTTATCTCGATCCGGAACCAATACTGAGCGCCGCCGAACAAGCCATCGGCGCAAGCAATCTCCAGTGCGTGACGGTCGCCGGCGAAGCGTATTCGGGCGCCGTCGGCCAGCAGCGCCTCAACGACAAGAACGTCGACTGGCCGCGCGGTGAGCCGCTGGAGAACTACTCGCGGACGATGCACTGGGACGCCGGCACGATGATCGAGACCTTCGACCGCACGCCCGGAGCGAACCCCGCCTCGTGGAAGTACGGTGTCGGCTGGTTGAGCGGCACGCCGACGCAACGCAACACGCGTCAGCACTTCTACGTCATGGGCGACCACGCCTGGCACCAGGACGGCGAGGATGCCCTGCCGGTTGCGGCACCTCCCGAAGATGCCGAAATCTGGCAGCTTGACATGTGGCTCAACCCGCACGGCTTTCTCAAGGCCGCCCGCCTGCCGGGCGCGAACCCCGTCGCAAGCTGGCGCTGGGAACTCGGCGAGATGGGGCGCGACGGACCGACGACGAAGCCGGAGCGCGTCAGGATTGTCTCGATCACGATGTTCGGCAAGTACCGCGTCGATGCGACGGTCAACAGCGAGAATCTGCTGCAGCGTATCCACACCTGGGTCGGCGATCCGGTGCTCGGCGACATGAACTACGAGCACGAATTCTTCAACGACGAGTACGCGGATCTCGGCAACGGCATCCGCTTTCCGACCCGCTGGCACAGCCACCAGGGCTGGGACGACAACTACCAGGCGCAGAGCGTCAACGCCGGTCACAATTCCTTCGGCGGCATTCTCGACGACATCACCGCGAACGGCTGCAACACGGACGTCGACGTGCCCGAGTCCGTGCTGAGCGCGGAATTTCCGGTCACCGTCGAGAGCCAGGAACTCGCCGACGGCGTGGTTCTGCTCGGCGGCTCATCGCACAACAGCGTCGCCGTCGAGTTCGACGACTTCGTGACGGTCATAGAGGCGCCGATCGACGAGGCGCGCAGCCTCGCCGTGATCGAGACTGTCGTCGATCTGTTTCCCGGCAAGCCGATCCGTTTCGTCGTCAATACCCACCAGCATCACGACCACGTCGGCGGGCTCAGGACCTACATGCACATCGGCGCGACGATCGTGACGCACCGTGTCAATTTTCCGTTCTACACGAACGACGTGCTCAACTATGCGCCGCGCACGATGGCCCCCGACATGGTCTCGCTGTGGCCGCCGACCGAGCTTGCGGAAGGCTACTACTACGAACTCGTGACCGAGAACTACATCATCAGCGACGGGCAGCGCAACCTGAACCTCTCCTACGTGCACCCGCTCGACCGCGTCGAGGGCATGCTCATGGCGTATTTGCCCGGCGAACGCATGGTCATCGAGGCCGACCTCTTCGATACGCACGAGGCGCAGCCCGCAGAACCGACACAGGCCAACATGGCCCTGCTGAACCAGGTGCGGCGGCTGGGGCTCGAGGTGGACACTATCGTGCCGATCCACGGGCACCCGGCGGCGTGGTCGGAGTTCGTTGAAATCGTCGGGAACTAGCGGGACTGCGGAGCCTCGACCTCACTCCCGATCGAATCCCGGGGCAGCACCACGCTCATCGACGCTATCCGGTCGGATCACACGATCGTCGGGTTCGAGAACGCTCCTCCCGCGCTGCGTTCAACTGTGAGACCAGGCTGAAAGCTCACCGGGTCGAGAGCTACCGCGCAGCCTCCTCGCTTTCGCGTTCGCGCACGCGCTCGCCCGACAGAATGTTCGCCATCCCGTAGTTGCCTTCCGTGCACGCATACTCGAAGAGTACCGCGTCCATCATGGTCAATGGGTAGACGCCGCCCCACGGCTCCGCCCAGGTGTCGGGATCCACGACCGTGAACGCGTACTCGACCGTGTCGTCGTCGATCCGCGTCAAACGTTCCGTCACACGCATGTTTTCGCTCGCGCCTCGCCAAGCCGACGCGGGGTGAAATCCCGCTGTCTCGATCACGAGCGTGTCGCTCTCCCAGCGGCCGACCGACGTACCGTTGTACTGCGGCAGCAGATCGCCCGGCAGTTCGCGGCCGTCCGTCGGGATGATCCTCGGGTCGCCCATCTCACCCTGAATGAGGACGTAGCCGGGGCTCTGGAATATCTGCAGATTGCTGTTGTAACCGCGCGGCAGGATCGGTGGCAGCGTGCTCGACCAAACGATGCAGCGCTCGGTCAACGACCTGAATTCCGGGCCGTCGAACTCATGCCCGCGTCTGGCTTCGGCGCGCGCCTCGCGTCGCGCCACGGCCGACGGCAGCAGCGGCGGAATTCTGCCGTTGGCCGGCATTGTGACGATCGAGGTGCGGAGGTTCGGCGATGTCACGCCCTCGTTCTCGCTCAACGCAAAGGTGCCGAAGTCGTAATGGACATCCGCCGGCGTTCCCGGAGTCGTCTCGTCGTCTTCGTCCACCTGCTCCAGCCGCGCCTGCTCGAACGCCGCAAACTCCTCGGGCGTGAGAAACTCCTTTTCGCCGAACTCTACCGGGCGCTCGAGCGGTGCGACGGTGAACTCGGCGTAGACGCCGGAGAGATCCGGCACGCCCCAGGACGTGCGGGGATGATCTGCCGCGGCCGGCGTCTGCGCCGCTGCGTCGGACGTCGCCGCCAGCAGCCCAGCCGTCACCGCTGCGCACGCGAAAAGCGCGGCGGTAGCGTTCAAACAGCTTTCACGTTTCATTGTCTTGATGTTCCTTCGGGCGGTGCAGTGCCGGGCTTGCGCAAATGCCCGTATATTCTCTCTTCCGCGAACGGTTCGCATTTGAACTCCAGCAAACGATAGTTCTCCTCGACGATGCGATAGAGCGGCATGCGAATCGTCCAGGATCGCGAAAACACCGTCGGGTCGTCGATGGTCGCTTCGTACTGGAGGTGGTTCGGCCCGACCGGCGTGTAGCGCTCCACGATGTGGGCGTTCGCGCTCGCGTAGTTGCCCGCACGATCCAGCCATGTCTGGCCGTTCAGGCCCGTGACATCGACGACGAAAGTGTCCTCATCCCAACGACCGTTCGACCAGCCCATCCAACTGTCGAGCGGTGCTTCACTGTCGCCGTCCACGAAAATGCGTCTGAAGCCGGTCGCAAACTGGTAAACGATGACGATGTCGCGTTCGTTCTGCACGATCTGGAACGGGTACGGCATGTACGTGGAGCGCGGCACGCCGCCCAGGTAGCAGTTCCCTTCCGGGTCCTCCGTCAGGCGTTGCGCATGACGCCGGTCCCGTTCGGCAAGCGCTTCGGGCAGATACGGAAGCCTGCCGCCTTCGACAACGCCGTGACCCGGAGGAACGGCGAACTGCGCACCAAGCTCGAGCAGCACGGGATAGTCCGCAATGTGAGATTCCAGATTCCAGTGGGCCGTACCTACTGCCTGCCAGACGCCGCTCAGGTCCGGGCGCCCGCCCGCGGTGCGTGGGAACTCGGTCAGGACCTGGGCCGTGGCGTTCGCCGCGGCGAGCAGCACCGGCAGCGCCCAGGCGATTCGTCGGATCGTCATTGCGCGCTCGAGTTGGGCGTTGGCGTGCCCTGAAAGAACAGCTCGCGACCGTCGGCGAATCTCATGTCGCGGCCGACCGCGCGGTTCGAACGATCGCGTGCCTGGTAACCGCGGATGACAAGCTCCGAGCCGATCGGTATCGAGTTCTTCGTGATACCACGCCGGACCAGCGCGTTCGGACTGCCGCCCTCGATCATCCAGACGACAGACTCGCCATTCTCGTCGACGACTTCGACGTGGATCCATGAATGCGGGTTGATCAATTCGACTTTGGTCACCGTGCCCTCGAACTCGACGGGCCGGTCCACGTCGAACTCGGTCGCAAACGCATGGTGCGCACGAACCGCCGCGTTTGCCAGCGCGCTCGCGGCGAAAAGGACAATCAGCGTGGCAGGTCGCATCGCCGCCTCCCTCTGTCTGGATATCATCCAAACAGATAATGCCGGATTTGGGGGGCGCATTTCCACGCCGATGACTTTCCCGGCAGTTCCAGGCCGGTTTCCTGGAACAATCCTGGCAATGCCGGAGTCACTCCGGCCTGGGTCAGGCCACCGCAGCCTGCTGCTGATTCTCTCGATACGCGCATTCTCTATCAGTCAGAACGATCGCGACGCGCTGCGCGCAGAGGTGGACTGCGCACGGCGGTGCAGCGGGATCGGCAGTTGGTCGGTACCTCGACGTTATGCCGGCTCGAAAACCCCGCCTACTCGGCGACGGCGAATTCCGGTCGACACGCGCTCCCTTTCAATACGCCGCGACAGGCGTTGACCCGGGCTAGCGCGTCAGCCAGACGATGAAGCGTTCGTTCACGTCGTCGGCGTTGTCGCTCCACCACTCCCAGTCGCTTCTCAGGGCGCGCACGGTGTGCTCCGGCGTATTGGGCATGTGCGGCCGCATTTCGATACCGGTTTCCTCGTGCGTGGAAACCAGGACATCGGCGGACCTGCGAGCCGGGCTATTTGCAAAGTTACATGGATTCCGGCCGGGAGGCAAATTTCACGAACTGAATCGCCTCTGCCAGTCGAGGCGTGCCCGCCACGATACCCAGTTGACCGGTGTCCAGCACCTGTCCGTCCCAGACGATGACGAAGGGTTGGTTCTCGAGGATCTGAGCGTTGAAAATGCGCCCGTTGTAGGCCGTCGTCATGGCCACTTCGCCGTCGGCAAGCATCTGCGGCGGCTGTGCGCCTGCTTCCCACCAGACGATTTCGGACTTGATGGTATCGAGCTTGCGAAACGCCCGCTCGAGGCCTTCCTCGGTATCCATGACCGCATAAACCTCATCCACCGGGACTCCGTCGGCCATGAGCGCGAATTCGATGTTCACCAGCGGTGCACGACGCATGCCGCGCCGGCCGGGGAATCGTTCCAGATCGAAGAAGTCGTTGATCGTCTGCGGCGGCTCGCCGGCCAGCGATTCCGTGTTGTAAGCGTACACCGTGGAATAAAACAAGCTGCCAGCGCCGCAGTCGCTTAGCGTGTCGGGATAGAAGTCCTCCTCAAGCGACGACCCGTCGGTGGCTGGCGGCAAATCGGCTGGGTCGATGAATTCCAGCAGACCTTCATCGCAACCGCGTATCGCATCGGCAATCTCCAGGTCCACGACGTCCCAGTTCACCGATCCCGCCTGTACCTGGGCGCGTATCTGCGCGAGGCCGCCGTTGTAATCCTCAAGCCGGATCTCTATGCCGGTCTCTTCGGCAAAAGGGTTGTGGATCGCCGCCTGAACGGCCCGGGCATAGGAGCCGCCCCAGGACACCACGGTGAGGGATTGCGCCTGCAGGGGCGAACTCAGGACGCAGAGCGACAGGACCGCAGCCGTTGAGGTACATGCACGCAGGATCGAATGACTCATGACATGGTTCTTTCAGAACAATTGTGGGCTGGCAAGGCATGTGCCGCATGAAACTGGCGGAGGGAGTGGGATTCGAACCCACGGTACAGCAAGCTGTACACTTGATTTCGAGTCAAGCCCGTTCGACCGCTCCGGCATCCCTCCGCGCGCAAATCTAACAGCACAGCGTGCCGAGGGAAATAGCGGCGTTCCGGAACCGTGGCTTTCTCTACCGGGCGAACGCCACGCCGGCAGCGTATCCCAACCAGACGGCCAGCAGGCAGATCGCAATATTGAGCACGACATTGCCACTCGCCGCGATCCATTGTCCGTCACGGGCAAGATTGAGCTTCTCCAGGCTCAACGCGGAGAACGTCGTGAACCCACCGCAGAGGCCGATCATCAGGAACGCGCGAGCATCGGGCGACAGCAAGAAGCGGCCGTCGTCAACGGTTAACGCCGCAAGGAAGCCGATTAGCAAGGAACCGCTAACGTTGACGATCAGCGTGCCCCACGGAAAGCTCACGCCGAAGTAGCGTGCGGCCACATCCGAGCATCCATAGCGCGCCATGCCACCGAGAGCGCTGCCGAGCCCGATCCACAGATAGCTCACGTGCGTTGTGCCGGCCGGCTGTCGAGGCAAGGCTCGTCCATGCGGCAAGTCTAGCGAAAAGCGCCGCAAGCCTGGCCATTGCCGTGTCAAGCGGGTTTGCACGCTACTTCGCCCGCAACATCCGCATACCGTTGAGCGTTACTAGAAGCGTTGCGCCCACATCGGCCACCACGGCCATCCAGAGCGTTGCGATCCCGGGCACGGCAAGCGCAAGAAACGCGAGCTTGAGCCCGAGGCTGAGAGCGACGTTTTCGAACACGAGCCGCTGCGTCTTGCGGCCAACGGAAACGGCCTGCGGCAACTGCCCGAGATCGTCATGCATGAGCACGACGTCGGCGACCTCCATGGCCTGGTGCGAACCGATGCCGCCCATCGCTATGCCGAGACGGGCGCCTGCGAGCGCCGGCGTATCGTTGATGCCGTCGCCCACCATCGCCGCGCTGCCGTAACGCGCTTGGAGCCGTTGCACCGCCTCGAGCTTGGCATCGGGCATGAGTTCGGCCTCGACTTCGTCGATTGCGCCGAGTTCATCGGCTATACCGTCTGCCACTGCAGACCGATCGCCGGTCAACATGACGAGCCGGCAGTCGCTGTCGATGGCCTTGAGCGCGAGCAACGCATCCCGGGCTTCGGGCCTTGGCCGGTCCTCGACCTCGATGTAGCCGAGCAGCCGCTCGTCCGCGCCGACGAGCATGACCGAACGCGCATCCGCAGGCTCACCGCGACCCATCTTCGCAGGATTGGCGGTCGCCTCGAACAGCGTCTCGTTGCCGACCGTGACACGGCGCCCGTCGAGCGTTCCGCTGACGCCACGGCCGGCATGGGAAACCACGTCGGTCGCGCGGTCGTAGCGATGCTGAACCTCCCGATCGGTCGCCGCGTCAAGCACGGCGTGCGCGAACGGATGCGTTGAACCGCGCTCAACGGAAGCCGCGATCGCGACAAGATCGTCGCAGGGACGGCAGGTCTCGCCACTCGTCGATTCGTGGTCGCAGTCAGGCGATCGCATCTGCGTAACGACGGGCCGACCGTCAGTCAGGGTCCCGGTCTTGTCGAACGCGAAAACCCGTGTTCTGGCCAGCGTATCGAGTTGCGCACCGCCCTTGACGAGCACGCCGAGCGTCGCAAGCCGGGTCAACGCGCTGACCATGGTGACCGGGATGCTGATGATCAGCGCGCAGGGGCAGGCGACGATCAGGAGCGCCAGCCCGCGGTAAAGCCAGCCCGGCGAGTCGCCCTGACCTGCGACGAACGGCTGGCCGAAGGCAAGGGGCGGCACGACGGCGACGCCCACGGCGAGCGCAACGACCGCAGGCATGTACCAGCGTGCAAACCGGTCGACGAGCCGTTCGGCGGGCGAGCGCTGCGCCTGGGCCTGTTCGACGAGCGCGGCGATCCGGGAAATCGTGAACTCCTCGGCACGGCTCGTGACCTCAACCTCGAGCGTCCCGTGGCCGTTGATCGTACCCGCGTAGACATCATCCCCGGCGCGCTTGGAAACGGGCAGGGACTCCCCGGTGATCGCGGCCTCGTCGATGCCCGATTCGCCAACGACGATTCGACCGTCGGCCGGCACACGTTCGTCGGATCTGACGAGAACGCGATCGCCGGGCTCAAGTTCGACGACCGGCATCTGTACATAGTGTCGATGACCGTCACCACCCGACCCCGCGTGTGTCCTGATGACTACGGCTTCGTCGGGCCTCAGCTTCAGCAAGCCGCGCAGTGAGTCCCGCGAGCGCGCGGCGCTGTAACCTTCGAGCGCCTCACCGAGCGTATACAGCAATACGACCGTAACAGCCTCGCCGGACGCCCCGATCGCCACGGCGCCTGCAATGGCCGTCGTCATCAGCAGTTCCATCGTGATCCGGCGCGCATGGATCGCCGATCGCGACGCCCGGTTGGCGATCGGGTAGCCTGCGACGGCGATCGCAAGCCAGTGCACGCCCGTAATCAGACCGGGTACCGGCTGGCCCGGGGCGAATACGCTAACCAGCAGTGCCGCGAGCACCACGAGCCCGAGAACGAGCGCGACTCGCGTGTCGCTGCGCCCCCACAGATACTGAAGGAATCCCGCGAATCCCGCTGCGCGTCGCGGCGCCGCAGCCATCATCGGGGTCGAAGGTTCGAGCAGACGATATCCGAGTGCGTCGATACGCTCGCGCAGCGCTGCCGCCGGCGCCCGACCGGTGCATTCGAGCGTCTCGGCCATGAAGTTGACGCGGGCCTCGTCGACCCCCTCGAGTTCGGCGAGCGCCTGTTCGATGGTCCGGGCACAGCTCGCGCAATCCATCCCTGCGACCTTGAATCGCTGGGTACGCGGCAGATTTGCGGTGGCGGCGGTTGACGGCATCCGGCTTCGGCTTGACGGTCCCAAACGGAGCCTAGCCCTTCAAGTCAACTTGAAGGTCAACCCTCAACGGCGGAATTCGATTCCTCGAGATCGAGAAAGAACTGCGCGAAAAGGAACGCTTCGTCACCTTCGGCCGTGAACTGGTAGCCTTCGTCCGTGCGCTCCAGGCGCGGCGCGCCATGCGCGTGGCAGTCGGCTTCGAGCGCGGCGATCTCGGCCAGCGCATCGCCAAGAACGGGATCGTGCCCGGGAATCAGCACGCGATAGCTGTCGCCGTCCCTCCAGACATGGATGTGCTTGCCCCCGAGTGCACGGACGAGCTGATCCCGGCCGAAGTGAGCCAGGCTGCAGCCCGTGCGCTCAAGCAGCCAGTCGAGCGTGGCCTGGGCCTGCGAGTCGCCGTGATCGTGGCCGCACACGCGCTGGATCAGGCGCTCGTAGAGTTCTTCCGCGGCGCCGGACTCCGACTGCGCGCGCGCCCTGAGTTCAAGCAGGAATTCGCCCATTTCGTGGCGCTGCACCAGCAACTCCGTGAGCTGACGTTCGATCTCGAAATAGCGTTTCTCCGCGACCGCGGTCACGGTTTCGTCGAGCAGATCGCCCGATCCGAGTCTCGCCAGCAGCAGCCTGATGTCGCTCAGCGAAAAGCCGAGTCGTTGGGCGCGTTGAATGAAAAGCAGCGTCCGCTCCGCCTCCGGCTCGTAGATCCGATAACCGGCGTCGGTGCGCCCACTTGGCCTGAGCAGGTCCTGCTCCTCGTAGAAACGCAGGGTCGCCGTCGAGACGCCGGCGCGCTTCGCAAGCTGGCCGATCGTCAGTGTGGCCATGAACTGCAATCCGATACCTCGTACAACATCGTATTGCGTGCTTGCGCAACGCCTCCCCATAAAGAGTGGTCGCAGGCAATATCGGGCAATTGCGCCACCGGCGCAACGCCTCGGCGCAGCACTTTGCAATGCAGGGCGGTGATGGAGTTCGCGCAGACTCGTAGGAGCCTGCGCCGTAGGAAGTCGCGAAAGCGAAAATTCGCTATCGCCGTCCCTTCGGTTGATCGATTGAGGAGAATACGATCAACCGAAGGGGCGGATGAGAGCGGATTTGCAGCCGCGAATTCCTACGGCGCAGGCTCCTCGCTTGCGCCAGGCGCAGCGCCGTTCAGGACAGCAAGCGCCTGGGCGTGAAGCTCGGCGGTCGCGCCAGCGACCACCTGACCGCCGTCGAGCGGCGGCCGCCCCTGCCAGTCGGTGACGACGCCGCCAGCGCCCTCGACGATCGGAATGAGCGGCACGATGTCGTACGACTTGAGCCGGTCTTCCACCACGAGGTCGGTGTAGCCCGCCGCGAGCATCGCGTAGTTGTAGCAGTCCCCGCCGAACCGGCTCATCAGGCATCGCTTCGCCAGCGCCCCGAAGGCATCGGCGGCGGCGCCGGCGAACAGGTCCGGATGCGTGCTCGCGAGCGTCGCCTGCTCAAGCTCCGTGCATTGCCGCGTCCTCAGCCGCTCCCGCCGCTCGGGGTGGATCAGCCAGGTCCCGCTCGGCGCGCCGAGAAACACTTCGTTCAGCACGGGCTGGCTCAGCACGCCAAGCAGCGGCGACCCATCGCGAACGAGACCGACCAGGGTCCCCCACAGCGGCAAACCGGTCATGAACGAGCGCGTGCCGTCGATCGGATCGATGATCCAGGTGTAGCGAGAGTCCGCCGAATGCGTGCCCTCCTCTTCTCCAACGATGCCGTGATCGGGATACCGCTCGAGGATCGCTTCTCGAAGCAGCGACTCGATCGCGCGATCGGCGCTCGTGACCGGGTCGAATCCGCCGCTTGTCTTGTTCTCGATCGTGACCTGCCTGCGGAAATACGCCTTGGCAGTCGTCCCGGCCTTGCGCGCGAGTTCCAGGCTTAAACTCTCGAGAATCGCGATTTCGTGCGCGCCTTCAGCCATGCATGCCAGCCGCATCGCTAAGCAACGTCTGAACGATTCTGTTCGTCAAGGTCCGACGCTATATCGAACAATGGTTTATGCCACGGCGAACGGCGGCCAGCCGAACTGTCCGGAGCACACCCAAGCCGCGTGTATTGCTCGATCACCCGTCAGTCCACCCAGGCGCGCGCGTTGTCGAACAGCTTCTGCCACGGCGAGCACTCGCCCCAGTCGGCGGGATGCCAGGAATGCTGAACGGTACGAAACACCCTCTCCGGGTGGGGCATCACGATCGTGACGCGCCCGTCGTCGTTCGTGAGCCCGGCGATGCCGTTCGGCGACCCGTTCGGGTTGGCGGGATATCGCTCAGCGGTGCGGCCATCGTTGGAGACGTAGCGCAGCGCGATCAGCGAAGCCTCGCATTCCTCCAGCAGATCGGCAGACCCGAACTCGGCCCGGCCCTCGCCATGCGATGTGACGATCGGCAGACGGGAACCCGCCATGCCGTCGAGCAGCACCGAGCGGTTCGGCACGATCTCGACGAGCGACAGGCGCGCCTCGAACTGGTCGGAGCGATTGCGGACGAAGCGCGGCCACGCCCCGGTCCCCGGGATCAACGCTTTCAGCGCCGCGAGCATCTGACAGCCGTTGCAGACACCCAGCGCGAACGTGTCCTCACGCGCGAAAAACGCCTCGAAAGCGCCGCGAACACGTTCGTCGTAGAGGATCGCCTTCGCCCACCCGCCTCCGGCGCCGAGCACGTCGCCGTAGGAAAATCCGCCGCAGGCGAGAAGCCCTTTGTATCCCTCGAGTTCCTTGCGCCCGGCGACGAGGTCGCTCATGTGCACGTCGTGGGCTTCGAAGCCCGCGCGGTCGAGCGCCGCCGCCATTTCGAGTTGGCCGTTCACCCCCTGTTCGCGCAGGATCGCGACCTTCGGACGTCCCGTGCGCTCAGCGCGTATCGGCAGATTCATATCCGGAATCGGGAACGTCAATGAGGCGTTGAGCCCGGGATCGTCCTCGTCGAGCGTGCTGTCACGAGCTTCCTGCGCGCACTCGGGGTTGTCGCGCAACGCCTGCATGCGCCAGGTCAGCTCCGACCACTTCGCGTGCAGTTCGACGCGCCGTGCGCGGTAGAACTCCTCGTCATCGCGACGGATCACGATTTCGTCGTGGCGGGCAGGCACGGCAACCACCGAATACGGCACAGAGCCCTGCGCCTGAAGAACCTGTTCGACCCGCGGCAGTTCGGCGCGCCCGACCTCAATCACCGCGCCGGGTTCCTCGGCGAAAAGCCAGGCCAGGACATCGCCGACTTGTGAGGGAACGCGAATATCCAGTCCCCGCCTCGACGCGAACGCCATTTCCGCGAGCGTGACCAAGAGCCCGCCGTCCGAACGGTCGTGATAAGCCGAAACCAGACCCGCCTCGCGCAGCTCGCGCTGTGCCCGGAAGAAGTGAACGAGCCGCTCGGGCGAATCGAGGTCGGGCGGCTCGCCGCCGTAGCTGGCGTAACTCTGGGCAAGGCAGGATCCGCCGAGCCGCGTGCGGCCGCCGGAGAGATCGAGCAATACGAGCACGGTGTCGTCCCGGGCGCGGTCGAGTTCCGGCGTCAGGCCGCGGCGGACGTCAGCGACCGGCGCGAATGCCGAGACGACCAGCGAAACCGGCGCCGTCACGCCGAGGTCCCCGCCGTTCTCGCGCCACTCGGTCTTCATCGACAGCGAGTCCTTGCCGACCGGTATCGCGACACCGAGCGCCGGGCACAGCTCCTCGCCGACGGCCCGGACCATCTCGTAGAGATCGAAATCGTCGTCGGCGAAGCCTGCCGCCGCCATCCAGTTCGCCGACAGGCGAATGTCGCCGAGCGCCGCAACGTCGGCCGACGCGATGTTAGTGATCGCTTCGGCGACCGCAAGGCGTGCTGCGGCCGGCCCGTGGCGGATCGCGACCGGTGTGCGCTCGCCGATCGCGATAGCTTCGCCCGTGTAGTCGGAAAAGCTCGAAAGCGTCACTGCCGCGTCGCCGACCGGCACCTGCCAGGGACCGACGAGCTGATCGCGCGATGCCATGCCGCCGACCGTGCGATCGCCGATGTGGATCAGGAAGGATTTGTCGGCAACCGCCGGAAAGCTCAGCACACGGTCGACCGCCTCGGCCAGTGCAATTTCGCCGTGGTCCCAGACTCCGCAGTCGCGCGGCCGACTTGCCGCCTCGCGCGTCATCTTCGGCGGCTTGCCGAAGAGCACCTCCATGGGCATCGCCACGGGCGTGTTTTCAAACTGCGCGTCGTTGACGACGAGTTCACGCTCCGCCGTCAACGTGCCGAGCACGGCGAACGGACAGCGTTCGCGTTCGCAAAGCGCGGTGAAGGCAGCGAGACGGTCGGACTCGATGCTCAGGATGTACCGTTCCTGCGACTCGTTGCACCACAGTTCCATCGGCGTCATGCCGGGCTCGTCGTTGGGCACGTTGCGCAATTCGACTACGGCTCCGCAGTCGCTGTGCTCGACGATCTCGGGGATGGCGTTGGACAATCCGCCCGCGCCGACGTCGTGAATCGCGGCGATCGGATTGCGCTGCCCGAGTGCCCAGCACGCATCGATGACTTCCTGTGCACGCCGCTGCATCTCCGGATTGCCGCGCTGCACCGATGCGTAGTCGAGTTCCTCCTCGCCCGAGCCGCTGCCCGTCGACGACGCCGCACCGCCGCCGAGCCCGATCAGCATCGCCGGTCCGCCGATGACAACGAGTGTCGAACCCGGACCCGGCCTCGCCTTCTCGACATGATCGTCGCGGACGTTGCCGAGCCCGCCGGCCAGCATGATCGGCTTGTGATACCCGCGCCACTGGCCGTCGCTCTTAAGAAGGCAGGTCCGGAAGTAACCGTTGAGGTTCGGCCGACCGAACTCGTTGTTGAACTGCGCCCCGCCGATCGGTCCCTCGAGCATGATCTGCAACGGCGACGCGATCCGTGCAGGGCGCCCCGGAGAAGCTGCTTCCCATGGCCGCGGCCAGTCGGGAATCTCAAGGTGGGAGACGGTGAATCCGGTAAGCCCGGCCTTTGGCTTTGCGCCGCACCCGGTCGCACCTTCGTCGCGGATCTCGCCGCCGGAACCCGTCGCTGCCCCCGGAAACGGGGAGATCGCCGTCGGATGGTTGTGCGTCTCGACTTTCATTACGAGGTGGGCCGGCTCCTCGACGTGGACATAACGAGATGTGCCGGGCTCCGGAAAAAACCACCTGGCGGCTGGACCGGCGACGACGGCCGCGTTGTCCGAATAGGCCGAAAGCACGCCGTCCGGCGCATGCGCGTGCGTGTTGCGGATCATCTGGAACAGGCTCTTTTCGGCCGCTGCGCCGTCGATGATCCAGCTCGCATTGAACACCTTGTGGCGACAATGCTCGGAGTTCGCCTGAGCGAACATCATGAGTTCGACGTCCGACGGGTTGCGCCCGAGCGCCCGGAACTGCGCCACGAGATAGTCGATTTCGTCGTCCGACAGCGCGAGCCCGAGCCTCGGGTTGGCCTCGTCGAGCGCCGCACGGCCGAGTCCGCTCGTATCGACCCACTCGACGGGCTTCGGGGCGTGCCTGCCGAAGAGCAGCGCTTCGCCCGGCGCTTCAGCCGTGAACGATTCGGTCATCCTGTCGTGCAGCAGATCGGCAAGCGATGCGACTTCCTCGTCCGCGAGCGTGCGGCGAACGGCGAGCTCGTAGACGCGGCCGCGTTCCAGGCGATCGACGGGGAGCGCGCAGATCCTGGCGATTTCCGTAGCCTTGGAGGACCAGGGGGAGATCGTGCCCAGACGCGGCACCACGAACAGCGACTGGCAGAGCGCCGGATCGCTAGGCGCCGACGCCGCCGGCGAACCGTAATCGAGCAGTGCGTCGAGCACGGCCCGCTCACTTGAGGCGAGCGCGCGCTCCAGATGAACGAAATGGAGAAACCGTACGCTGACGCCGGCAACCGCATCTGAGCGCGATTGCAAGCGAGCCTGCAACCTGCTCAGGCGGAAGGCCGTCTCGGCCGCAGGACCGGCCAACTGCAGCATCGTCATGGGTTCAATTCAGCGTGCTAACGTTCCGTGGGGCCGCCCTTGCCGCCCTGGCCCTGCGGCGTGTACATCGGGATCGGAAACTGCGCGATGTTGCTGCCCTCGGCATCCCTGACCTTGCTCGCGCCCTGCTCGTCGACCTCGTCAATGCGTAGTATCGAATGCATCGGCAAATAGGTTCGCCTGACGCCTGAAAACTCCGACTTGATTTTCTCCTCCGAGGGATCCACGACCACGCTCGTGCGCGCCCCGAAGACGAGCTTCTCGATCTCGATGAAGCCGAACAACGCGCCCTGGCTCACGTGCCGGGCGTACACCTCGTACACCTTGCCCTGATTGACGAAGACGCCCTTGTAAATCGGCTCGGATGCCATGAGGTGCTGAGCTCGCGTTCGGGACGCGCAGCTTAGCACAAGCAGGCAGGCCGAACGGCCCGAAAATCAGCGCCCGATCTCGCTGCACGAGGCTCCGAGAGCAAAGCAACTGTAACAGCGGTGGTGACGCATGTAGATGCGCTCGCCCATGCTCTCAGTCAGCGTGTCGCCAAGGTCGTAGGAGTCGTCATCGTCGACGAGCGTGCAGGCATAGACTCGCATCGCGCCGTTGATCCGAACGACCATTTTCGAAAAAGCGCACATGAATTCCCGGCGGCTCTCTTCGCTGTGGAATGCGGTCATGCAATGCTCGGTGACGTGTGGCACCGGCGGGTGCGAACCCGGAGTCAGAAAATCCGGGAAGCGGACTATCGTCGTGTCCCGGGGCCGTCCATGCCGGGCGAAAAGCAAGCGAAATTGCGACTCGGTCCGTTGCCCGTCCTCGCCCGCATCGATCTGCCGCGCTACGGAGACGTGAAAGCCGCGCTCGTGCAGCGCCGCCAGTGCCGAGAACGCCTTGTCAAAATTTCCCGCACCACGGCCTGCGTCGTGGCGGCTCGGATCCGGATAGTCGATGCTGATCCTGAACGAGACCGGATGCTCCTGGATGCGCAGAGTCTCGATCTGGGCCAGACGCCTGAGCACGGGATCGGTGCCGTTGGTCAGCACGAGGCAGGGCCTGAAGCTCGAGGCATAGCGAAGTATGTTGACGAAGTCCCTGACGATGAAGGGTTCGCCGCCCGTGAACGAAAACTGCTCGACGCCGAGCGCGACGGCTTCGTCGATAAACGGCTTCGCGTCCTCGAGACTGATCCGGTCAAGCCGGCCGTCGCCGGGTTTTGAGCCCTCGAGGCAAAACGGACACGCGAGATTGCATGCCGTCCCGGTATGAAACCACAGCTCCCTGAGCGCGTACGGATCGATATAGCCGCACGGTTTGCGAGTCTCGGTGAGCGGAAACTCCTGCAGGTTGGCGTTCATGTATTGAGCGTCGTGTCCGGCTCGTCTCGATCGCTTTGAGAGTCCGGCGCGCCGCCGTCCGCCGCGATGTCCGGCCTGCGCCCGCCGTGATATGCGCCCGCCAGTTTCTCGGGCGAAACGCCTAGCATATTACACATCGCGAGCCAGCGGTTGCGCCAGGTTCGCGACCACCAGCCGTCGCGCTCCCAGCGCCGCGTCGCGACGCGCACGGCCGGCGCCAGCGCGCGGAACTTTCCACGCCGCCTTGACCGTCTCACGAGCCGCACCTCCTCAAACAGCGGCTGGTGAGGAAACCCGCCGCAGTGGAGGTAGACTTCGCGCCGCAGGAAGATGCCCTGATCCCCGTAGGGGATGCCGCCGAGCGCCACTCGCAGGGACACGAACCGCTCGAGCAGACGCTTGTACCAGGTCCGCTGCCCCTGAAACGCGAAGCGAAAGCAGCCGCCCTCGGCGCCGAACGCGAGCGCCGACCCGATCGCCTCCAGACCGTCGTGCGGAGGCTCGACGTCGGCATGCAGGAACCACAGCACACTCGAGCGTGCCTGCCTCGCGCCGCAATCGAGCTGGGCGCCCCGGTTGGCGTGCGTTTCGACGAGGCGGCAGCCGTGTTCGCGGCAAAGATCCGTGAGCTCTGGATCGGAGCGACCCGCGACGACGATGATCTCTTCCGGCCGACCCTGCCAGCCCTCGATCCCGCCCAGAAGTTGCGCAAGGGCTTCCACGTCGCCGAGCACCGGCACGACGACCGCGACGTCGTGTTTCACGGGCGCACGTTCCACTTGAGCCAGGCGCCGAGCAGCCGTCGTGCGGACGGCGTCAATCGCTTGCGGTTGAACTCGTCCGCCATGCGGCGCAGGTACTGTGCGCGGGTCGGATAAGGCAGAACCGTCTTTGCGAGACTGCCGAGGCGAAGACCGTTCGTCATCGCGATGCAAACGGCCGCAAGCTGCTCGCCCGCGTCCCGTCCCACGATCGTCGCCCCGAGAATCCGGCCGTCGTTCGGCGCAGCCAGAACTTCGGCGAAACCTTGCTCGTCGCCCTGCGCCCTGCCGCGGTCGAGATCGCCGAAGGCCACGCGCCAGGTATCGAATGGGCTGCCGTCGCGTTCAAGCTCGGTTTTCGACCGGCCGACCTGCGCGACCTCGGGGTCGGTATAGGTGCAGTGCGGCATGTTGAGCCTGCGTGTCGTGGCCGTCGGAAAAAAGAGCGCGTTCTGCACGACGATGCGCGCATGGGCGTCGGCATTGTGCGTGAACTGAAGCCGCGCGCAGACGTCGCCGGCCGCATAGATTCGCCGGTTCGTCGTGCGCAGGTAATCGTCGACAATGATGAGGCCGCCCGGGCCGGTCTGTACACCGGCACGCTCAAGATCAAGGTCGTCGCTGTTTGCCCGTCTCCCGGCGGCGACGAGCACCTCGTCCGCCCTGGTCTGGATACCGTTCGCGGTCACGACGACTTCCCTGCCGCGCCGCTCGACGCTCGCCACCGACGCGTTCAGGTGCAACCGGACTCCACTCGATTGGAGCGCTTTGGAAACGATCTCGCCGGCTTCGCGACTCTCCAGCGCAAGCACCCGGTCGGCCATCTCGAACAGGTGCACTTCGACATTCATGCGCGAGAACGCCTGGGCGAGTTCGCTGCCGATCGGACCGCCGCCGACGATCGCAAGCCGCCCTGGCCGTTCGCTGAGATCGAACACGGTCTCGTTGGTCAGCGGCCGGGCCTCGGCCAGCCCCGGAATCGGCGGCACCGCCGCGCGTGCACCGGAGGCAATGACGATCCGCCGCGCCGACAGGCTCACGCCTTCGACCTGCACCGTATCGCCGCCGAGGAACCGCGCCGCACCGAGAAAAACATCCACGCCCGCGGCGACGTAGCGCTCTACCGAATCGTGCTCTGCGATCCGGGCGCGCACCTCGCGCAGCCATGCGAACGCTGCGTCGAAACAGTCGGTATGAGCCCGCTTCGCGGTGAACTCGAGCAGCGCCTTCGACGGGACGCAACCCACATTGAGGCAATCGCCGCCCATCGCCTCCCGCTCCACCAGCGCGACCCGCGCTCCGAGACCTGCGGCCGCGATTGCGGTAACGAGGCCTGCCGGTCCCGCACCGATCACGATGAGGTGGTACCTGCGAGCCGGGAGGGGATTGCGGTAGTCGGCCGGATACACCAGGCGCCGCCAGCGCTGGTCCTGGTCCGATCCGGGATAAGTGACGGGGAGCGTCATGGCTGCGTTATCCGTTCCCGAAATCGTCCGCCGCCCGGCGCTGCAGGTGAGTGCCGAGCGTGCGCGTCGCCTTGCGCGTGATCAACACGACCAGAAGCAGCGTCGCCAGCAGACCCCCAAGCAGCAACGCGAGTCCGAGCCACCCGCCGTCGAATTCGCCCCCGCCGAGGGCGGCAAGGTCCTGGGCGACGGTACCGAAGTAGACATACAGCACCGTTCCGGGAAACATGCCGATCCACGACGCGAAGAAGTAGTCCCGGAAGCGCACGGAGGTTACGCCGAGGCCGTAGTTCAGGAGGTTGAACGGAAACAGCGGCGACAGGCGCGCGAGCAGCACGATCATAAAGCCCTGCTCGCCCACCGCACTGTCGAGTGCGCCGAAGCGCGGCAGGCGGTCGATCCGCCGTTCCGCCCAGGTCCTGACGAAAAACCGCCCGATCAGGAAAGCGCTGGACGCTCCAAGCACGCTGCCTGCCGAAACGAGCGCGACGCCGAGCGGCAATCCGAACACGAAACCCGCCACGAGCGTGATCAGCGATCCCGGAATCAGCAGCACCGTGGCCAGGATGTAGGCGCCAACGTAGACGGCCCACGCCAGCCCGCGGTTCGTCTGGATCCAGACGACCGCGCCACCGAGCCAGTCGAGAACGGGCGCAAACGCGACGGCGACGCCAAGCACCACGAGCAGCACGACGAACACGAGCGGCTTGATGGAGTGGTTCATGATGTCGTGCCGGGCAGTTGGCAATGTGACGCGCTAGCCCGCAAATCCCACCAAGGGCCGCGATGATCGCGCAGGCCCGATCATATGTATCTGGGGGCACAGGCGCGTGCTCGCGACCGGAACCATAGCGGGTCTATGGTGGAGGGAGCATGCGCGCGCCTGTGCGCAAAAGACAAGCGAGGGCGTGGCCAGCGCAAGCTGTCACCGGCACGATGCCCCTGATGGTCTCGCAAGTTCCTGAAATTCATCCTTAATGCTCCATGGCAAGGCGCGGCTTGGTGAGATTTGCGGGCTTCGCGGTCGCTCAGGTGTTTGGACTGTCCGCGCCGTCAGCAGGTTCAGTCTCGCTGCCGGCGGGCGTGTCGCGCTCGAGATGAGCGCCGAGCACGCGGCTTGCCATGCGGCCGATGACGACGACGAGCAAAACTGTCGCCGCGAGCCCGCCTACCGCAAGCGCAAGACCGTAAGGCCCGCGGTCGAATTCTCCTTCCGTCAGGGTCAGGAGATCCTGCGCGAGGCTGCCGAAATATACGTAAAGCGCGAGCGCCGGCAGCAAGCCGATCCAGGTCGCGAGAACGTAGTCGCGAAAACGCACGCCCGTCACGCCGAACGCGTAGTTGAGCAGAAAGAACGGAAAAAACGGCGACAGGCGCGACAGAAACACGATCTTGAGTCCGTCCGTTCTGACGGCGCTGTCCAGCGCGTCGAATGACGGCAATCTCTCGATGCGCCGCTTGACCCAGTCGCGCGCAAGGAAGCGGCCGACGAGGAAAGCGCCAGCCGCGCCGAGCAGGCTGCCGAGCGACGCAGGCACGATGCCGAGCGGAAACCCGAATACGAAGCCGCCGACGAGCGTCGGCAGGGTTGCGGGAACCAGGAGCACCGTGGCGGCGGCAAACGCAAGCACAAACACGGCCCACGACAACGTCCGATGAGCCTCGATCCACGCGACGCCCGCCGCGAGCCAGTCTCGGATCGGCAGCCCCGCGGATCCGGTCGCGACAATGACGAGCGTGGCGCCGACCACCGCAAGCAGCACGACGAACACGAGCGGCTTGTAAGAGTGCTTCACAACTGCCGTTTGAAACGTTGGCCGTCGTTCGCAAGCCAGGCGCCCAGCGCCCTGCGCGCCGGCCGAGGATCGCCCGGCACGGTACGCCCGAATGCATCCAGATCCCCGAGCGTGTCGATGTCAGCCAGCGCCGCAAGACGGGCCGTTTTCCAGCCGTGGTCGGTACACGAGCGCTCGAGTTCCGCCATGAGGTTCGCGCTGCTCCACGCGAGATCGCCGAGATCCGGCCATTTCCGCCGCGCCCCCATCAGTACGACGCCGCCGTCGTGCGCCGGACCGAAAACCGCGTCGTGATTGTCGAGCGCATCCGCGGCCTCATTGAGGTAGCGTGCGTGAAGTTCCGGACAGTCGATGCCGATGAAGATCTGCCGTTGGAAGCCCCGCGAGCGAAGCACGCCGTTGACGTGATTGATCCGCTCACCGAGATTGCTGCCACGTTGCAGCACGACCGCGTCGCAGCGGTCCATCCGTTCGGCCGCCCATTCGCCGTCGGCCTCTCCCGCCGGCGCGAAGCACACCGGCCCGGGCCAGGCGGCCACATCCTCGAGCGCGCAACTCCACAGGTGCTCGGCAACAATCGACGCGAGCGGTCCGATCGCGGCCGCCAGGCGCCGCTTCGACCGCCCGGGCGCCTTGAACATCAACACGAGGCAGCTCTCGGGCGTGCGCCTGGCGTTTCGATTGTCCATGACCATACGCGCGTCGCCGTGCCCGGCCAGCGTCACTCGCGCCGGGTTCGCCGGATTATGCCTCATCGTACGCGGCGCAACTTTGCTATAGTCGCCGGGCTCGCGTTGAGTGCGCCGGTAAGGCAGGACCATGGTCAAGTTGGTGGTAACAAATCGCGTCGGGGCGACCGTCGAGGTCGACGCCTTCACGGGGATTTCGATGATGGAGAACATCCGCGAACTCGACGACAGCGTCGATGCGATCTGCGGCGGCATGTGCTCCTGCGCGACCTGTCACGTCTTCATCGAACCGTCCTTGTGGGACAGCCTGCCCGAGCGCGGCTACGAGGAACTGATGCTGCTTAAGGATCTGGAATCGTTCGACCCGGAGCGCTCCCGCTTGAGCTGCCAGATCGAAGTGACCGGGGATCACGACGGCATCGCGCTGAAAGTGGGTCCCGAAGAGTGAACGGAAACCGCGTCTCGGGATCGGGAGAATAGTCATGCCGAGCCATCTGCGCGGTATCGCCGCGCTGTCGTTGATCCCGGTGGTCCTTGCCGCCTGTGGCGACTCGCCGCCGACGGTCGAGGCGCCGACCGCCGAAGCACCGGCCGAAGACCGCTCGCTCATTCGCACGATCGACTCCGACGGTTTTACCGCGATGCTCGAATCCGCTCGCGGCGACGTCGTGCTGCTCAACCTCTGGGCGACATGGTGCGCACCGTGCCTGAAGGAGATCCCCGATCTCGTCGAACTCGAACGTGACCTGGCGGAGCGCGGCCTCAGCGTCATCGGAATTTCACTCGACGACGCGGATGCCGGCGACGAGGTCCTGTCGTTCCGCGACGAATACTTCCCGGAGTTCTTCACCTACCACGTGCTTGACGACGACTGGTACGCACTGCTGGCGGACTTCGCTCCGAGCTGGCCAAGCGTGCTGCCCACGGTTTTCGTCATCGATCGCAACGGCGAACTCGCCCAGACGCTGGTTGGCGGCAAGGACTACGAGGCGTTTGCAGCGATCGTCGAACCGCTGCTGTAGCTAAGTCTGGCCGGGCGGCAGACCGCCTCGCAAAGCCTGATTGGCGGCAGACCGCCTCGCAAGGCCTGATTCTGGTGCGCCCGATGCACTGAACAGGGGCGAATGGCGCCTGCCAACGCCCCTGCCTGTCGGCTATCTGGCTGACAGCAAAGCACATTTCAAAATTGGCACGATTGCTGCATCAGGCAATCGTTCAATTCGATGCATGCTGCACGAGGAGGAAATGTGCCATGAAGAAAGTATCTATCGCCATTGCGTTGCTGGCCATGTGGACGGTGCCGACCGTGTCGCTGGGCCAGATGAGCGCCAATGTCGGCTGGGTCAGCGATTACGTTTTCCGGGGCATCTACCAGGAAGATACGTCGGCCTTTGGCGGCTTCGACTACGAGGATGACTCAGGCTTTTATATCGGCACCTGGGGCGCCGATGTCGGTGAGGGCCTCGAAACGGACCTGTACTTCGGCTACGGCGGCGGATCCGGCGACTTCGGCTG
>JAQAJI010000037.1 GCA_028278665.1 Candidatus Rariloculus versatilis
ATAACTCAGGTAGATCACCTGATTGGATTCGAAATCGGGATGCAGCACCACGTCCTGCAGTCCGCCCTGGCCCTGGGCGCGTACCGGCGGCACGCCCGCAACGGGATCGGAAAGGAGTTGCCCGTCCCTGACGATCCTGAGATCGCCGCCGCGTTCGGTGACGAGCATGTCGCCGTTCGTCAAGAACGCCATGCTCCAGGGGTTCCGAAGACCCTCCACGAACGTGACTACCTCGAACGTTTCGCCGGGTGGGCCGGGCGGTTGTGCCTGGACCGCGGTGCCCAGGCTCAAGATCGCGGTCGAGAGAAGCGTGGCGAAACGGACAAGCGTATGGAGCATCGCTGTCCCACGGAAACTTTCGGTCGAGTACTTCATGATTGCTCACCTGTCGAGCAAATGATCGGTAGCCGCGTATTCTACTACCACGGACCGCGATCCATGGATGCCTGGCGGCGCTTCGGGGCGCGGCGGGCACGTGCGCCGGGCGTCCGCCGACGGATTGCCTTGCGGCCGACTGGAGCGACCTGTTGTACGGCTTCGGGCCGTCAACGCGTGAAAAGATAGACGGCTCCGGAATCGAACAGCGAGTTGTCCGTTTCGTCGCCGTCGCGGCCCGTCGCGGCGCTGTCTTCGCCACGGGCTCCTACGGCCAGGATCGAGCCGTCGTGGTTCAGCGCAACGGCACCGCCGAATTCGTCAAAGGCTTCGGCATTGCTCGCCTTGATGTAGGCGTCCTGGCCCCAGACTGCGCCGTTACGGCCAAAGACATAGACGGCTCCGGCTTCCTGGGCTCTATCGTCTTTTTGCAGGCCATCGATACCGCGTGCGGCGCTGTCTTCGAGCTGCGTTCCCACGGCAAGCGTATTGCCGTCGCCGCTCAGATCCAGACGGGCGCCGAACTGATCGTACGCGCCGGTATTTGACGCCTTGATGTAGGCCTGTTGCGACCAAGCCCGGCCATCGTTGACGAACACATACACGGCGCCGGTCGAGGTATCGACCCTGCGGTCGGGCTCGGGCGCCGAATTGATTCCCGTGCTTGCACCGTCCTCGTCAAGCGCGGTTGCCGCCAGCGTCGAACCGTCGGCACTGATGGCGACGGAGACACCGAGCGAATCGCTCGCCTCGGCGTTGGCGGCCTTCAGATAGGCCGTCTGCCGCCACTGGCTGTCTGCGTGGTCGAAGATGTAAACCGCGCCCGTGCCGAATACGTCGTCGTTCTGGCGGTCGTTATTTGCGGCCAGGGAACCGTCTTCGTCGTAGGCGCCGACAGCCAGAGTGTCGCCATCGGCCGTGAGCGCGACGGCGTAGCCGAAATAGTCTCCGGCGCCGGGATTGGTGGGTTTGACGTAGGCCTGCTGACTCCAGACATCGTCGGATCGTCGAAACAGATACACCGCGCCGGCCGATCGCAGGGAGTTGTCCGCTTCGTTGCCGTTGATGCCGGGCGACCCGCCGTCCTCGTCGATCGCCGAGACCGCCAGCGTGTCGCCGTCGCCGGACAGGGCGAGCGCGAAGCCGAACTGGTCGCCGCCTTCCAGTTCGTTCTCGAAACCGCCCGCCTGCGTGTTCGATGCCTTGACGTAGGCCTCCTGCGTCCACACGCCGCCATCGCGGACGAACACGTAGACCGCACCGGCCTGTGGCAGCGAATCGTCGTCCTGGTCGGCGTCGATACCGCTGGCACCGCTCGCCTCGAAGTAGGCCGAGACCGCCAGCGTGTCGCCGTCCGCGCTGAGCGCCACCGCGTAACCGAAATAGTCGGTCAGGCCGGTATTGGATGCCTTGACGTAGGCCTCCTGCGTCCAGCCGCCGGCACCGCGCGTGAAGATGTAGACGGCGCCCGCCCCGTAGGCCGAGTCGTCGTCCTCGATCCCGTTGATGCCTGTCGCGGAGCTGCTCTCGAACGGAGCGCCCACGGCCAGTGTGTTGCCTTCGGCACTGAGCGCGACCGCGTTGCCGAGCAAGGTGCCGCCGGTTCCGAACTGATCGCCCGCCCCGGCGTTCGATGCCTTCAGGTATGCGGTCTGCGCGAGCGGCGCCGGTGCGTTGGCCACTGATGGGTACTGCGCATGGGAGATCGAGCCTGCGCCGAACAGGATCGGCAGCGCGCTTGCGAGCCAATACGGGGCGGTGTGCCACGATGACAGGGCGGCGCGCATGCGACGCTCGATCCTGCTCGCGACCGCCATGCCGTTCGGTCCGATCGCGCTAATCGCAGTTCAGCGGCGGATAGTCGGGCTCGCGACCGGAGCCCATGCCACTGTGAAAGAGCTCCTCGCAGGTATCGCCGCGGGCGAGCCGCGAATTCTCGCTGAGGTTGATATATGGCGCCCCGCTCTTGACCGCGCGCCCGGCCATCGTGACCGGGTCGCCGGGCTTGAGCGTGTCCCGGGTCCAGCCGATACGGGCCAGTCCCGTCGCGTTCGAAACCTCAACCTGCCACCGCTGGTTCTGACCGCCCTCTGCCGCGGCGTCGACGATGATGATCGAGTGCGGATTGATGAACTGCAGCGCGACGACCGTCCCCCTAAGCCTGGTGATGGCCTCCTCGTAGCGTCCGGCATCGCCGTGATGCGCGACTGCCGAGGCGCCTGCCAGCAACAGCGCCGCGATGCTGCAAACGTTCGCCAGCGGCACTTTCATGCTGTTTGCGGTGCCGTCATGCGAGTGCCGTCTCGAACAGCACGAGCAGCCGGCTCCATGCGCGCTCGGCCTGCGCCTCGTTGTAGACGGCGGAATCCGGCGGACACCAGCCGTGCAGAGCCCCTTCGTAGACCTCGATCTCCGCGGGAAGTCCGGCACTCGCGAAGGTCTCGCGCAGCACGTTCTTGGCCTCCGGATCGTTCATGTCGTCGTTTTCGGCAATGGCGAAGAGGTAGTGCGCATCCATCTCCTCGACGAGCAGATGCGGACTGTCCGGCTGGTCCGTCACGAGCCCGCCGCCGTGGAACGACGCGCCGGCACCGATTCGGTCTGCACGCGCCCAGGCGGTGCGCATCGTCATCGGGCCACCCATGCAGTAGCCGGTCGTCCCGATCTTGCGGTCCGGATCGACAGCGGCCTGTGCGTCAAGGAAATCGACAAAAGCTCTGGCGTCGGTGACATGCGTTTCGGCGTTCAGCTCACCTGCAAGGGGGAACACCGTATTCCTTACGGATTCATCCTGGAAGCTCGCGCCTTCGGGCACGACGGGCGCGCGCGCGGACCGGTAGAAGGGATTGACCACGAGCACCGAGTAACCTGACTCGGCGAGCCGGCGGCCCATTTGCCGGAATGCAGGACGCAGGCCCAGAATGTCGGGCCATATCACGACACCGGGGTGGCTGCCGGACGAGGGGTGTGCGAAATAGCAATCCGCCACGCCGTCCGCAGTGGTGACTTCGACGTCCTGCTCGGTGACCTCCTGGGCATCGGCCGCCCGCGGCAACAGCAGTGCAATCCCGGTCCCTGCCGATAGCGCTCCGAATTCGCGCCGTGTCAGCTCGCTTTGGCCCTTCAGATACTCGGTGGATTCCTTGAACGTTCTGTCGTCGCACATGACTTGCTCCCGTTCGCCGTAATTGTTGTTGCAGTCGACCTGAGTCTACACCGTCGCAGCGCCCCGGGTACCGGTCGACGCGGCCGTGCACCGCCCGGAGTCGGCGGTTCGGCGCTTCCCCTCCCCTTACCGGGATACGGGAACGCGCCGGCCGCTCGAAGCTGGTAGGCGCGATTGGGATTGAACCAACGACCCCCACCATGTCAAGGTGGTGCTCTACCACTGAGCTACGCGCCTGAAGACGCGCAACGATACCCGAGAATCGGCGCCGGCCGCAACGCGCCACTGCGGCTCTGGCCACTGCTGGCTTACCCCGGCTCGGAGCCTGGGCAGCCATCTTCGGCGAGGCGTTTTTTCGCTCAATGCCGCTAACTCGCCGCCTGTTCCGGCAAGCCGATTCCATCGCGTCTGAGCGCCTCGATTTCGTCGCGCAATTTTGCGGCCTTTTCGAATTCGAGGTCGCGGGCGTGGGCGTACATTCGTTTCTCGAGTTCCCGAATGTGTGCGAATGCCTGTTCGGGCGTCAGGCCGGCCGTTTCGCGGCGTGCTGCGCGGGCCCGGTCACGCCGCCGCGGCCGTGCCGCGGCCCGCGCGCCTTCCATGATGTCCTGGATGCCCTTGACGATCGTGCGCGGCTCTATGCCGTGTTCGCTGTTGTAGCGCAACTGCTTGTTCCGCCGGCGACTCGTTTCGTCGATCGCGCGCTGCATCGACCCTGTCACGGCGTCGGCGTAAAGGATGCACATGCCTCGAACGTTGCGCGCCGCGCGGCCGATAGTCTGGATCAGCGCCCCTTCGGATCTCAGAAAGCCTTCCTTGTCCGCGTCGAAGATCGCGACCAGGGAGACTTCCGGCATATCGAGCCCTTCGCGCAACAGGTTGATGCCGACGAGCACGTCGAACTCGCCGAGCCTGAGATCGCGGATGATTTCGGTGCGCTCGACGGTTTCGATATCCGAATGCAGATAGCGTACGCGCACACCATGTTCCTGCAGATAGTCTGTCAGATCCTCGGCCATGCGTTTGGTCAGCGTGGTGATCAGCACACGCTCGGAACGCTCAACACGGATGTTGATCTCGGACAGGACATCGTCGACCTGGGTGCTTGCCGGGCGAAGTTCGACCACGGGATCGACGAGCCCCGTCGGACGCACGACCTGCTCGACCACGTCAACGCCGCGCTCCGTCTCGTAGCGGCCGGGTGTTGCAGAGACAAATATCGTTTGCGGCGCCATAGCCTCGTACTCATCGAAGCGCAATGGGCGGTTGTCGAGCGCCGATGGCAGGCGAAATCCGTATTCGACGAGGGTTTCCTTGCGGGAGCGGTCGCCCCGGTACATGCCTCCGAGTTGCGGGATCGTAGCGTGGCTCTCGTCGACGAAGAGCAGCGCATCGTCGGGCAGGTAGTCGAAAAGGCACGGCGGCGGTTGCCCTTCCATGCGCCCCGAAAGGTAGCGCGAGTAGTTCTCGATACCGGTGCAAAAACCCACTTCGAGGATCATTTCCATGTCGAAGCGCGTGCGTTGCTCGAGGCGCTGCGCCTCGACGAGCTTGTCTGCCTCGCGAAGCGACTTGAGCCGAAACGCGAGTTCTTCGCGTATCTGGTCGACCGCCGCGACGAGCTTTTCGCGCGGCGTCACGTAATGCGTCTTCGGGTAGATCGTGATCCGCGGCGTGCGTGTCAGCGCTTCGCCGGTCAACGGATCGAACAGGCTGATCGTCTCGATCTCGTCATCGAACAGTTCCACGCGCACGGCATCGCGCTCGGATTCCGCCGGGAAGATGTCGACGACATCGCCACGGACACGGAAGGTGCCCCGGCTCAGATCGAGCGGATTGCGCGTGTATTGCAGCTCCGCGAGCCGCCGCAACAGGACCCGCTGGTTTACGGAATGGCCGCGGACCAGGTGGAGCACCATGCCGTGATAGGCCTCCGGGTCGCCAAGACCATAGATTGCCGAGACGGTCGCGACGATGATCACGTCGCGGCGCTCGAGCAGTGCCTTGGTCGCCGACAGGCGCATCTGCTCGATGTGATTGTTGATCGAGGCGTCCTTCTCGATGTACGTATCCGTCGTCGGCAGATAGGCCTCCGGCTGGTAATAGTCGTAGTACGACACGAAGTACTCGACGGCGTTTTGCGGAAAGAACTCGCGCATCTCCCCGTAGAGCTGGGCCGCAAGCGTCTTGTTGTGCGCGAGGATCAGTGTCGGACGCTGCACGGCGGTAACGACGTTTGCCATCGTGTAGGTCTTGCCCGAACCCGTCACGCCAAGGAGAATCTGCTGACTAAGGCCGTCCCGAATGCCTCCGACGAGGTCCGCGATGGCCTGCGGCTGATCGCCGCTAGGCTCGTAGCCGGAAACAAGTTCGAACGGTCTGTCAGCCATCGCGTTGCCCTGGAGCCACAAGGTCGGCAGTCGTAAGATTATGTGACCCCGCCCCGGCGTTTGAAAGGTCAGCCCGTCTTGAATACCCGTCTCGCGCGCAGGCTGCTGCGCATCCGGCCGTCGGCCACGGTCAGCATCACGGCCCGGGCGCTCGAGCTGCGAGAACAGGGCCGGGAGATCATAAGCCTGAGCGCGGGCGAGTCCGATTTCGAGACGCCCGAACATGTCAAGGAGGAGGCCATCGCGGCGATCGGGCGTGGCGAGACGAGGTACACGCCGCTCACGGGGTCAGGCGCCCTGAAGGAGGCTATCGTCGGCAAGTTCGAGCGCGACAACGGGCTCGACTACCGGCCGGAGCAGATCATTGTCTCAAGCGGTGCCAAGCAGTCGTGCTACAACGCCTGCCAGGCGCTGCTCGATCCCGGCGACGAGGTCATCATCCCGGCGCCCTATTGGGTGTCCTTCCCCGACATGGTGCGGCTTGCGAATGCCGAGCCCGTCATCGTGTCCACGCGCCCGGAGCGGGGATTTCTCATGAGCCCCGAGCAGCTATCGGCCGCGATCACCGAACGGACCCGGCTGCTGATCCTCAACAGTCCCTGCAATCCGACCGGCGCGGTGTACGTGCGCGATGCCTGGATCGAGCTTGGCGAAGTGCTGCGCAAACATCCGCGCATCGTGGTCGTCAGCGACGAAATCTACGAGCACATCTGCTGGCACGATGAGCCGTTCATGAGCTTCGCGGCGGCCTGTCCGAATCTTCACGACCGCACGCTCACGATCAACGGCGTGTCCAAGGGCTACGCGATGAGCGGTTGGCGCATCGGTTACGCGGCGGGTCCGGAACCGATCATCCGGGCCATGGCGACGATCCAGAGCCAGAGCACGACTAACGCCTGCGCCGTCTCGCAGGCCGCTGCCTGCGTCGCGCTCAGCGGTGATCAGGGCTTCCTGGGAGAGATGCGCGTGGCGTTCAGGGAACGCCACGTGTTCGTCGTCGAACGATTGAACCGGATCGAGGGCATCGAGTGCCTGCCGGGCCAGGGCGCGTTCTACCTATTCCCGAACGTGGAAGCCCTGATGTCTGCGATGGATGTCGAAAGCGACGTTGCGCTATGCGCGCGGCTCCTTGATGAGTCGTGTATCGCAGTCGTGCCGGGACGAGGCTTCGGCGCACCGGGGCACCTGCGTATTTCGTTTGCCGCAGGGCTTGAGACGCTCGGTGCCGCGCTCGACAGAATTGAGGCGTTTGCGGCATCCTGATCCATCTGGACCAGATGCATACGACTGCGGCCGACAGGAACACGGTGGGAACGAGCGACTTACGCCCTGCGAAGTCGCCCTTGCCCTAAGTCGCATTGGGCTCCGTCCGAGTGCATGGTGTTCACCTAAGCTGCTGAAACAATGGGGAATGCCAGGATCGTCGCTTGACTTGCCCCGAGCGCCCCCCGACAATGCGCACGGCAATCCGGTTCCCCGGTAGCTCAGTTGGTAGAGCAGTCGGCTGTTAACCGACTTGTCGCTGGTTCGAGTCCGGCCCGGGGAGCCACTTTTTCGACCGCCGAACGAGACGAATCGCTCGGCAGCGAGGACGAACGAATCTGCAGAACCTGCGATGACCGCGGTCCGACCGATGCCCCTTGTCAGGTCGACGCGGCGGTTGAGATACTCTTGGTCAACACAACCGGGAGAGCTCAATGTTGACCAGGCAGTTTCTCGCTGGCATCGTCTTCGTTGTTGCGGCAGCGACTTCGGCGATCGCGCACCATTCTTTCGTCGCAGAGTACGACATCGATCAGCCGGTCGTGCTGAGCGGCACAGTCACGAAGCTGGAATGGACCAACCCGCACGCATGGATCCATATGGACGCCACAGGTCCGGACGGGACCGTCGCGGAGTGGGAAGTGGAACTCGGCAGCCCGAACACACTGATTCGCTATGGCTGGAATCGCAACAAGGTGCAGATTGGCGAGACCCTGACGGTCGACGGCTACCTGTCCAGAGATGGGCTCAAGCGCATCAACTCCAAGATCATCACGCTCGCTGACGGTTCCAGGTACGAAGCGGGCTCGTCGGCACTGCAACCCACAAGATAGGCTTTGCGCTGGTGCTTTCGGTGTAGCGCCGTTTCGTCTCGGGAGGGCAGCAAAGTGACCGCTTCGCCTGTTCGTGGCCTTGTACTGCTGATCGCCGCTGCGGCAATGGGCGCAGGACCGTTCGCCCAGGAAGGCAACGGCCGGGTGCGCGGGTCGATACTCGACCCCAATGGAAATGTCATTACCGGCTATACCGGGGCGTTCATGGGTGTGCGCAACGCCGCCGGCGTCGAATTGCGGACTGACGTGACCCTGGAAGGCGCCTTCGATCTTCCGAACGTTCCGCCCGGTACCTACGAACTGCGGGTCGAGCTTGGCGGAGCGATGTACCGGTCCTACCGCGAGGAGAACGTCTTAGTCTCTGCCGGCGAGACACTGGAGCTCGAAATACCGATCGAGTGGAGCATCAATCTGGGCACGTTCGCCGACGATCCTACCGTCCTGGCAATCGACATGGCCCGGTCGGGCGAAGAACTGACCGGTCCCCCACCCCGCACGGCGAACGGCACACCCGACCTCACCGGCGTATGGGTGCCCCGGATGGTCCCGGGCGATGTGCCCGACCCCCTGCCTCTTCAGCCGTGGGCTCAGGAAATGCTGCGGCAACTCGAAGAACTTGATCTGCAGAACGCCGGGGCGTATTGCTTGCCGCAGACGGCGGTCATGACCATGACCTTTTTCCCATACAAGTTCATTCAGGCCGATACCGTCATCGTCCAGATCGCCGAATTCATGACGCCTGGTTTCCGGCAGATTTTCACTGATGGGCGCCCGCATCCGGATCCCGAACTCTGGAACCCGGCGTGGCACGGCCACTCGATCGGCCGATGGGAGGGCGACACGCTGGTCATCGACAATGTGGGCTTCAACGAGTTCACTCCGGGGTTCGGCATTCACAGCGAGCAGTTGCACGAGGTGGAGCGCATCCGGCGGCCGCGTTTCAACCAGCTCGAGATCGAGATCACCGCCGAGGATCCGGAGGCGTTCACAGGACCGTGGACAACGACGGTGTACGCGGCGCTGGCGCCCGACCACGAGATACTCGAGTTCGTATGCCCGGAAAACAACAAGGACGCTATTACGTTCGGTGGACTCGGCTGGAGAGGGAGGCCCTGAGACACCCTGAACCCGCAGGGCGCGGCTGCGGCAACACGGTCCGATACCGAATTTTTTCGCGGCAACCGTAACGCAGTTGAAAGAGTTGGAAGTATCATCGGCGCCCTCCCGATTCCGGAGCTTCATCGCCATGACAAATCTGGAAGGACTCGATCTGAAGCACGTCTTCCACCCGAACACGAATCTTGCCGTCCTGCGGCAGTCCGATCCGCTCGTACTGACCCGCGGCGAGGGTGTCCATGTCTGGGACAACCATGGCAAGCGCTACATCGAAGGGATGGCCGGACTCTGGTGCACGACGCTCGGCTACGGCGACGAGGAACTCGCACGCACGGCGGCCGAACAGATCAGGAAGCTGTCGTTCACGCATCTTTTTGCGGGCAAGAGCCATGAACCGGGCATCCTGCTTGCCGAGAAGCTGGTTTCGCTGGCGCCGTTCGACGCCTCGCGCGTCTTTTACGGCAACTCCGGTTCCGACGGGAACGACACGCAGATCAAGCTCGTCTGGTACTACCAAAACGCGATCGGCAAACCGAACAAGAAAAAGATCATTGCGCGGCAGAAGGCCTACCACGGCACGACGCTCGCCACCGCCGGGCTGACCGGACTGCCGCCGTTCCACGCGAATTTCGACGTGCCGCTCGACTTCATTCGGCACACCGATTGCCCGTATTACTACCGATTTGCCGAAGCCGGCGAGAGCGAGGACGAATATTCGACCCGGCTTGCCGGGAATCTCGAAAAACTGATTCTCGCCGAGGACCCCGACACCATCGGCGCCTTCATCGCCGAGCCCATGATGGGTGTCGGCGGCGTGCTGCTGCCTCCCGAAGGTTACTTCAGGAAGGTACAGGCCGTGCTCGAGAAGTACGACATTCTGCTCATCGATGATGAGGTCATCTGCGGTTTCGGCCGCACGGGTAACCCCTGGGGCGCACAGACCTTCGGCATGCAGCCGACGTCGATAACGACGGCCAAGGGGCTTTCATCGGCCTATTTGCCGATCAGCGCAGTCATCGTGCCCGAGTTTCTTTACGAACCGCTGGTCGAGCCGAGCGGCAAGGCGGGGCTGTTCGGACATGGTTTCACGTACTCCGGCCATCCGGTCTCGGCGGCCGTTGCGCTGCGTACGCTGGAGATCTACGAGGAGCGCAAACTGTACGAGCACGTGCGCGACATCACTCCGCAATTCCAGACGCGGCTTGCCGCGCTCGGCGAGCATCCCCTTGTCGGTGAGGCGAGAGGCATCGGTCTCGTCGGCGCGGTCGAACTTGTTGCCAACAAGCAAACGAAAGCCACGTTCGACGCAAGCCTCGCGATCGGCGCGAAGTGCATGAATTTCTGCCAGGACCACGGGCTGATCGTGCGCGCCATCGGCGATGCGGTCGCGGTCTGCCCGCCGTACATCGTGACCGGCGAAGACATCGACGAGATTTTCGACCTGTTTCGCAGCGGGCTCGACGACACGCTGAACTGGGCCAAGAAAGAGAAGCTCGTTTAAGCGGGTACGCCGGACTGACTTCAAACTCGCGCCCCGTCCGTTAACGCGGCCATCGCCCGGTCGCGCCGAAGGAGCGGGCGCCGATGATCGTGATCCGTTCGGGGGCCGGGCTGTAGCTGGCGCTGGCGCCGCGCGGCGAACGGTTCTACGTAGTCAATCGATATCCGGCGGCCGCCGTTCGAGGTGGTCCGTGACGAGTTCGCAAGCGAGCGCCGCCTCGAGCACAGCCTGGTCGCTGCCGTACGGGCCGATGAGTTGCATCCCCATCGGCCGGCCCCGCGCGTCGAAGCCGACCGGAACGTTCACCGCCGGCGTGCCGGCAAGCGAGGCCCCGATCACGACTTCCATCCAGCGGTGATAGGTATCCATCGTGCGTCCGGCGATTTCCCGCGGCCAATGCACGTCGGCCGGGAACGGGAACACCTGCGCGCTCGGTATCCCAAGCAGATCGAAACGCTCGAAGAGCATGTGCAGCGCCGTGTACCACTGCGCGCGCGAGACGGACGCTTCGTGAATGTCGGCTGCCGAAAGCGCGAAGCTGCCTTCGATCTCGAAGATCATCTCGGGCTTCAATAGCTGCCGCTGTTCGGGATCCTCGAGCATCGGCTGGCGTCCGGAGTGCGACCAGTGCCGCAGCGTGATCCAGCTTCGCCACAGCCGCTCCATATCGAAGTCGGGAGTGACGGTATCCAGTCGTGCCCCCTGCCCTTCGAGTTCGCTTAGAGACTGCTCGCAAAGCTCGGTGACGCCGGACTCCATCGCCAGGTAACCGTTGAGGTCGCCGAGCCAGCCGATTCTGAGTCCGGCCAGTGGCACCGGCCGATAGCTGCCGTGATTGGGCAATTCATCGCGCATCATCATGGGCGCACGCGAATCGAAACCGGCCATCGTGCCGAGCAGCCGAATCGTGTCGGTCACGTCGCGGCCCATCGGCCCGTTCGTCGAAAGCTGGTTGTAGAACAGGTCCTCGGGCTTGCGCGGCACGCGGCCCTGGCTCGGGCCCAAACCGATGACGTTGGGGAATGCCGCAGGATTGCGCAGCGAACCCATCATGTCGCTGCCGTCGGCGATCGGCAGCATCTGCGTCGCCATGCCGACGGCCGCGCCGCCGCTGCTGCCGCCGGCTGTGAGTTCTGTGTCGTAAGCGTTGCGGGTGACTCCGAACACGGAGTTGTAGGTCTGCGAACCCATGCCGAATTCGGGCACATTGGACTTGCCGATGAAGATGGCGCCGGCCTGGCGAATGCGGGCGATATGAAGGTCGTCCGCTTCGGGCATGGTGCCTGCAACGATCGGCGAGCCGTTGCTGGTCGGCAATCCCCGGGCATCGGCGAGGTCCTTCACCGCGTGCGGGATGCCGTGCAGCCAGCCCCGATAGATGCCCCGGGCAAGCTCGTCGTCGGCCAGTCGCGCCGCTGCGAGACAGGCATCGTCATCGAGCATGCTGATGATCGCGTTATGGACCGGATTCAGCCGGTGAATGCGCTCAAGATAAGCCTGCATCGTCTCGACGCAGCTCACCTGTCCGGCCCGAATCGCGTCGGACAGTTGCGATGCGGACAAGGCGGTGATTTCGGTCGGGAGATCGGCAGCGGCCACCTGTTCGTACCTCAACACGGGAACGGCAACGGCAGCAGCGGCGCCGACACTGTCACACAGGAACCGACGCCGGCTCGATCTGGAATGGAGCAAGCGCATATCGTGAACCCCTGGCGCGCTGATGCACGCGCGGATCATAGCATCCGGCAGGAGCTCAATCTGGCGCCACCGATCGTCGGCCAGTAAGATCGGAGACGATCGCACCGCGGCCGATTCAGTCGCGATCAATACCGAACCGGCCGACGTACACCGCAGCAGCCACCGAGGGGCAGCTCCATGAAACGGTTCTTCCTGCTCTCGCTGATCGCGCTGGCCATCCCGGCAGCAACGTGCTGGACGAACACAGCCCAGGCGCAGCAGCGCGAAACCTACGACTACTGGCAGTTCAACCGCGAAATTGTCCGGCGCGGCATGCAGGCCATTTTCCTTTGCAATGGACTGTTTACCTCGAACCGATCGCTCGAGCTCGTCTTCGAGCAGGAGCTTGCGTTCCTCGACAACCCGATCGGCACGGCAGACGGAGGCGACTATGTCGTCGACCCGGCGCGCCGTGCCGTCGCAATCGGCGCGCCCGACAGCGCGCCGCCGATCCGGGCGGCCTTCCGCGAAGGCATAGGCTGCGTCGTCATGGCGCCGGACCAGACCTTCGACGACATCGACGATCTGCCAAAGATCGATATGCCCGCGCCGCCAGATGATCCGGCGACGATTGCCTGGCCGAACGGCGACCTCGTCGAGCCGGCACCGCTACCGCCGCATGTCGATGCGGCGAAACTCGAAGCGGCCTCGGACTGGGCGTTCGAACGTGAATCCGCAGGGCAGGTCACCCTGAGTCTGCTGATCGTGCACGACGGCAGGATCGTCCACGAGCGCTACCGCCCCGGCATGGACATGACGACTCGCACGCGGACCTGGTCGACCGCCAAGAGCATCGCTTCGACCCTGATCGGCATGCTGGTCGACGATGGCCGCCTGTCGCTCGACGCACCGCTCGGCATCGAGTGGCTGCCCGCGGTCGGTTCCGCGGACCGCGATCCTCGATCGAACATCACGCTGCGGCACGCGCTCAACATGTCGAGCGGCCTTTATCCGATCGACAATGACCAGCTCGAGTACGCAACGGGCTCCGGCATGTCCTACTGGATCGGCGCAAGCTCGGTTCGCCAGTTCCGGCAAGGCGCGATGATTCGGGAACCGGGCACATACTGGGACTACGAGAACTACGACACGCTCAGGGCCGTCTATACGATGAAACGTGCTCTGGGCGACGAGCGTACCTATCACGAGTTTCCGCGCCGGGCGCTGTTCGACAGGATCGGCATGCGCAACACGCTGGTCAGCATGGACCGTTTCGGCGACTTCATCCTGAGCAGTCAGGTCTACACCAACGCGCGCGACCTCGCCCGATTCGGCTTGCTCTATCTCAACGGCGGCGTCTGGGGCGGCGAGCGAATCATCTCGGAGGACTGGATCGAGTTCGTTCGAACGCCGGCGCCGGCGCTTGCGGAACTCGGCAACTACTACGGCGGCCAGTTCTGGCTCGTGCCGGACGACCGCAAGGATGAAGTGCCGGCCGACGCGTATTCGACATCGGGCAACCGCGGGCAGTACATGTTGATCGTGCCGTCCCACGACCTCGTAATCGTCAGGCGCGGCCTGGACTACGGCGCACAGGGTTTCGACCGCTGGGAACTGCTGCGCGAGGTGCTGGCCGCGTTTGAGGAAACGTCCTGATTGACCCGGAAGGAGAGGCAGATCATGCGTAACTCCGAACGAATTGCCTGGGCGATAGCCGTTCTCGCTTCTGTTGTTGCGGCGATCGCCATAGCCGGGCGCCCGGATGCCGAACCCGGCAGGCCGAGCCAGGCGGAACTCGATGCGAACAAGCAGATCCTGCTTGATTTCTTCAGCTCCTCCGGGCCTCGCCAGGCGCGCGCCGACCGGTTCATGACCGAGGACTATATTCAGCACAACCCGCGCCTGCTGAGGATGGACGATTTCACCGGAGCGTCCGGCCGGCAGGCCTGGGTCGAGGGCTTTGAGGAAGCCGAGCGCCGCGGCATCCGCATCGTCGATCTCGGCGGCATCCCGTTGCGCGATCCCGTCCTCATCATGGCCGAAGACGATCTCGTCACCGCGATCTATCGCGGCGAGATGACGGATCCCGACGATCCCGACCGGACCTACGAGGCCTTTGCCTTCGAGACCGTGCGCATACGTGGGGGCATGATGGCCGAACATTGGGACCAGGTGACGCTGGCGCCAGGCTGGATGGACGGTACAGCCGGGCAATAGCAGGCGTTGGGTGGACGGCCCGTCTGTGCGATTGCGACGGGCTGGTGTCCGACATGGCGGGACAACAAACCGGCGCGGTCAGTCTCCCCAGGCGCTCGGCGGATCCTTCTTTCCCTCGGCGAAGTGCCAGTACTCGCGCAAGCTGCGACACAGGCCCGATGCATCGAACGTGAGTATGAAGATGCCCGCGAGCGTGATTGGCACGCCGTCGTTGGTCAGCGTGGTCCACCATTCCACTACGGTGCGTTCGCCGACTGTGATGGGCGTGCCGTAGCGCATCTCGATAGCGGCCTGGTTCTCCGTCACCCCGGCCCAATAGTCGCGAATGCCGCGGCGACCGACGAAGGCGTCCTGATAGGGTTGCTCGGCATATGTCGCATCCTCGGTGAACAAGCCTGCGGCCGCACCCGGATTGCGTTCGATCCACGCCTTGCGATACGCGTCGAGCCATTCGGTGGGCGTCATGCTCATGACGGTCCATGCTATCACCGCACATCCCGGTCCGGCTCCGACAGTTCATCTCGTGGCGCGCAGTATCAGCCCCGCCGGGCGTGACCCGACTCCACCGGCAGATCGGTCGGCACCGGCAGACAATGGTCTATACTCCGGCTCCTGTCACCACAAGCGCCCACGCGGAGAGTCGACCGGAGAACATCATGAAACGCTACGCGATTTCTCTCGTGACAGTGCTCCTCGCGGTAAGTCCGGTTTCGCCGGCCCAGCAGGACACCGAAGGCGAGGAACGCGCGCCGTCCCTGACGGGACTCAAGGCGGAAGCGGCTGAGCGCGTCGAGGACATGGCGAAGCTGACCCAGGAGATCGTCGACAGTCTCTTCTCCTTCGCAGAGCTCGGCTTCCAGGAATTCGAAACGCAGCGCTACCTCACGGACATCCTCGAGAGTAACGGTTTCACCGTCGAGCAGGGGGTGTCGGGCATGCCGTCCGCGTGGTGGGCGACCTGGGGGTCCGGCCAACCGGTGATCGCGCTTGGCTCCGATGTGGACGGTATTCCAAGATCATCGCAGATGCCGGGCGTGGCGTACCGGGAACCGATGATCGAAGGCGCTCCGGGGCACGGTGAGGGCCACAACTCAGGCCTGGGCGTCAACATTGCCGCGGCGTTCGCCGTCAAGGCGATCATGGAGCGCGAGAACATGTCCGGCACGATCGTATTGTGGCCCGGCATCGCCGAGGAACTGCTCGCGGCCAAGGCCTGGTTCGCTCGCGACGGTCGCTTCGACGGCGTCGATGCCGTGCTCTTCACCCATGTCGGCAGCAACCTCGGGACGAGTTGGGGCATGGCGACAGGCACCGGCCTTGTGTCGGTCGAATACTCGTTCGCAGGTGTCGCGGCCCACGGCGCGGGCGATCCCTGGCGCGGACGCAGCGCGCTCGATGCGGTTGAACTGACGAACATCGCCTGGAACTTCCGACGCGAGCATCTGCGCCCCTTGCAGCGGTCGCATTACGTCATCGTGGACGGCGGCGACCAGCCAAACGTCGTGCCTTCGAGTGCCACCGTCTGGTACTTCGTCCGGGAAGTCACTCCCGACCTGATCCGCGAGAACTTCGACACGCTCGACCGGATCGCCCAGGGCGCCGCCATGATGACCGACACGACGCTGAGCCGGCGAATCGTCGGCGCGGCGTGGCCACGGCACTTCAGCAAGCCGATCGCGATTGCGATGGACGCAAATGTCCAGGCAGTCGGTTTGCCCGAGTGGTCCGAGCAGGACCAGCACTTCGCTGCCGCGCTGCAGGAACTCATGGGCGCGGACGAACCCGAGGGACTGGCTACTGAACTTGTCGGCCTTGGGGAACCGCCTGAAGAACCGGTCTCGGGAGGCTCCGACGACATCGGAGACGTGTCCTGGAGCGTGCCGACAGTGACGCTCCGATATCCCTCGAATGTCCAGGGGCTGCAAGGGCACCATTGGTCAAGTGCAATGGCCATGGCAACACCGATCGCCCACAAGGGCGCGACTGCGGGCGCCAAGGTGCTGGCGGCCACCATGCTGGACCTTCTGCAGGATCCCGATCTCGTCGAGGACGCCTGGCGCTACTTTCGCGAGGAACAGTCGATGCAGTTCGAATATGAGCCCTTTATCGGCCCCGACGATCCTCCGGCGATCGAAAAGAACCAGGCGACGATGGCCGAATTCAAGAGCCGGCTCGAAGAGTTCTACTACGATCCTTCCCGGTTCGACACGTATCTCGAGCAGCTCGGCGTCGACTATCCTCAGTTGGAGAGACCGGACCGGGAGCTGGCGCCATAGCGATTCGCGAATGCGGAATGATTTAGCATTGCTGTCCGGAAATGCACAAGCATTCGAAATGGTGGCGACGAGTAGCGCTTGCAATGGACGGGCACCTGTCTGGCGTTTCGTGAGGAGGACTTCATGACCGATTCCAAACTTTCATTGACCCTGGGCTTGTGCGGGTGGCTCACTGCCGGTTCCATGGCCGCTTTCGCACAGAATCCGGGCATTCCCGAACCGATGGCCCCGCCGCGGGAGTTCAGCAGCTCCGAGGCACACTACCAGTTCCTCCTGAACGCGCACCGTGGCGGCACACGCCACAGCTACGAAAGCGTGCCGAAGTGGACGGGTCTGTGGTCCGCGGACGGAAACGGTTCCAGAACGGTTTTTCTTGAAGACGGAGAGCTTGTCGAGGGCATTCTCACACCTGAATACGAAGCGGCGTTTCAGATGCGTCTGGACCTGATCGAGGAAAACGGCGAACAGGCCTACGACCGCCTGACCACTTGCGAGCCTGCAGGCTACCCGCGCTTTCTCATGGAACCGTATGTCCGCGAGTTCGTCAACTCGCCCGACCAGGTCTGGCAGCTCAATGACCTCGCGAACGAAAGTCGGCGCATCTTCATCGACCAGGAGCACAAGAATGTCGACGGCACCCACTTCGCCATCGGCGACTCCATCGGGTTCTGGTCCGGTGACATGCTGATCGTCCATACGGTCGACATTTATCCCAACGACTGGTTCCGCGGTCTGCCGCCCACGAGCAACCAGTTCGAAAGCGTCGAGGTCTGGCGTCTGGAGAACTTTCCGAACGGCAACCAGCGCCTGGTCGTCAACGTCACGTTTTACGATGAACTGTCGCTGGCGAAGCCGCTGACTTTGACCTACACCTACCGGCGCCGAACGGATCTTGAAGCGCTCGGCTTCCGGATCCGGCATTGGGAATGCGACAGCAATCGCAACACCTACCTCACCGAGGACGGCAAGACGCAGTTCCTGCTGCCGGGAGATGAGGGCTATTTCGATATTCGCGGTCCGCGTTATACACCGGACCTGCCGGCCGACCTGCCCGGCCAGGAACGCAATCCCATCTTCGACGACCTCGTGCAATAGGAGTTCGAGAAATGAGAAATCTGGCAATTCCTGCAATACCGTTGTTGGCACTGGCGTCGTGGAGCGACATTGCGAACTCGCACCACAGCTTTTCCATGTTCGACCGCTCGCGCGAAATCGTGATGGAGGCCAATGTGGTCCGGTGGGGGTTCAACAGTCCGCACGTGCTGCTCTACGTCGAAGACGACGAGGGAACCCAATGGGGGTTGGAGGGATCGGCCCCTCCTCGACTTCTCGAGCTGGATCCCCCGATGACCGGATTCACGCTGCAACCGGGAGACCGCGTCACGCTCGTGTATTGTCCGCTGCGCGACGGGCGTCCCGGCGGCGCGATCGGCCTGCTCATAACTGAAGACGGAACGCTTTACGACCCGAGCGACGGCGGCTGTGCGGCGGAACAGCGCATCGAGGAGTGGCCTGACTGGATTGAAATGGGCTACCGCTCGCGTGCCGAAGCCGAAGACGCCCTGGGCATCGACTCCGACGACGAGGATTAGGTCCCGACACCGTAGAGCTTTACCGGGCAGTTTCCTCGCGCAGCGCGAACGCAACCAGCGTGTCGCCGGCAACGGCGGCGACATACTGTCGGCCGTCATTGCCGAGGTAGATCATCGGGTTCGCATTGACGCTGCTGTCGAGTATCACCTCCCAGAGCTGTTCGCCGGTCGATGAATCAAAGGCCCGGAAGCGCCGGTCGCGTGTCGCACCCACGAACACCAGGCCGCCCGCGGTCACGCTGGGACCGGCGCTCCCGACGCTGCCCGTGAGCTGCCGCTCGGGCGGCAAGCCCTCGGTGATGCCTAGCGTCGTCACCCAGACCACCTCGGCGGAATTTGCGTCGATCGCGACGAGTCGTGACCATGGCGGCCGGTAACAGGGCAGCGAGCCGAGCCGGTCGCCATTTTCATCGATGAGCGGCGCGCTGAACGTGAAATACGGCCCGGCGCCGTCGACGCTGCCTCTGTCGAACGGAATCGTTGACCCCTGCGTTCCGTTACCGTAGTTCTCGCCGGGCCGCTTCGCCTCGATCCAGCCGACCAGCGACGAGTCGTTGGCGTGCATGTACACCAGACCGCGTGTTGGATCCGCGGCCACACCGCCCCAGTTGACGCCGCCGCCCGCACCTGGCAACTGCAGCGTACTGCGCGGCGGCGCGCCCTCCTCATGAAACACGAACGGTGTATAGGGACCCACGTTGATGAAGCCGCCGCTGCGCTCCCAAAGCTCCTCGCAGGCGGCCGCGTGCTGCGGCGTGGTGTCTTCCGGTCGCACCATGTCAAGCTCCCGGTCGAAGGCGACTCGCGACACCGGTTCGGCGGGCCTGACGGGAAACGGCTGCGTTGGGGAGTACCACTCGTCCGGTACGGTGCCGATGGGAACCGGCCGCTCCTCGACACCGAAGACCGGCTCGCCGGTCTCCCTGTCGAGGATGAACACCCAGGCCGTCTTGCCGACCGAAGTGAGCGCCGGGACGGTGTCGACGAGCACGGGCGGGTTCGGCAGATCGAAGTCCCACAGATCGTGGTGCACGGTCTGGAAATGCCAACGATACTCGCCCGTGGCGACGTCGACAGCGACGATGGAGTTGCTGAACAGATTGTCGCCGTGACGATCGCCGCCCCAATAGTTGCCGGCCGCGCTTGAGACCGGCATGTAGAGCAGGCCGCGCGCCGCGTCGACGGTCATGTAGTACGCCCAGACGTTGACGCCGGAGCGATTCCGCCAGCCATCGTCAAGCCACGTTTCGTGGCCGACTTCTCCCGGCAAAGGCACTGTGTGGAAGCTCCACACCAGTTCTCCGGTACGCACATCGAACGCCCGCGTATCGCCGGGCATCCCGCGATTCATCTCACCGGGATACGCGCCGAGAATCGCGAGGTTCTCATGAATCACGGGCACACCTCGCCACGGGATCGTAACCTGCGCGACGCCATCGCGCCCGAAACCCGCGGACGGAGTCCCGGTCGCCGCGTCGAGCGAGATCAGCGTCGGTCCCGCCGTGACGAGAATGCGTGCCTCGAACTGATCGTCGCCCGGCCACCAGGCGACGCCGCGCGCGTCGCTTCCCACGGGTGCATCGAGGTCGCTGCGCCAGATTTCCTCGCCCGTGGCCGCATCGAGCGCGAGAACCTCATGCCCTCTCACCGGCAGATACATGATGCCGTCGACGACGATCGGCGTCGCCAGCGGATTGCCGGAAGGGCCCGGGGCGTCGTCATCGTCCGTCGCCGATCGCGCCACCGGGACCGACCAGGCGAGGCCGAGTTCGCCGACATTGCCGGTGTCGATCTCCGTCAACGGAGAGAATCGTGTGCCGGCAAGATCGCCGCTGTAATACGGCCAGTCGCCGAGTGGAACCGGCGCCTGGGCCATGGCCACGGTGGTGCTTGCAGTTGCCGCGACTGTCAGGAACGACAACACGAGACGTTGATTCGTTGACGTGCTCATTGCCGCCCGACACATATCGCTATCCCCGATATTGTTTTACCGCTGCGGAATTCGCCCGCGGATCATCTTACCCCGTCACGCGAGAGGCACACAGCCGCACGGCACGAAGAGCCGCAGATCAGTCCAGCGGCTGTAAAATGACCTGGCGGACCCGGCCGCCTGGCCTGGAGACTATCGGCCCTGCGAACACAACCGTGACCGCACGCCTCTACAGCGAAGAACGCGACCAGCGGCCCGAACTGGCAGTGAGGTGCCAGACCCGCCGTTCCCGATAGACTGGCGGGTCAATCTCGCAGGTCGTCGGGAGTGTCGACATACACCAGGCCCGCTTCGACAAGCGGCTCGCGCATGTTGTACATGTCGAGCCCCGGCTCCCCCGCGGCCAGACGCGCGCGTTTGTCGACTTCATTCGCCTCGCGTGCTTGCGCGGCTTCAAGCGTCCGCTCGGCATCGGTTCGCGAAACTATGACGACGCCGTCGTCGTCTGCAACCACGACATCGCCCGGGTTGACGAGCATGCCGGCACAAACCACAGGCACGTTCACGGACCCTGCAGTGGCCTTGACCGTGCCCTTGGCGGAGATGGCCCGGCTCCAGACGGGAAACCGCATTTGTGTCAATTCCCTGATGTCGCGGCACCCGGCGTCGATGACGAGCCCGCGAATTCCTCGAGCCCTGTATGAAGTCGCAAGCAGGTCGCCAAACATCCCGTCAGTGTTGGGCGAACTCAGGGCCACGACCACGATATCGCCCGGCTGCGCAAGCTCCACCACGACATGCAGCATCCAGTTGTCGCCTGGGTGCGCAAGGGCAGTCACGGCGTTGCCGGCCACGCGCGCACCGGGATAGACCGGCCGCATGCACGTCTGCATGAGCCCGGTACGCCCCTGGGCCTCGTGGACGGTGGCAACACCCAACTCCCCGAGAGCGTCCACGACCGATGAATCGGTGCGCTCGATGTTGCGCACGGCTACGTTTCTCACAGGCAATCTCCAGCCGGTTTGGGAACGGAACAAGGCTTATACTGGCGCCCGGCAAAAATCACAAGGTCACACCATCGTGGACAATCCGTCGCCGCTCAGAGGCCTTCGTGTCATCGAAATGACCGAGGCGCTCGCCGGTCCCTACTGTGGGATGATGCTCGGGGATCTCGGCGCCGACGTTATCAAGGTGGAACGGACCGACACGGGCGACCAGTCGCGCGGCTGGGGCCCGCCGTTTGTCGAGGGCGAGAGCGCGTACTACCTTTCCGTCAACCGCAACAAACGCAGCATCGAACTCGACATCAAGGACAGCGGCGACCTCGAGGTTCTGCACAGA
>JAQAJI010000038.1:0-13538 GCA_028278665.1 Candidatus Rariloculus versatilis
CGATCGCGAGGGCGAAGCGATCTCCTGGCACATCTACGAGGTCCTCAAGGAACGCAAGCTTCTCGATTCGAAACCCGTCAACCGCGTCGTGTTCCACGAGGTCACAAAGCGCGCGATTCAGGAGGCCATCAGTTCGCCCCGGCAGCTCTCGGCCCAACTCGTCAACGCCCAGCAAGCCCGCAGGGCGCTCGATTACCTGGTCGGCTTCAATCTCTCGCCGCTGCTGTGGAAGAAGGTGCGCCGGGGGCTGTCGGCCGGCAGGGTCCAGAGCCCCGCCCTCAGGCTCATCGTCGAGCGCGAGGACGAGATCAACGCCTTTGTGCCGCGCGAATACTGGACGATCGAAGCAGTCGCTGCGTTGAAGCCCGTTGACGGGCACGAGCCCCGGCAATTCAACGCTCGCCTGTCCGTCTTCGAGGGCACGAGGGTGGAGCAGTTCACGTTCACCGACGAAGCCGGCGTGCGCGCGGCCGAAAGCGCGATCGACGCCGCGGCTGCACCGACCGGTGCTTCCGAAGACGCCGATGCGCGCGGCGTCCTGAGCTGCGCCAAGGTGGACAGGAAGCAACGTCGCCGGAACCCCGAACCGCCGTTCATCACGTCGACGCTGCAGCAGGATGCTTCACGGAAACTCGGGTTCAGCGCGCAGAAGACCATGTCGGTCGCACAGCGCCTCTACGAAGGCATCGATACCGGCGAAGGGTCGATCGGCCTGATCACCTACATGCGAACCGACTCGGTGACGCTCGCGGCCGACGCCGTGTCCGAGCTTCGCCGGGTCATCGCCGAGCGCTACGGCGCCGACAGCCTCCCCGACAGCCCGCGCCAGTATCGGACCAAGGCACGCAACGCCCAGGAAGCACACGAAGCGATCAGGCCGACGGCGGCGGCCCGCACGCCGGCGTCAGTCAGGAAGTACCTCGACCGCGATCAATTCAGGCTCTACGAGCTGATCTGGAAACGCACCGTCGCCTGCCAGATGATCCCCGCACTCTTCGATACCGTGGGCCTCGATCTGGCCGCGGGACCCTCGCCGAGCAGCAACATCGTCTTTCGCGCGACGGGATCTGTGCTCGTCAATCCGGGCTACCTCGCCGTCTATCGAGAAGGACGAGAGGACAGCACGCTCGAGGAACGGGACCGGATTCTGCCGCCCGTCGAAGAGGGCGACCGGCTCATCCTCAAGGACGTTGCGAGCGAGCAGCATTTCACGGAGCCGCCGCCGCGCTACTCGGAGGCGACGCTCGTCAAGGCGCTCGAGGAGTTCGGGATCGGGCGGCCCTCGACATACGCATCGATCATCTCGACGCTGCGCAACCGCGAATACGTGGAAATGGAGAGCAGGCGTTTCGTGCCGACCGACGTGGGGCGCCTCGTCAATCGCTTCCTCACGGAGTTCTTCGCCCAGTACGTCGACTATCAGTTCACGGCGAAGATGGAAGACTCGCTAGATGCGATATCGCGCGGCGAAACCGAGTGGGTGCCGTTGCTTGACGAGTTCTGGCGGCCGTTCCACAAACTGGTCGAAAAGACCGAAAGTTCGGTTACGCGCGAGCAGGTTGCCAAACCGCGGGTACTCGGCGATGACCCCAGGAGCGGGCGCCCCGTCAGCGTGCGCATGGGACGCTATGGACCCTTCGTCCAGGTCGGCACGCGCGACGATCCGGAAAAACCGCTCTTCGCGAGCTTGCTTCCCGGCCAGAAAATTGATCGGATCACCTTCGCCGAAGCGCTCGAGCTCGTCGAGCAGACGCTGGCCGGACCGCTCGGCGTCGATCCGGCCAGCGGGCGCCCCGTCAGCGTGCGCATGGGACGCTACGGGCCCTTCGTCCAGGTCGGCACGCGCGACGATCCGGAAAAACCGCTCTTCGCGAGCCTGCGCCCCGGCCAGAAAATAAACGAGATCACGCTCGAGATCGCACTTGAACTCATCGAGGCGAAACGGGCCGCGGACGCAAACCGGATCATTCTGGACTTCGGCGAAGCCGGCATACAGGTGCTGAATGGCCGCTACGGGCCGTACGTCACGAATAATTCAAGAAATGCGCGGATTCCGAAGGACGCCGACCCAGGCGCGTTGTCACTCGAGGAATGCCGGGCGCTGCTTGCGGCCGCCCCGGCGCGCGGAGCGCGCGGCAAGCCCGCGGCCGGGAAGAAGACCGCAGCAAGCACGACGGGCGCTCGCCCGGCCGGCAGGAAGAAGCCCGCCCGGCGTTCCGCCGCCGCGAAAACCGGCCGGTCGGCCAAGACCGCCAAGCGGCCGGCGAAGAAGAACGCCAAAAGGAAGCGTGGCGGAACCACACGCGCACCGGGCGACGACAACGCCTGAGACCGTGAGCTCGAAGCTGCACATCGATCGTGCGGCGCGCACGGTGCTCGCCGGCGGCATCGTCGCTTATCCCACCGAGGCTGTGTACGGGCTCGGCTGCCTGCCGTTCGAATACCATGCCGTCGCCCACCTTATCGGGCTCAAACGGCGCTCGGCGAGCAAGGGCTTCGTGCTGATCGCGGCAGACTTCGGGCAGCTCGAACACATCGTCCGCCTGCCGGCAGGGCCGCTGCGCGCGGAGATTCTCGCAAGCTGGCCGGGACCCGTGACCTGGGCGCTGCCGGCCCGTTCGCCCATGCCGGGCTGGCTCACCGGCGCCCGTGAGACGGTGGCCGTTCGGGTCACGAACCACCCGCTGGCGAACGCGCTGTGCCGGCGCGCGGGCCATGCACTGGTTTCCACAAGCGCAAACCTGAGCGGGCGCGAGCCGATCCGCAGCGTTCTCAGAGTTCGCCGCCAGCTCGGCGACGTCGTCGACTATGTGCTGCCGGGCGCGCTCGGCGACCTGACGCGACCCACTGCGATCAGGGACGGGCGAACCGGAGAAGTCCTGCGGGCATAGCCGGCGTGCCCGCACACGTGGCACCCCAAGCTATCAGCCCGTGGCAGAACCCCGCGTCGCGCCGAGACCGGCGAGGCGCTGGCTGACAAGGCGCTAGGAGCGAGAATATTGAACATACTTGAGCGACGAGCAACGCAGCTCAGGCGGGATGCACCGCCGGTCGAACGCAGCGGGGCTTTTGCCACGGGCTGCTAGGTCTGTCGAAGGTGAACGGCAGCGATTCCGGCCTCGTAACGATGACTTATCATTGAAGGTCGGGGTCGGACGACCGCGCCAACCGAAGCGATTCAGGTCGGGTCGATTGCCACATCGATTAATCTCTTCAAGGTCGGAGGCCGCTCCGCGATGCCGCATCCCCTGATTCCGGATGACTCGTTTCCTCCGGGACGCAACTCACCGTGCTTCTGCGGCAGCGGCGAGCGATTCAAGCGCTGTTGCGGCGCCCAGTCCGCCGACCGGCCGCCGCCGCACGGCATCGCAGTCGTGAACGGTTTTCTGTCACGGGAGGAGTGCCAGCGTCTCGTGACGATGGCCGAAGCGCTCGAAGGGCAGCGCTTCCAGGTGCGCGACCTGACACACAGCCTCGAACCCGTGCCGGATCCGACCCGCGTGGCCGAGTGGATGGTGCTCGGCGAATCCCAGCACACACTCGACGAAGTCGTCGCCCGCGCCTTTGAACAAGTAATCGTCCCGCGTTCAGGACAGACGATCGACTGGTACGAGGAACCTCAACTCCTTCGCTATACGACAGGTGGCCATTACCAGTATCACGCCGACGCGTATCACCTCGTGCCCGAGGCCGGTGCCTGGCGCAAGGCCGTGGACCGCGACATCAGCCTGCTTCTGTACATCAACGACGAATACGAAGGCGGCGAACTGCATTTCAAGCGCTTCTCCTACACGCTCAGGCCGCGGGCCGGCATGCTCGTCTGGTTTCCGTCCGACATGCGCTACGAGCACATGGCCAAGCCCGTGACGAGTGGGTTCAGGTATGCGATCGTCAGTTGGGCGGCCGCTCGGGGCGTCGAACGTGTGCAGGCGGAGCCGGCGAAACGCTCGATCGACTGGCAGACGCGGGAGAGGAAACCGCCGTCGGGCTGACATGGCGGCGCACGGTAGCGCAACGACCATGCCGTTGCGTCGTGGTTGCACCCATCCGAATCGCTATAATTGTCGCCTGTCGGCGCACCGGTTCAACACGATGCGCCTGACGGCAGCAATTCGCGCGGTCCGCCCGGGTCCGCGCGTGGCGTCCGGAGGCAAAATAATGCGCAGCAGAAGCTACGTTTCGGCCCTCGCCGTTTTTCTGGCGCTCGCTTCCCCCGGCGCTTCTCCCGCCGAACGCGAAATGAACGTGCGGCAGGGGCCGGAGGCCGTTTTCGACCGCCCTGCGGCACAAGTCATGGGCGAGCTCGCTCGCGCCCGGCCCACCGGGGAAAACGGCCGTATCGGCAACGAAGCCGTATTCTGGGGGTACGCCCTCGACGACGGGCGCGACGTGTTCCTGTTCGCCTGCGCCATGCTCGCCGATGTCGATTGTGAGCAACGCCTGGACAGCGTCTGCATTACGAACGGGACGATCCTGAGGAACACCAGCGTTCCAGGCAAGGTGCGCCGGTTGCAGTGCCGTGCTCTGAGCGTCGGCCCGCCCGGCGACATGCGACCAGGATGCCTGGATACGGAGACGACGTACGATCTCACCGTGGCGCTCGTTCAATGTCTTTGACACCCGGTTCGCGCTGTCGTGAAGATGGCCGCAAACCCGTCGCTACCCGCGAGTGACCACATGAGGACCACGACAAAGGTATTGCGGCCAGCACCCGCTCGCCGATTCCTGTGCATTGGCATCGCGGGCGCCATGCCGCTGCTGGCGGCGCAGGCTCTGATTGCTCAAACCGACGCCGAGCGCCTCGAAGCCTTGCGCGCCTGCCTGGGTATCGAGTCCGACGCGGCGCGTCTGCTTTGCTTCGAAAGCATCCTGGCAGCGCCGCCTGCGTCGGGTGATCGCAGCAGCGCAACGTCCGCGAACGAAGAAATCGAGGTCGCGGCCGACTCCGAACGTCCGGATGCCCCGGACACGCCCGCCACGCCCTCTGCGCCCTCACCGCCCGAGCCCGTCGACGTGGCAGAGATTCCTGGAGCGGTTGGCGGCAAGTCTGTGCCCCAGCCAGCCGCGCAATCGGCGGATGATCGCGCATCGGCGGCCGATGTAGCGCCCGAACGGGAACGCGAGCAGGGTCAGGCACCCGACGAGGAACAAGCAGAAGCGGTCGTCATCGTCGAAACCGGCAGGCTCTACCGCGGCAACGCGACGTTTGCCACCGACGACGGTCGCCTGTTCGTGCAGACGAGCGGCAGCACCTCCAGACGCCTTCCCGAAACGCCGTTCGAGGCGACACTTGAAGCTGGCGCGTTCAGCTCGGTATTTCTCATCGCAGCGTCGGCGGGGCTCCGAGTCCGCGTACGCGAGCAAACCGAGTAGCGGAGGCCGCCGACGATGCGCAACGCCGCCGAGGAACTCGCGCTTGCCGAACAATACGATGCGAACGGTGCGCACAAAGATGCCGTGAACGCGCTCGCACGGGCTGCAGGGCTCGGCAGCGTCGAAGCCAAGACCCAGCTCGCCAAGCGCCTGATCGCCGGCAACCACGCCCCGCTGTTGCCGAGTCAGGGAGCGGGCCTGCTGATAGAAGCGGTCAACGACGGCGGTGCGGAGGCCGCCGCACGGCTGGCCGTTCTCGCCGCGGCAGGGGTCTATGTCGAACCCGGTCTCGACCACGCGCTGAAGCTCATAACGTTGGCCGCACAACGGGGCTGGCAACCGGCGCAGACGCAGATACTCGCCCTGGCGGAAGATCGTGAGTTCGCGGAAGCCGCCGGGAGTGGCCGCCTTCCCGACACCTATTGGCATCGCCTGACCGACACCGTAAACGTCGCGTGCTGGCAACGGGCACCCAAAGGCAGGACGCTGCACGATTCGCCGCGCGTTTGCCTGTTCGAAAACCTGATCCCGGACGAGGTCTGCCGGTGGCTCGTCGCCGTTTCGAGCGACCGGCTCAATCGCGCGCTCGTCTACGATGCCGTCGCGGGAAAGGACTACGCGAACAGGAACCGGACGAACAGTTGGGCGCAGTTCGACCTCATGAGCAGCGAACTGATCCACCTGCTCGTGCAACACCGCATGGCGGCCGCGAGCGGTTTCCCGTTATACAACATGGAAGCGACCGCCATCCTGCACTACGCCGTGGGCGAGGAGATCACGAATCACTTCGATTTCGTGGACCCGGAGATCCCGAACTACGAGCAGGAGATCGCGAAGAACGGCCAGCGGGTCATGACGTTCCTGATCTACCTCAACGACGACTACGACCGCGGAGAGACCGAGTTTCCCAAGCTCGGAGTCTCGTACAAGGGCCGCCGCGGCGAAGGGCTCTGCTTCATCAATTCTCTTGACGACGGTTCGCCGGACCTGCGTACCGTGCATGCCGGGCGTCCCACTGCCAACGGCGAGAAGTGGATCGTGTCGCAATTCATCCGCAATCGTCGCGTGCTCGGCGTCTGAAGGGCGAAGTCAAAACTCGCCGACTGACCACATCGGTCGCACTCACGCAACACTCATTTCTGGTCACCTCGGGCCGAAATTGCTATATTCGCGGCGCGAACGTCACTTGGGATCGTGTCCTAACAAACAATCCAGCCGTCCCGATCCACACCTTTGCTGACGTTTCCCCGGCGGTGCAAGCACTCGACTACTTCAGACTCTATAGGGAGAGGAATATCCATGGATTCGAACAAACTGCTGCAAAAGCGACACTTGGCGGTGGCGATCTCGGCGCTCATGGCGGGTGGCGCACTCGCCCAGGAGCCCATTGAGGAAGTGACCGTCACCGGTTCGCGCATCGTCAGGCGGGACCTGACCGCGCCGAGCCCGATCCTGACCGTCACGAGCGAGAACATCATCAACACGAGCAGCACCGGTGTGGAAACGGTGCTCAATCAACTGCCGCAGTTCGTTCCGGCCGGCACCGAGTTCGGCGGCGGTATCCAGAACGGCGCGACGAACTCGCCCGGCGCCGCGACGCTCAACATGCGCGGCATGGGCCCCAACCGGAATCTCGTGCTCATCGACGGCCGGCGCGCACAGCCGGTCAATGCTTCGCTGGTCGTTGACGTCAACACCATCCCGGCGTCGGCAATTGCAAGCGTCGAGGTCATCACGGGCGGCGCCTCCGCCGTGTACGGCCCCGACGCGCTCGCGGGCGTCACCAACTTCATCCTCAAGGACGACTTCGAAGGGATCGAGATCGGTATGCAGACCGGCCAGGCTTCTGAAGGCGACGGCGCCGAATCCAACTTCAATATGCTCATTGGCCTCAATGCCGACGATGGCCGCGGAAATATCATGGTCGGCCTCGACTGGACCAAGCGCGACCAGATCTTCCAACGGGATCGCGACTTCTACATGAACGGCTGGACGGACCCGGGCAACGCGGGCGGTCAGTTCATGCAACCGAGCACCTGGGGTGCCGGTGAGGGCGCCATTCCGGGCGGCCGCAACCCGCCTTCCCAGGACGCCGTCGACGCGCTTTTCGCGCGCTACGGAGTCGCACCGGGCACCGTGGGTGCAAATTCGGAATTCCGCTTCAATCCCGACGGCTCGATATTCGTGACCCAGGGCGGAATCGGTTACAACGGGCCGCTCAACTGCATGAGCGACTGCGGTGCGTACACGGCGATCAAGCTGCTCGACAACGGCAACCTGGACCAGGTCAACACGACCGGTTTCCTGTCGACGCCGCTGGAGCGGCACTCGGCCTTCATGCGCGGCCGCTACGAGATCACCGAGGGGCTCAGCGCGTTCATGCAGGGCAACTTCAGCGATATCGAGGTCGGTCAGCGCGGCGGCATTCCGCCCGCCATTACCGTGTGGCAGGCCCCGATCCCGCGCGACGGACGCGCGCTACCCGACGACCTGAACACGCTGCTCGATTCGCGCGCCAACCCCGACGGTCCCTGGAGCCTGTATCGCGTGCTCGACTACAACGGCCCGATCCAGGCGACCAACAAGAACGAGGTCTGGCAACTGCAGGCAGGTGTTGATGGCGAGGTCGGCGAGACCATCACCTGGGAAGCGTATGTCTCGACGGGTGAGACCGACATCGAAGCGGTCAACGACCGCATGCCGTCGCTGCAACGCTACCAGTCGCTCGTGGCGCAGCCGGATTTCGGCCGTGGTGGCTTCTTCCGAGGTCTCGGCCGAGGCTATTCGCAGTCCTGCCCGTCCGGGCTTCCCGTGTTCGAACAGTTCACGCCCGACGTGGAATGTGTCGAGAGTTTCGACTCACGCATGATCAACAAGAGCGTCCTGACCCAGGACATCATCGAGTTCAACATGCAGGGTGCCGGCTTCAGCCTGCCCGGCGGCGAATCGGGCTGGGCGGTCGGCGCGTCGCGGCGCGACAACTCGTACGCGTTCCGGCCCGGCAATCCGGTCAATCACATTCTCGACAACCCGGTCGGCATCTTTGCTTCGAACGCGACGGGCGGCGAGACGGACGTGACCGAGTTCTACGGTGAGATGCTGCTCCCGGTGATCGATCAGTTCTCGCTCGAACTCGGCTACCGCTATTCGGACTTCAACACGGCCGGCGGCCACGATACGTACAAGACGCTGTTCACATGGGATGCCACCGAATCGGTGACGTTCCGCGGCGGCTACCAGTTCGCTACCCGCGCGCCGAACGTGGCGGAGCTTTTCACAGCCTCGACTCAGGTCGTCGTTTTCCATCCCGAACAGGATCCGTGCTCGGTCACGACGCTCTCGGCATGGGGTAACGTGCCCGACAACCCGGATCGCGAACAGGTCATCGACCTTTGCCGCGCCATCATCGGCAACAGCACGTCCGGTTTCGACACCCAGACCTACAGCATCACCGGAATTTCCGGCCCGAAAGGCTTCCATCGGCAGAACCCGCCGTTCTTCCCGCTTGAGATCGAACTCCGGCAGGGCAACCCGGACGTCGGACCGGAAACGGGCGATACGTATACCTTCGGCGCAGTCTGGACCGAGGCCTTCGGCGCCGACGGGCTGACGCTCACGGCCGACATCTACCGGATCGAATTGACCGACGCGATCTCGCCGATCGCTGCCTGGGTCGTCTACAACAACTGCTTCAACTGGGACGGCCAGACGAACCCGAGCTACGACGTCAACAACCAGTTCTGTCAGATGATCCGTCGCAATCCATCGTCGGGAGACCGATCGGAAGTCGACGCACCGTTCTTCAATCTCGGCCTCGTCGAGACGACGGGCGTTGACATCAACGTCAACTGGATCAAGGACATCGGTCCGGGTACCTTCAGCGTGAACTCCATCATCAACTACCTGGACAACTACCAATACCAGGTGGTGCAGAGCCAGGACGCCGTTGATGCAACGGGCACGCTCGACCAGGGCGGCATGTACGAAATCCAGGCCCTGACCCGGTTCGGCTATAGCTGGAACAACCTCAATCTCGGCGTAACCTGGCGGCACCTCGACGCCATCGAGTCGGCCGCAAAGGCGTCCAGTCCCAATACGACCATACAGGGAACAGGGTCCTACGACATGTTCAACTTCTACGGGTCGTATAGCTGGAACCAGTACACGGTCCGGTTCGGGGTCGACAACGTGCTGGACGAGGATCCCAGGGTCATCGGGGCGAATCCCGCCGGCGGCGATACCAACAGCAACCTCACGCTGCCGGCGCTCTACGACGTCATCGGCCGGCAGTACTACGTGGGCCTCACGGCGAACTTCTGATCGCGGACGGAAGTCGGCGGCCCCTGGCTGGACCCCGCTTGGCATGGATGGATGCAGCGGGGCTCTTGCCATGGGTGGCCGGCCCCTGCACATGCGTCATTGCGGTCCGCGAGCGGCTGCCTGACAGCGCGGCAGCTCTCGCGGGCCGTCTCATTCGGTCGGCGTCGACGGCACAAGTGCCGTCTCACTCGTCGCGGCCTGAACCAGGGTCATGACGCTGTTCCGTTTCGACGTCGCACGGTAGCACTCAGGGCACAGCAGGCTCGGGCCCGGATCAGAACGGATCGCGAGGTTCGACGATGCCGTAGGGATCGGCGTGGATGATGAGTTCGGCGGTCGGGAAACGCTGCCGAACCGAGTCCTCGACCTCGTCGCAGATGCGGTGTGCGGCACTGAGCGTGAGTTCGCCGTCGAGTTCAAGATGAAACTGCATGAACTGCGCGGCGCCCGCGGACCGGGTGCGGATGTCGTGCACGCCTCGCACGGCCGGGTGGGCCGCAGCGACCTCCTTGATCGCTTCGTGCACTTCGTCCGGCAGCTCCCGGTCGAGCAGGATGTCGATGGCCTTGAGCGCGATCGTGCGCACGCTTGCGAGGATCAGGACGACGATGACGAGGCCGAGCAGCGGGTCGGCCGCGTACCAGCCGAGCCGCGTGTTCAGGAAGATTGCGGTAAGAACAGCGAGCGCCGTGAGCAGGTCGGCCCGGTAGTGGACCGCGTCTGCGCCGATCGCTACCGATCCGGTGCGCCTGACGACGTAGTGCTGAAATGCGACGAGGCCGAGCGTCAGCAGCAGCGATGCCGTCATGACCGCCACGCCCGTCTGCGCTGCGCTGATCTCGGCGGGCGCCATCAGGCGTACGAGCGCCGTGAACCCCACGTAGAGCGCGGAGCCCGTGACGATCACGGCCTGCACGAGTCCCGCGATCGCCTCGGACTTGCCGTGCCCGAAGCGGTGCTCGCGATCCGCGGGCTCGTGCGCGACGCGGACCGCGAACCAGGTGATCGACGAGGCAATGAGGTCGAGCAGTGAATCGGCAAGCGAACTCAGCAGCGATACCGAGTCCGTCGCGATCCACGCCCAGAGCTTAAGGCCGATCAGCGTAAGCGCAACGGCGACCGAAGCGACGCCGGCCGTCTTGATGAGACGAACTGCGCGCGGATCGGTCGCGGCCACCGGGCGGGTACGCGACCGATCGTCCGAGACCGCCATACCGTTATGCCGCGATTCGCGCGCGGCGATGTTCACAGTGCACCGCGAACCGTTGATGAAGGTACTGACCTGCCCCTCTACGCCGTGATTCCTGCTCGGCGTTGCTCACAATCCAGCGAGCCTCAAGGCAGCCTGCTCCAGCGTCGCGGCTTGCTTGGCAAAGCAGAACCTCACGAAGCGGTCCGCCGGCGCGCTCTCGTAGAAGACCGAGATCGGGATCACCGCAACCCCGTGCTCCATCGTGAGCCGGCGGGAGAATTCCACGTCGGGGAGATCGGAGATCTCACTGTAGTCGGCGAGCTGAAAATAGGTGCCTCGCGACGGCGTGACCCGGAATCTCGAACGGTCGAGCAGGCGCAAGAAGTGGTCGCGCTTGTCGGCGTAGAACTCCGGCAGGCCGAGATGATGCTCCGGGTGCCCGGACAGGTAATCGGCGAGCGCATGCTGGATCGGTGCGACCGTCGCGAACGTCACGTATTGATGCACCCGCCGGAATTCCTGTGAAAGGCCGCGCGGCGCGACGCAGTAGCCGACCTTCCAGCCCGTCGCGTGGTAGGTCTTGCCGAAGGAGAACACCGCGAGGCTACGCTCGGCGAGTTCCGGGTGGGCGAGCACCGTCGCGTGCGGTTCGCCGTCAAAGACGATGTGCTCGTAGACCTCGTCGCTGAGCACGAAGCAGCCGAAGGGCCGAAGCATGGCCGCGAGCCGGTCGAGGTCGGCGGCGTCGATGAGCGCGCCGGTCGGATTGTGCGGGGAATTGAGGATGACGAGCCGGGTTCGATCGCAGAGGCTCGCCTGCAGGCGGTCGAAGTCGATCGAGAAGGCCGGCGCCTTGAGCGGCACGTGCACCGTCCTGCCGCCGGCAAGTGTCACGGCGGGTTCATAGGAATCGTAGGCCGGGTCGAAAACGATGACCTCGTCGCCGCCTCGCACGAGCGCCTGCACGGCACAGAAGAGCGCCGTCGTCGCACCGCTCGTCACGGTGATCTCCGACTCGGGATCGACGTGAACGTCGTAGAGCGCCCGGAGCTTCGCCGCGATCGCCTCCCTGAGTTCGGGCACGCCCGGCATCGGCGGGTACTGGTTGCTTCCGGTGCCCAGGTGGTGGGCGACGCGCTCGATGAGAGCTTGAGGCGGATCAAAGTCTGGAAAGCCCTGCGAAAGATTGATCGCCCGGTGTTTCGCCGCGAGCGCCGACATCACGGTAAAGATCGTCGTGCCCGCGTTCGACAGCTTGCTTTCGACGCTGCTCACTGGTCGAATTCCAGCATCATGCTCGCGAAGGTCCTGATCGGCGCCGGCGTCGCACTCGTTGCGGCCGGGCTCATCATGCAGTATGCACCCTGGCTCCTGTCCTGGTTCGGCCGCCTTCCCGGCGACATCGATATCACCCGGGGCAATTCCCGCGTGTACGTTCCGTTGACGTCGATGATCGTCATCAGCATCGTGCTCACGCTGATCGTAAACACTTTCTTCCGCCGCTGAGACGCAAATCGCCGCGCAGCGAACCCCGCACGGCAAGGCGGCGACCGATGGCCGTGAGTACGGTGCAGCTTGCCGGACGGATCGTCAATCGGAGCCTCGCGTCGCGGTACGGTAAAGCGCAAGCGCGACGGCCGCGACCACGGCGAGACCTGCGATGGCCGGCAGCGACACCGGCAGTGCGATCACGTTCGGGTTGCCGCTCACCACGATCGGGATCGCCATGAGGATACCGATGAGCGCCTCGCCCGTGATGAGCCCCGCCGCGAAAAGCAGGCCATTACGCGCGCTCCAGTCGCGGCTCTCCGGTGAGCGCCGCCGAGCGGCGAAGTGGGCGATCAGCCCGCCCGCGAGGATCGGCACGGAAAGCTCAAGCGGCAGATAGATGCCGACGGCGACCGCGAGCACGGGCGCGCGCCAGGCGCCCTGCGTCGCCTGCACGAGGTAGCGGTCGAGCCCGATGATCGCGACGCCGATCAGCGCCCCGAGCCCGACCATGCCCCATGGCAAGCCCGCGCCGAATACGCCCTCGGCGACCGACGCCATGAGCGTCGCCTGCGGTGCGAGCAGCGAATTCGGCTGCTCGGCGGTCGGCGGGCCGATACCGTAGGCCGCGAGCATCAGGTTCAGTATCGGCGCCATGACGAGCACGGCCGAGATCACGCCGATGCCCTGCATGAACTGCTGGCGCCACGGCGTCGCGCCGACGATGTGACCCGCCTTGAGATCCTGGAGATTGTCGCCGCCGATCGCCGCCGCACAGCACACGACCGCGCCGACCATGATCGCGGCGGCCGCGCCGACGCCCGCCGACTCGCCCATGAGAAACAACAGCAGCAATGAGGTAAAGAGGATCGTCGCGATGGTGATGCCCGAGACCGGGTTGTTCGACGACCCGACGAGGCCCGCCATGTAGGCCGCGACCGACGAGAACAGAAACCCCGCGACGACCATGATGGCCGTCATCGCGAGCGCGACGCCGAACGTGCCGACGATGCTGTAGTAAAGCGCGAGAACCGGGACCACGAGTACGGCCACGCCCGTAATCACCCAGCGCATGGGTGTGTCCTGCTCGGTGTGCGCGGCGCCGGCAGCGCGCCGCGCGAGCCCGTCGCGAATTCACGAAAACAGCGAACCGCGCATCGATATC
>JAQAJI010000038.1:13546-32830 GCA_028278665.1 Candidatus Rariloculus versatilis
CGAGCATCGCGCCGACTCCGAGGTAGCGGATCTTCGAAGTCCAGATCGCGAACGCGAGGTCCGCGGCCGGCATGCCGTCGGCACGCGCGGCGGCGAGCGCCGGATCGCCATTGAGGAAGAACGCCGAATAGATCGGGATGGCCACGTACCAGGAGATCGCGCCACCGACGAATACGAGCACGGCGATATTGAGGCCGACGATATAGCCCACGCTGATCAGTGCGGGCGACGAGTTGGCGCCGACGTAGGCGATCGTGTTCTGGCCGACATAGGTCGCGGCCTGCGCCGTCGATGACCAGAGCCTCAAGCCCGTTTCAGCGAGCTTGACGAGCGCGCCGGTGATGGCCGCAAGCGCGAGCAGTTTCGCCCCGCTGGCCGGCGACTCGCCGACCTTGAGAACTTCGGCTGTCGCCCTGCCCTCCGGATAGGCGAGCTTGAGATCGACGATGAGCGTGCGCCTGAGCGGCACGGTAAAGAGCACGCCGAGCAGCCCACCGAGACCTGCGATCATCGTGACCCAAAAATAGTCGAACACGTTCCAGTAGTTCAGGATGACCAGCGCCGGCAGGGTAAAGATCACGCCGGCTGCCAGGGCTTCGCCTGCCGAAGCCGCGGTCTGCACGACGTTGTTCTCGAGGATGTTCGAATCCCGGAAGAGCTTGAGCACGGCCATCGAAATCACGGCCGCCGGAATCGACGCGGAGACCGTCAGGCCTGCGAAAAGGCCCAGGTAGGCGTTCGCCCCGGCGAGCACCGCCGACAGGACGACACCGAGCGCAATGGCCTTGACCGTGAGCTGTGCAAGCAGCGGTCTCGCCTGAGGTTCTTCGTTCATTCAACGCACTCCGCCCATGAGCCGCCGCAACGGCCGGGCAAACAATAGCAGCACGACACCGGAGCCGACACTGGTCAGCACGATCTGCGTATAAAGCGCCGGCATCTGCTCGACCGCGTCGGCGCTGAACTCGCCCGCAATGAGCCCGGCGATGATATTGCCGAGTCCCGTTGCCATGAACCACATTCCCATGAGCTGCCCGACCAGACGGCGCGGCGCAAGCTTCGTGACCGAGCTCAGGCCCACCGGACTCAACGCGAGTTCACCCATCGTGTGCAACAGATACGTGAACAGCAGCCACGTCGGCAGCACCTGTTCCCCGGCCGCCACGAGCGACGCCGCCCCGATCATCACGGCGAACCCGAGGCCGAGGATGATCAGTCCGAGCGCGAACTTCGCGGGTACCGCCGGATCGAGCTGGCGGCGCGCGAGCGCCACCCAGAGCATCGAATAAAGGGGCGCGAGCAGGATGATGAAAACCGGGTTCAGCGATTGAAACCAGCTCGCCGGGATTTCGAAACCGCCAAATTCGCGCAATGTGTAGCGTTCCGCGAACAGGTTCAACGACGATCCCGCTTGCTCGAAGCCCGCCCAGAACATCGCACAGGCCAACACGAGCACGACGATGACGATCATGCGCCGGCGCTCATCCACGTTGAGGCGCCCGGCGATGAAGATGTACGCGAACCAGGCAGCCGTTGCGCCCGCGATCACCACGGACGTGCCCTGCGCGAGCGCAAGCGCATCGAAGCGGATCCAGCCGTTGAGGCCCGCCAGGAGCACGAAGGCGACGAGCGCAAGCGTCAGTGCGCCCGCGGACAGCGCACCGCGCCTGAGGCCCGCTCCGGCGGCGGCGCCGGGACGCAGACCGCGCCCGCCGAGCGACGCGCGCGTGACCCGAAACTGCACGAGCCCCGCGAGCATGCCGACGCCCGCCGCCGCGAAACCGTAGTGCCAGTTGCCGCCGGCAAGCCAGCCGCACACGAGCGGTCCGGCGGCGGCGCCGATGTTGATGCCCATGTAGAAGATCGTGAAGCCCGAGTCGCGCCGCGGATCGCCTTGCGCATAGAGCTCTCCGACCAGTGCGCTGATGTTGGGCTTGAGCAGGCCCGTGCCGAGCACGACGAGGATGAGGCCGCCGAAGAAGCTCGCAAGACCCGGGATTGCGAGCACGAAATGCCCGCAGGCGATGACGATCCCGCCGAACCAGACCGCGCGTTGCGCCCCCCAGATCCGGTCGGCAATCCAGCCGCCCGGCAGAGCGACAAGATAAACCGCAGCGGTATAGAGGCCGTAAACTGCCGTCGCCGTCTCGTCGCTGAACCCGAGCCCGCCGTCGGCGACCTGCTCGACCATGAACAGTACGAGCAGCGCGCGCATGCCGTAGTAGCTGAAGCGTTCCCACATTTCCGTGAAGAACAGCGTCGCGAGGCCGCGGGGATGTCCGGCGACTTCGCCGGCAGTCTGCGAGGCGTCGGCGAGGTCAGAGCTCATCAAAGGACGCGCTCGGCGCGAGTTGGAGTCAGGGCAGGCCTCACGCCTGCTCGTCGGCTTCTTCGCCCTGTCGGACGACGTCGGGCAGCATGATTCGGCAAAGCACGAGACCGCTTTCGTAGAGCAGGTAGATCGGCACTGCCAGCAGCGTCTGCGAGATGATGTCGGGCGGTGTCAGCAGCATGCCGACGACGAACGCGCCGAGGAAAACGTAGGCGCGCGCTCGGGCCAGGGTCTTGATCGTCACGAGCCGGCTCCAAACGAGCATGAACGTCGCGATCGGCACTTCGAACGCGAGCCCGAAAGCGAAGAAGATCGTGAGAATAAAGCCCAGATACGCATTGATCTCGGGCATGTTGGCGACGCTTTCCGGCGTCACCGAGACGAAGAACGCGAACGCAAGGCGAAACACGATGAAGTAGGCGAACGCGACACCGCAATAAAACAGCAGGATGCTCGATACGAGCAGGGGCACCGCGAATCGCTTCTCGCGCCGATACAGGCCCGGCGCGACGAACCTCCAGATCTGGTAGAGCACCACCGGCATGGCGATAAACAATGCGACGAAGAGCGTCGTCTTGAACGGCGTCAGAAACGGCGACGCGATTCCCGTAACGATCATCGTCGAGCCTTCGGGCAGGACGTCGGTCAGCGGGGTTGAAACCCAGGTGAAGATCTGCTGGGCGAACGGTACAAGACAGAGGAAAATCGCGAGCACGGAAAGCGTCGCCCAGACCAGACGCTGGCGCAGTTCCACGAGGTGTGACAGCAGCGTGCCCTCGGCGAGCTGTTCCTCCCCGCTCTCGGCAGAAGCGTTGTCAGGATTTTCCGACGATGTGCTCATGGGTCGGCCGCGGACTGGCGCGGGGATTCGCCCGGACCCGACGAGTCAGCCCCCGCGGCGGCTGCCGGGCCAGGCTCGGCGGAAGCCGCGCCAGCGTCGCCCGGCGGACCCTCCGATGATTCGCCCGGCGCAGCCGGGTTCGCTTGCGAACCGTTTGCGGCACTGTCGGCCCCGGCGCCGTCGTTGGCGGACGTCGTGCCGGGTGCAGCGTCCGTATCGCCTGGCTCGCCGTCAGCGGCGCCGGACCTGGCGGAGGGCGGTGGCTTGGGCGGCTGCCGCTGCGACTGCTGGCGAATCTCGTTTAATGCCATCTCGCGCTCGAGCTGGCGGCGAAGCTGGCTTGCGGTGCGGCGCGCCTTGCTGACCCAGCGGCCGATCTGGCTCGCTACGCGCGGCAGCCTCTCGGGCCCGAGGATAAGCAGCCCGATCGCAAACAGCAGGACCAGTTCACTGAAACCGGCGTCGAACATCGACTATGCCCGCTCCTCATCCCTGCCGCTGTTGTTCCTTCTGCTCGGCGAACTGTGCGTCAGGCGCGTCGTCGGTTTCGATCTGCTTTTGCTCCCCGGACTCTGCGCCGTCGTCAGTGCCCTTGGCGTTCTCCGTGTCCATGGCCTTCCTGAAACTCTTGATCGCACCGCCGAGGTCGCCGCCCAGCGATTTGATCCGCTTAGTGCCGAAAACCAGCATAACGATGACCAGCACGATCAGGAGCTGCCAGATACTTATTCCGCCGAATCCCATGTCAGCCCTCCGAGACTGTCCTAGCGTTCAATCATACGCTAAAGCGCGACCGCAGATTCCCCTCCGCCGGCTACGCCAGAACCTGCAACCAGATCGTCACGGGACCGTCGTTGACGAGGCTGACCTGCATGTCGGCGCCGAAGCGACCGCAGCGGGGCGACGTGCCGAGCCGCTCGATCTCGGCAGCGAGCGCGCCGAACAGCGCTTCGCCGCTTGCGGGGTCCGCGGCCCGCGAGAAGCCGGGCCGGTTACCCTTGCGCGTATCGGCGGCCAGCGTGAATTGCGGCACGAGCAGCAGCTCGCCGCCGATGTCGCGCACGCTGAGGTTCATGCGGCCGTCGCTGTCGGGAAACACGCGATACGCGAGCAGCCGCTCGGCCAGGCGGCGGACCTCGCGCTCGCCATCGTCGCGCTCGACGCCGACCAGCACGAGCAGACCGCGCCCGATCGCGGCGACGCTTGCGCCGTCGATCGCGACCGAGGCCTCACTCACTCGTTGCAGCAAACCGATCATCAACCCGATCCAGTGTCCGGCGTACTTTGGCTGAGCGCCCGCGCGGCGGCAAGCCGCGGGCTCCCGGCGCGGCGCAAGCCCCATGCTATGATCGCTGCCGGCGCGGACCCGGAGCCCGCGAGATTCCCCGGCTCAGGTATTCGCGCCACCCGCGGCAGCAGACACGTTCCGGAGAACCGTAATCCAACGGCAGATTCCCGCATCCGAGCGGCTCATCGTCGCACTCGACTTCGATACTCCCGCCGAAGCCCGCGACCTGGTCGGGTCCCTCGGTGACTCGGTGCGCTTCTACAAGGTCGGGCTGCAGCTCTTCGTCGGCCCCGGGATGAGCTTCGTCGAGGAGCTGATCGGCGCAGGCAAGAAGGTGTTCCTCGACCTCAAGATCGACGACACACCCAGAACAGTCGCCGCCGCCGTTCGCCGGGCCGCCATCGACGGCGTCGAATTCTTCACCCTGCAAGGCAACCGGGATACCGCCATCGCCGCCATCGACGGCCGCGGCAGCCGCACGACCCCGAAATTCCTTCAGATCACCTTTCTCTCAAGCTGGGACACCGCGGACCTCAAGGCGTACGTCGGCCTTCCGGAATCCGCCGACATCACGCTCGACCAGGCGGTGCTGAACCGCACCCGCACGATTCTTGAGTCAGGTTGTGAAGGAGTCATCGCTTCGGGAAGTTCCGTCGGCGAAATCAGGGAAAGATTCGGGGGCAAGGCGCTGATCGTGACACCGGGAATCAGGCCGGGCGGCGCAGCCACGGACGATCACAAGCGAAGCCTGACCCCGCGCGAAGCGATACTCGCAGGTTCGGACTACCTCGTCGTCGGCCGGCCGATAAGGAACGCCGCCGACCCGGCGCAAACCGCCCGGACGATCATCGCGGACATCGACACCGCGCTCAGCGACGCACCGGGCCGGGCGGCCTGAATGCGACAGTATCGCGGCCCAGCTACGGTCGACCGGCCGGCGTGCTGATTGCGGTTTTCGCTACTGACTATCACGACATCCCACTCTTGTGACAACTTGCGCCACGGATTGCCGGATTCCCGGCACCATGTGGAAAATAAATGGCACGATCTTGAAAACATGTCCCACATTCTAGTATTTCTGAGTTGTGTGGGACATTTATGCTCACTGATCGCATTCTTTTGCAAACGAGTGGGGGGATGAAGATTTATCTGACATCCCACTTGTCGAACCATGATAGCAGCGAGCGAACTGCGGCACTGCGTCCTCACGTGTTCCGAGCATGTGTGCGCCTGCACGAAAAGGACCAGCGAGGGTGGGGCCAGCGCATGCTGTCACCTGTGCGAAGCCATCAATTGTCCTGCAAACTCCCGAAATTCATCCGTAACGCACCATGGTGAAGCGCGGCCTGGTGAGACTTGCGGGCTAGGCTCGCCGGGCACAATCTGTTATTTGTAGTCGCCCGCATCCATCCAAGGCCAGCGCCCCGATGAAACGTCGAGACTTCGTCACCGGACTCGGTGGCGCCGCCGCGCTCGCCGGTTGTGCCGGCGAATCCGAGCAGGCCGGCACTGAGACCGTGTCGCAGCAGCGCTTCAGATGGGATCTCGTCACGACCTGGCCGCCGAACTTTCCGGGACTCGGAACGGGCGTGAACACGCTCGCCCGCTACATTGACGAACTCAGCAACGGCCGCCTGCAGATCACCGTCTACGGGGCCGGCGAGCTCGTACCGGCGTTCGAGGTCTTCGACGCCGTTTCGCAGGGGTCGGCCGAGATGGGCCACGGCGCGTCGTACTACTGGCGCGGCAAGACCGAAGCGGCCCAGTTCTTCTGCACGATTCCGTTCGGCATGAACGCTCACGAAGTGAACGGCTGGCTCTACTACGGCGGCGGCCTGGAACTCTGGCGCGAAGTCTACGAGCCGTTCGGTCTTGTCCCGATTCCCGCCGGCAACACCGGCGTGCAGACCGGCGGCTGGTTCAACAAGCGCATCGACAGCATGCAGGACCTGCGCGGTTTGCGAATCCGGATCCCGGGAATCGGCGCCGAAGCGCTCAACCGGGTGGGCGCCACGCCGGTCAGCATACCGGGATCGGAAGTCTTTACGGCCCTGCAGACCGGCGCCATCGACGCGGCCGAGTGGGTGGGACCCTACAACGACGTCGCGATGGGCCTGCACCAGGCCGCACGCTACTACTACTACCCGGGCTGGCACGAGCCCGGACCCGCACTTGAGTGCATCGTCAATCGCGAAGCCTGGGACCAACTGCCGGACGATCTGAAAGCCATTGTCCGCGTTGCCTGCCAGGCGGCGAGTCTCGACATGATTTCGGAGTTCATGGCGCGCAACGCCGGCGCGCTGCGCCAACTCGAGGAGGACCCGTCCGTCGAGGTGCTGAGCTTCCCGCCCGATGTGCTCGCCGGTCTCAAGGCGGCGACGCTCGAGGTCGTCGAGGAGCTTGCCGCCGCCGACCCCGTAGTCGCCCGCGTCTGGAATTCCTACACGGCCTTCCTCGAAGAGTCCGAAACCTGGCAGCGGATTTCCGAGCAGGCGTTCCTGCAGACGCGCGTCTGACCGCTCCGCCGCGCGCCGGGAGCCTGCGCCGCAGGAAGTCCTGTGAGCGAGAACCCGATATCGCCGTCCCGTAGCCCGATCGATTGAGGAGAAAATCGAGCCACATTTGACAAAATCGATCGCACGATGGCACGGACGAGAGCGGATTTGCGGCCGTGAATTCCTGCGGCGCGAGCTCCTGCGCCGGCGCGGAAAACCGGCTTCAATAGCGGCGCCGCAAGCATTACCGCCGGTACCTCGTTCTGGTAGAATCCCGCCGCGGTTTCATACGGGCAATCGCGCAAGTGATCGAGAGAAGATTGATGAGAAGGAACTTGACGCTGTTTGCACTCGCAGGGCTTGCGTTCTGCGGGTCGGCACTGGGGCAGGAATGCGCCCTCACGATCGAAGGAAACGACCAGATCCAGTTCGTCCAGAGCGAACTCAGCGTCAGCTCAAGCTGCACAGAAGTCACGCTTACGCTCGTTCACGTCGGACAGTTGGCCGCCAACATCATGGGCCACAACTGGGTACTGACAACCACCGCCGACTGGCAGGCCGTAGCCCAGGCCGGTCAGGCCTCCGGGCCGCCCCACTATGTCCCGGAGGGCGACGAACGTGTGATCGCAACTACCGACGTCATCGGCGGCGGAGAACAGACATCGATCACGTTCGACATATCGGCCCTTGAACCCGGCGGAGACTACACGTATTTCTGCTCGTTCCCGGGCCACTTCGTGTTGATGAACGGCAAGTTCATCGTCGAATAGCAATACAGACAGAAAAAGTCGTACATTCGAAGCACGCTGCGATCCGCCACACGCGAATCGCAGCGAGCGAAACAGAGGTGCATGACGTATGGCGCTGGCCATTGTAATCGTCCTGTTGGTCGCAGGATCGCTGCTCTTCCATTTCCTGAGCCCCTGGTACTTCACCCCGCTCGCATCGAACTGGAGCACCATCGATTTCACGGTCGACGTCACGTTCTGGGTGACCGGGGTTGTCTTCGTCGGCATCAACCTGTTCTCCGCCTACGCACTCATCAAGTACCGCCATCGCAAGGGCCACAAGGCGCACTACGAACCCGAGAACAAGAAGCTCGAGATCTGGCTCACGGCCGTGACGACCGTAGGCGTCGCGGCGATGCTCGCGCCCGGACTCGTCGTCTGGGGCGACTTCATCACGGTGCCCGACAACGCGCTCCGGTTCGAGGCGCTCGGCAAGCAGTGGCACTGGAGCTACCGGCTGCCGGGCGACGACGGCGAGTTCGGTGACACCGAAGTCAGGCACATGACCGTCGACAATCCGTTCGGCATGGATCCGGAGGACCCCGCCGGCCAGGACGACATTCTCATCGCCGATCCCGTGATGCACCTGCCGCTCGACCAGCCCGCGCATGTGCTGTTGCGGTCCACGGACGTGCTGCACAACTTCGCCGTGCCGCAGTTCCGGATCAAGATGGATCTGGTGCCCGGCATGGTGACCTACCAGTGGTTCACGCCGGTAAAAACCGGCACCTACGAGATTCTTTGCGAGGAGCTGTGCGGTATCGGACACTTCGCGATGCGCGGCAAGGTCGTCGTCGACGAGCAGGCTGACTGGGAGCAATGGCTCGCACGGCAGCCCACGTTCGCCGACACCCTGGCGCGGCCGGTTGGCGACGCTGCCCTCGGCGCCGCCAACTATGCCGTGTGCACGGCCTGCCACGGCGCCCAGGGCGAAGGGCTGCAAGCGCTGAACGCGCCGAAGATCGCCGGCCAGGAAGACTGGTACATGCGCCGGCAGATCGCCAACTACATCAGCGGCGTGCGCGGCGCCGACGCGCGCGATGTCTTCGGCCTGCAGATGAGGCCGATGGCGACGATACTTGCCAATGAGGCCGTGCTCGAGAACGTCATCGCCTACATGCGGACGCTGCCCGACGTGCCGCCGGAGCAGACGGTCTTCGGCGACGTGGAACGCGGCGCGAAACTCTACACGACGTGCGGCTTTTGCCACGGCGCCGAGGCACAGGGTGTCTGGAGCACCAACGCACCGCGCCTGGCCGGAATGAGCGACTGGTACCTCGCACGGCAACTTGAGAATTTCCAGCAGGGCATACGCGGCGGCCACGAGACCGACGTATACGGCGATCAGATGTACATGATGGCGAACATCCTCAAGGACGAGGCCGCGATCAACGACATCATCGCCTACATCAATACCCTGTAGAACGCGCGGCGCGGCGTCAGGCGTCAACAGCGACAGGAGGACCCAGGGAACATGGCCTACGTAGCAATCGCCGACCGGGATCATCACCTGCACGATCCCGACACGTTCATCACCAAGTACATCTGGAGCCAGGACCACAAGGTCATCGCGATCCAGTACGGCGTGGTCGCGATCGGCGTGGGTCTCATTGCGCTCGCGCTGTCGTTGCTCATGCGCCTGCAGATCGGTTTCCCCGACCTCTTCTCGTTCATGACGCCATACAACTATTACCAGTACGTGACGACCCACGGCATGATCATGGTGATCTATCTGCTGACGGCGCTGTTCCTCGGCGGATTCGGCAACTACCTGATCCCGCTCATGTGCGGTGCCCGAGACATGGTCTTCCCGTACATGAACATGCTGAGTTTCTGGGTGTACCTGTTGTCCGTCATCGTCCTGATCGCGAGTTTCTTCGTGCCGGGCGGTGCGACGGGCGCCGGCTGGACGCTGTATCCGCCGCAGGCGATTCTCGACGGCACGCCGGGCTCCGACTGGGGCATCGTGCTCATGCTCGTGTCGCTCGCGATCTTCATCGTCGCGTTCACGATGGGCGGCCTCAATTACGTCACCACGGTGCTGCAGGCCCGCTGCAGGGGCATGACGCTCATGCGAATGCCGCTGTCGGTATGGGGGATTTTCGTCGCGACGATTCTGGGTCTTTTGGCATTCCCGGCGCTCTTCGTCGCCGCCATCATGATGACGCTCGACCGGATGATCGGCACGAGCTTCTTCATGCCAGCGCTCCTGGCGCTCGGCGAGACGACGGACACGACGGGCGGCAGCCCGATCCTCTTCCAGCATCTGTTCTGGTTTTTCGGTCACCCGGAGGTCTATATCGTCGCGCTGCCGGCTTTCGGCATTGTCTCGGACCTCTTGAGCACCCATGCCCGCAAGAACATCTTCGGCTACCGTATGATGGTCTGGGCCATCGTCGCGATCGGAGCGCTGAGCTTCGTGGTCTGGGCGCACCACATGTACGTGTCCGGAATGAACCCCTACTTCGGGTTCTTCTTTGCGACGACGACTCTGATCATCGCCGTGCCGACGGCCATCAAGGTCTACAACTGGGTGCTGACGCTCTGGCGCGGCGACATCCACCTGAACCTGCCCATGCTCTGGGCGACCGGCTTCATATTCACATTCATCCACGGCGGCCTGACGGGGCTCTTCCTCGGCAATGTGACGGTCGACCTGCCGCTGTCGGACACCTACTTCGTCATCGGCCATTTCCACATGGTCATGGGCGTGTCGCCGGTCATGGTGCTGTTCGGGGCGATCTACCATTGGTTTCCGAAGATCACGGGCCGAATGCCCAACGACGTGCTCGGCAAGATTCACTTCTGGATGACTTTCCTCGGCACCTACGCGATCTACCTGCCGATGCACTATCTCGGCATCCTCGGCATGCCGAGGCGCTACTACGACTATGGCCAGACCGACTTCATCCCGGATTCCGCGCTCGGAGTGAACCAGGGCATCACGATCGCAGCGATCGTGGTCGCCACGGCGCAACTGATCTTCCTGTTCAACGTGGCACTGAGCCTCTGGAAGGGCAAGCGCGCCGACTCCAACCCCTGGCGCGCGACGACCCTCGAATGGCAGACGCCCGACACGCCGCCGAAGCACGGCAACTGGGGACCGAAGCTTCCCGAAGTCCATCGCTGGGCCTATGACTACAGCGTACCGGGCGACGAAGCGGACTTCATTCCGCAGAATCACCCGATCAAGCCGGGCGAAGAAAGCCTCCGGGTTGCAGGAGCGAGCCGCAAATGATGACCGGACTCGCCATCGGCCTCGTGCTGGGCGTCACGGTCTGGTGGGTACTGATCCAGCGCCTGAAGGACAAGCCCTGGGAGCGGCAGGGCGTGATCGAAGGCAGCCAGGACGGGCTGACTTCGTCGGCGCCCAAGGTCGGGCTTTGGGTCTTCATGGCCATGGTCGCGAGCCTGTTCCTGATTTTCAACGGCGCGTATCTGATGCGCATGGGCTTCGGCCACGGCGAACTGGTCGGTTGGGTACCGCTCGACGAGCCCGGAATCCTCTGGCTCAACACCTTCGTGCTCGTCGCGGCCAGCGGCGCCATGCAGACGGCGACCGGCGCCGCTCGCAAGGGCGATCTGGGCGCGTTGCGAACCTGGTTCACGGCCGGCGGCGTCCTGTCCGTCGTGTTCCTGGCCGGCCAGTTGCTCGCCTGGCAGCAGTTGGCGGCCACCGGCCGGTACGGCGTGAGCGATCCGGCCTACTCATTCTTCATTCTGCTGACGGCCATACACGGCCTGCATCTCGTCGGCGGCCTGGTCGTTCTCGGCCGAACCGCCGCGCAGGTCTGGCGAGGCCTGGACACGGAAAACGTCGTGGCCGTAGGCACGATCCGGCAAACGGTGCGCCTGTGCACGACCTACTGGCACTTCCTGCTGCTGGTGTGGCTCGGGCTCTTCACGCAACTGTCGATTACCTGAATCCGGGAACGAGACTCCAATGGCGCAAGAAGGGATGAACCCCGCCGCAGACGCATTGCCGCCCGAGGGATGGCGCGGCATCGTCGACGACTGGGCGACCGACAAACAGGCCTTTCACGTCCCCTGGGGCAAGGCCATGATGTGGATCTTCCTGCTCAGCGACACGTTCATCTTCACGACGTTCCTGACCGGTTACATGAACGTGCGGATGTCCACGGCCGTCGAGTGGCCGAATCCGAGCGAAGTCTTCGCGCTCAGTATATTCGGTCAGCCGATCCCGCTGATCCTCATTGCGATCATGACCTTCGTGCTTATCACGTCGAGCGGCACGATGGCTCTTGCCGTGAACTACGGCTATCGCCGCGACCGCTACCGGGCGGCGGCGCTCATGTTCGTGACCGCGGCATTCGGCGCGATTTTCGTCGGCATGCAGGCGTTCGAGTGGACAAAGCTCATCGAGGAAGGCGTCAGGCCCTGGGCGAACCCGATGGGCGCCTCGCAGTTCGGCGCGTCGTTCTTCAAGATCACGGGCTTTCACGGCCTGCACGTCTCGGCCGGCGTGGTCTACCTGGCCGTGGGCGCGCTGAAGGTTCTGCGCGGCGACTATGAACGCCGCGGGGGCAATTACGAGATCGTCGAGATCACGGGCCTCTACTGGCACTTCGTCGACCTCGTGTGGGTCTTCATATTCGCGTTTTTCTACCTCTGGTAGGGAGTCATCGATGGCACAGGCGGAAGGGCAACAACACCCTCTGAGCATCTATTTCTGGATCTGGGGCCTGTTGTTCCTGTTCAGCGCGTTCTCCTACGGAACCGACTTTCTGCCCGACGGTCTGGTGAGAACGAGCCTGATCGTGCTCTTCATGGTGCTCAAGGCCGGCTTCATCGTCGCAATCTTCATGCACATGGCCTGGGAGCGCCTGGCACTGATCTGGGCCATCCTCGGTCCGCCGCTCCTGTTGCTTTTCCTGATCGGCATCCTTGCCTGGGAAGGGGACTACACGGTGCTCACACGGCTCGATTTTTTCTCCGAACCGCTGGCGCCGGCCGGGCTCGAACACTGAGCCTGCAATGTTCGGCTGGCTCATCGTCATGGCGATTCTCGCACTGCTCTGGGCGGGCCTGTGGAGGATCAACACGCTGCTGGGATTCGGAATCCTGCTCGGCCTGCCCATCGCCTGGCTACTTTCACGCCCTTTGGCACCGTATTTGACCGGAATGGAACACGTACCTATCTGGCTACCGCCGCTGCCGTTCGCACTCGTCGCACTGGCGTTGCTGGTGCTCGGCGCGCTGAGCTGGTTTCGCGCCTCCTCGGCGCCTGAACCCACTCGGCCGTCCGAAGACAGCGACTCGCATTAGCGGCAAACGGTCGCGGCCCGCCGCAAGAAAGCCCTGCGGCGTCCTGCGACGCAGAGCGGCGCGCCCTGCCGCCCGCGGCGCCGCTGTCCCGTCGCAGCCGATCGGCCTCTTCGGCGAGGCGGCCTCAGGCCCCCGGCAGCGCGACAGGCGCCCCAGCGGCCCCGTCTACCGTCCGTAGACGACCTCGGGCAGCCACGTGGCAAGCTCCGGGAATGCCGCGAGCAGACCGAGCGCGAGCAACTGGATCGCAACAAACGGCATGACCCCGCGATAGATGTCGCCCGTGCGCAGGCTCTCTGGAGCGACCCCGCGCAGATAGAACAGCGCGAAGCCGAAAGGCGGCGTGAGAAACGAAGTCTGCAGGTTGATCGCGATCATGACGCCCAGCCAGACCGGGTCGAGTCCCATCGACAGCAGGATCGGCCCGACGATCGGCACGACCACAAACGTGATCTCGATGAAATCGAGTACGAATCCGAGCAAAAACATCAGCAGCATCACGATCAGAACGGCGCCGAACGCGCCGCCTGGCAGGCTCGTGAGGAATTCCCGCACGAGCGCATCGCCGCCGTAGCCCCGGAACACCAGCGAGAACACCGACGCGCCGACCAGGATCAGGAACACCATGCTGCTGATGCGGATCGTGCTCTGCATGACCTGGCGAAGCTTCGGTACCGAGAACTGCCGCTTGAGCAACGCAAGCAGGATGGCTCCTACCGCGCCGACGCCGGCGGCCTCGGTCGGCGTTGCGAAACCGGCCATGATCGAGCCGAGCACGGCCAGGATCAGCAGCAGGGGCGGCAGCAGCGCGCCCATCAGATCAAGGAAGCGCGGAGGCCGTGGACCGCGCTCGGCGGCCGGCATCGCCGGGGGATTGAAGATCGCAACGCCGACGATGTAGAGCACGTAAAGCAGAACGAGGGCCAGCCCAGGTACCGCGGCGCCGACGAAGAGATCCCCGACAGAGACCGTATCCGGCGAGAAGATCCCCTGATCGAGCTGGGCCTGGCTGTAGGCCGACGACAGGACATCGCCGAGCAGCACGAGCACGATCGACGGCGGGATGATCTGACCGAGTGTGCCGGCGGCGCAGATCGTTCCGGTCGCGATTCCTGGGCTGTAGCCGCGGCGCAGCATCGTCGGCAGCGACAGGAGCCCCATCGTCACGACGGTCGCCCCGACGATGCCGGTGCTCGCCGCGAGCAGCATCCCGACGACGGTGACGGAAATGCCGAGCCCGCCGCGCAGGCCGCCGAAGAGCGCGCTCAGGCTGTCGAGCAGACTCTCGGCGATTTTCGCCCGCTCGAGCGTCACGCCCATGAATACGAAGAGCGGCACGGCAAGGAGCGTCTCGTTGCTCATGATGCCGAACAGGCGATTCGGCATCGTGCCGAGGAACGCCGCCTCGAACCCGCCGAACGCGACCCCCGCCAGTGCGAAACCGAGCGCTGTTCCGCCGAGCGAAAACGCGACCGGATAACCGGCGAGCAACACGACGATGACCGTCGCGAACATGACGACGGCGATCCACTCCATTGCTACAGGCCCTCGCCGTTCGGTAGCCACGACCACGTGCAGCGAATCCGGGATGACAGGTAGGTCGATTCCACGCTTACGGACCTTCGCCGCCCGGAGCCTCGACGGGCGAGCACGAGCATGGCGTTGATGCTGCCGGCGACGCCGCGCAAAACCGGCAACAATGCGGCGATCCATGGCACGACTATGGACCCTCGCCGGCCGGAGCCCCGGCAGCCGCTCGCGGCGGCGCTTTCCCTGCAAGCACGAGCGCGTCATCGATCGCGCTGGCTGCGCCCTGGGCGATCAGCATGATCGCCGTCGCCGGGATCACGGACTTGAGCAGCGACACGAAGGGATACGGCAGGCCGCCCGCCTCGCGGGACGATTCCCCGATCTGCCAAGACACCACGACATAGTCGAAACTGGTCACCACGAGAAACACGGCCATCGGCAGCAGAAACAGCACGGTGCCGGCCAGGTTGACGAGCGCCTTGCGTTCCGGCCGCATGCCCCGGTAAAGAACGTCGACACGGACGTGTTCGTCGCGGTTCAGCGTATAGGCGGCGGCGAGCATGAACACCGCCGCATGCATCCAGATGATGCTCTCCTGCATCCAGATCCAGCCGAGGTCGAACACGTAGCGCAGTACGACGACCACGAAGGTGCCGAGGACCATGGGCAGCGTCAGCCAGGCGACGAGCCGGCCGCTGAGCTCGCTGAATCGCCTGAGTTTCTGGCTTACGGTCTGCATTGCTATTGCTTCGTGCGGCCCCCGGCTCGATCCGCTTCGCGTGCATCCCGCTCGCGGCTTGATTTGCTTCGCCCGCCGTCCGTTGCTGGCCGCATCAGCTCCCCGCGTAATCCGGGCCAGGCCCCGCAACGCCAACCGCCGCGCACCCAGCTCCCGATTCGTCCATCCCTGCCCCCGCGTGCGCAGAATATAGCCGTCAGCCGCGGCGCGCCAATCGTTTGAGAAACACCCGCATTTCCTTCGCGGCCTGCTGGTCGCCGCGCCGCTCGGCGACCCTGACGCCCTGCTCGTACGCTTGCCGGGCCTCGTCGTCGCGGTCCGCCGCGCTCAGCGCCTTGCCGAGCACCCGCCAGGCCGCGGAATAGTCGGCATCGCGATCGACGGCCGCTCGCGCATGCTCGAGCGCGCGTTGCGCCTCGCCTGCCGCGAGGTAGCGCGTCGCGAGCGCGACACGCAACGCTGCGTTGTCCGTACCGCCGGCCAACAACGCTTCGAGGTTTTCTGTCAGATCCATCCTGCTACCGATTGAAAGTGTGTTCCGCTTCGAAGCGCCATGGATTCAGCCGACGGACAACCGACGAGTTTCCAGCCATTTCCACCGAAATTCGCGCGTGGCTGTCGCCGCGAACGCTATGGTAGTCTGCCCTCATGACTCCTGAATTCATGGCCATCGTCGCGGTCGGCATCGCTCTCGCCGCGCTCAACCTGAGAATGACCTGGTTGCTGAATCTGCGCATCGACCGTGTCGAGGATCGTCTGGGTTCGCTCGAGCACGGGATGGCGGAATTGCGCGAGCGGATGGCGCGGCTTGAGGGCTTGCTCGATGGGCTCCGGGAGTCTGTAGTCCGATCGGTCGCGTGAAGCTGCAAGGCTTGCGTGGGCCGCAAGGCGCTCCATCGCCGGCGACGATAACCCGGTGCACTCGCGCCTGTTCAGCGATGCCCGTCACCCGCGCCAGAACGTTGGCGTGATGAGCACGAGCAGGGTGAAGATCTCGAGTCGGCCGAGAAAGCTCGCAATAACGCCGCCCCACTTGGCGATGACGGTGACCTCGCCGAAGCCCGACGCGACGTCCCCGAGTCCGGGACCCAGGTTGTTGATCGTCGCGGCCACCGCAGCGAACGCCGAACTCTGATCCATGCCGGTCGACAGAAGCGCCAACATGATCACCATGAACACGATGATGTAGGCGGCGAAAAAGCCCCAGACCGAATCCACGATCCGGGGGTTCACGGCCCGCGTGCCGAGTTTCACGGGGATTTCGGCGCTCGGATGGACGAGCCGCTGGAACTCGCGCGCACTCTGCTTGTAGATCAGTGACCAGCGCATGACCTTCATGCCGCCGGCCGTGGATCCCACACAGCCGCCGACGAAACTCGCAAAGAGCAGCAACACGGGCAGTGCGCCGGGCCAGGCGGCGAAATCGTCCGTCGTATACCCGGTCGTCGTCGCGATCGACACCGCCTGGAACAGGCCCTTCGTGATTGTTTCAGCAACGCTGTCGTATTGCTGTTGCCACAACAGGTAAACGAGGACGAACGTGGACAGAACTCCGAGAATCCACACGTAGGATCGAAGCTCGGGATCGCTGAAATAGCTCGTGAGGCGCTTGTCGCGCCATGCCAGGAAGTGCAGGGCGAAGTTGATGCCCGCGACGAACATGAAGACGACCGCGATCATCTCGATCAGCGGGCTCTCGAAATACGCGAAGCTCGCGTCGTGCGTCGAGAAGCCGCCGATCGCCACCGTGCTGAAACTGTGACAGACGGCATCGAAAAAGCTCATGCCGGCGAACCAGTAGGCCGCAGCGCAGACGAAGGTAATGCCTACATAGACGCTGAGCAGGGCCTTTGCAGTCTGCGTGATTCTCGGCGTCAGCCTGGATTCACGGACCGGCCCGGGCGTCTCGGCCCGGTAGAGCTGCATGCCGCCGACGCCGAGCAGCGGCATGATGGCCACGGCAAAGACGATGATCCCGAGACCGCCCACCCACTGCAGTTGTTGCCGATAGTACAGGATGGCGGGCGGCAGCGAGTCGAGCCCGACGAGCACGGTTGCGCCGGTGGTCGTGAGCCCCGAGACTGCCTCGAACACCGCGTCGGTGAAGCTCATCTGCGGCGCCTCGGCGAGCAGCAGCGGCGTCGCGCCGAGCGTGCCGAGCACGATCCATGCAAGCGCGACGACCAGGAAACCGCCGCGCAGCCGCAACTCCTGGCGGACCCTGCGGACCGGCCACCACAGCAGCAGTCCGATGCCGGCGACGATCAGGAACGATGCGGCGAAAACGCCCCATGTGCCGTCACCGTAGAACAGCCCCCAGCCGATCGGCGGCAGCATCGTCATGCTGAAGAGCACAATCAGCAGGCCCAGCACACGTTGAACGGTGCCCCCCGTCATGGCGATGACTTCTGCATACGCCGATGCTCAGCCGGAATTCTCACTGCCTTCGAACAGTCGCTCGACTTCGTCGATCTGGCGCCGGTCCGCGACGAACAGAATGACGTGATCGTCCTCCTCGATGACCGTGTCGTGATGCGCCATCAGCACCTCGTCGCCCCGGACGATCGCATTGATCGCCGCGCCGCGCGGCAGCCGGATCTCCTCGACCGCACGTCCGACGACCCGCGACTCGCGGGCGTGGCCGTGCGCCACCGCCTCGATCGCTTCGGCGGCACCGCGGCGCAGGGAATGGACCTTGACCACATCGCCGCGCCGAACGTGAGCCAGAAGCGTCCCGAGCGTGATCTCCTGCGGCGAGATCGTGATGTCGATCATGCCGGCTTCGACGAACTCAGCGTAGGCGGGCTTGTTGATCAGCGCCATGACCCGGTGAGCGCCGAGCCGCTTGGCCAGCATTCCGGACAGGATGTTCGCTTCCTCGGCGTCGGTGACGGCAGCGAAAATGTCGGCGCTGTCGATGTTTTCCTCGAGCAGCAGCTCCTCGTCTGCCGCATCGCCAAGCAGGACCAGGGTGCTGTCGAGCCGCTTGGAAATCTCTTCGGCGCGAGCACGGTCGCGCTCGATAAGCTTGACGTGAGTGGAGCTTTCGATGGCGCTCGCGAGCCTGACGCCGATGTTGCCGCCGCCCCCGATGACGGCAAAGCGTACGGGATCGTCGAGTTTGCGCATCTCGCTCAACACCGTGCGCACGTCCTTGCGCGCCGCGATGAAGAACACTTCGTCGCCTTCCCTGACGACCGTGCTGCCGTCGGGGATAATCCCGCGCCCCTCGCGATAGATCGCGACCACGCGGCACTCGACGTTGGGAATGTGGTGGGAGAGCTCCGACAGCGGGTACCCGATCAAAGCCCCGCCATCCTCCGCACGCGAAGCGACCAGCCGCACCCGGCCGTCGGCAAATTCGAGCACCTGCAGCGCGCCGGGGACCTCGATGAGCTGCGTCATGTGCTCGGTCACGAGCTGTTCGGGATTGATGATGACGTCGACGGGAATCATGTCGTCCGCGAAGAGCTTCGCGTGGTTGGCAAACTCGCGGGCACGGACACGCGCGATCTTTGTCTTGACGTCGAACAGCGTATGCGCGATCTGGCAGGCGATCATGTTCGTCTCGTCGCTGTCCATCAACGCGATGAGCATGTCGCACTCCCGGACCCCGGCCCGTTCGATGACCTCCGGATACGCCGCGTTGCCAACCACCGTGCGAACGTCGAGGCGATTCTGCAATTCGCGCAGAACGACGGGATTGCGGTCGACGATCGTGATGTCGTTGGCTTCTTCGCGGGCGAGGCTGTAGGCCGCCGTAGCCCCCACCTGCCCGGCACCAAGGATCAGTATGTTCATCGCCGCCCCAACAGCCCGTCACACAAGCAGCATCGCGTTCACAGCTAGACATCATGGATTGACCTGCCCTAGCCTCAAGCACCGTGGGTTATGTTTGGGGGCGGTACCGTGACACAGAGCCACATTGAGGAGGGCAGGTCGTGAAGGAGTATAGCGCGTACGTGGGATTGGACGTTCACAAGGA